>SVCW01000043.1 GCA_015058155.1 Clostridiales bacterium | reverse complement strand
CTACAACTGCACTTGATGTTACTATTCAGGCACAGGTTCTTCGAATGATGGACACTCTCAAGAAGGAATACGGCACATCGATGATTATGATTACACATGACTTTGGTGTAGTTGCAAAGACTTGCGATAAGGTAGCTGTTGTATATGCGGGAGAAATCATAGAATCTGGTACTGTTCAGGATATATTCAATGATGACAAACATCATCCGTATACAAAGGGACTCTTCGATTCTCTTCCAAATATGAATGAGAATGCGGCAAGACTTAAGCCTATTGCAGGACTCATGCCTGACCCTATGGATCTTCCTGAAGGTTGTAAGTTCCATACGAGATGTCCATACTGTACAGACAGATGCAGGACTGAACTTCCAAATGATATAGATTTTGACGGACATATGATTAAGTGTCATCTGTTTGAAAAGGAGGTGTAAATGATGGATACATTATTAAAGACAGTAGATTTAAAAAAGTACTTTAAAACACCATCAGGAATGCTTCACGCAGTTGACAATGTAAATATTGAAATAAAAAGAGGTACAACGCTCGGGGTTGTAGGTGAGTCGGGATGTGGTAAATCCACTCTCGGAAGAACAATTCTTAACCTGCTTCCTGCAACATCAGGCCAGATTTTCTTTGAAGGTGAGGATATTACTCATGCTTCCAAGAAGAAACTTATGGACTTGAGAAAAGAAATGCAGATTATTTTCCAGGATCCATATGCATCGCTTGATCCGAGAATGTCAATAAGAGATATCATCAGCGAACCGCTTATTGCGTATAAGGAAGCAAAAGGTGCAGATTTATATAACAGAGTAAGTGAACTTATGGATACTGTAGGTCTTGCGCGTCGTATGGAATACTATTTTCCTCACGAGCTTGATGGTGGCCGCCGTCAGCGTATAGGAGTTGCAAGAGCACTTGCACTTAATCCTAAGTTTATCGTATGTGATGAACCTGTATCAGCTCTTGATGTATCAATTCAGGCACAGATTTTAAATCTTCTCATGGATCTTCAGGAAGAAAGAAAGCTTACATACATGTTTATCACTCATGACCTTTCGGTAGTTAAGCATATCTCCGATGAAATTGCTGTTATGTATCTTGGGGAATGTGTTGAAAAAGCGCCGAAGGAAGAACTTTTCAAGAACCCTAAACATCCATACACTAAGGCACTTCTCAGTGCAATCCTTGAAGCTGATTTAAAGACTTCACTTGCAGAAAAGACTATTATCGAAGGTGAAGTAACAAGCCCTATAAATCCTAAACCAGGCTGCAGATTTGCATCAAGATGTAAATATTGTACAGAAGCATGTACTGCTACAAGTGTTGCTTTAGAAGAAATTAGTCCTGATCATTTTGTAGCATGCGCACGCAAAGATTTGTTTTAATAGGTATTAGCTTTTGATGTACGAAGAAGTTCGTTTGTCAGAAGATAATATATATACCTCGTTAATATTTTAAAGAAAGGAAAGTATAAAAATGAAGGCATTCAAAAAGATTATTGCAATCGCTCTCGTAATGACAATGGTATTCAGCCTTGCTGCTTGCGGTGGCGGTGGAAGTACTGATGGCGAAGTAAAAGATACTCTCGTTTTCGGTTCAACATGGGCAGACGCAACAAGCCTTGACCCTGGTATTGACTCATCAAGTAAGTCAATCTACATTTATTCATCAATCTACGATCCACTTTTCTTCTATGATGACGTAGAAGGCGTACAGAACGGTATCGCAGATTCATATGAAATCAGTGAAGATGGAACAGAATATACTGTTCATATCCGTGACAACGCTTACTTCCATGATGGAAGCAAGATTATGGCATCAGACGTTGTATTCTCACTCTTAAGAGCTACTCAGTCAGCTGCTCAGGTTAAGTATGCAAGTAATATCGCTGACGCTCAGGTTGTTGACGATTCAACAGTAAAGATCATCCTTAAGAATGAATTCGCACCTTTCATCAAGTACCTCAGCGGTATTTATATCGTTAGCGAAAAGGCCATCACTGAACTCGGTGAAAACTATGGTAAGGATGCAGAAACAGTAGTAGGTTCAGGTCCTTACATGCTTAAGGAATGGAAGCTTGGTGAATACACTCTCCTCGAAGCATTCCCTGAATACTATCGTGGCGAATCACCAATCAAGTATGTAAAGGTTATCGGTATCGTTGACGCATCATCAATGCTCATCGCTCTCGAAACAGGTGATGTTGACCTTACTTACAATGTATCAGCAACTGACCTCGAATTAATCGAAAACAATCCTGATCTTACACTCTACACAGAAGAAACTTCACATATGTTCTGGTTCCTTCTCAACAACACAACATTCCCATTCAACAACAAGTATCTCCGTCAGGCTGTAAACTATGCTTGCAACAAGGAAGATATCCTTCAGGCTGAAAAGAAGGGTTGGGGATCACTCGCAGACACTAACTTCATGCTTGCTCCACAGTCACTCGGATATACTTCAAATGATGCAGTAGCAAACTATCCACATGACATCGAAAAGGCTAAGGAATGTCTCGAACTCGCAGGATATCCTGATGGATTTGAATTCACTGCTAATGCTCTTCAGGGATGGGGAGACAATGCAGCATTCGCTCTTCAGGAAAACCTTAAGGAAGTTGGTATCACAATGAACGTTGAACTTATTGAAGACGCAGTAAGCTTCAACAATATTGCAAACCTTACTTACCAGATGGACGTAATGGGAACAAATGACAGATTCCTTGATGCTGACATGCTTTATGACAGATACTACACTGGATCAGGAAACAATCAGGTTGGTTACTCAAATCCTGAAGTAGACAAGCTCCTCGCAGCTGCTAGAATTGAACAGGATCCTGAAAAGAGAACTGAAATCTATGACCAGGCTGTAGCAATCCTTAAGGATGATGCTTGTATTATTCCTTGCTACTACGAAACTTATTTCGCAGCAAGTAGCTCAAAGCTCAAGGGATTTGACCTCAAGAGCAACATCCACTTCCAGAGCTTATACGGACTTTACTTTGAAGAATAATTTAATTATGGAGAATTTCTAAATGCGCAAATTAAAATCAGAAGATATGCTGCAGCATAAGTACCTGATTAATCCTTTGTTTACTTCAGATGGAAGATTTGTAGTTTTTACAAAAGACGAGGCTACTGAAGATCTTAAAGGATTTGATTCAAAGGTATGTTATTACGACACTGTAGCGAAAAAGTATTCTGAACTCGACTTTGATTTACGTATAAATGGATATATCTCAAACGGATGCGGAGGATTATATATATCCTCCGTATCTGATAATAAGACGATTGTTTATGACGTAAATTTATCAGAAGATAAAAAGGAGAAGGTATGTGAACTCGAAGAAGGACTTTCTCTCATAGCAAGAGTTGGGGATACTTTTGTTGTAACAAAAGAATATAACTGCAAGTCTGATGGTGTTGCAGAAAAAGAATACTACGAAATCCTTGATGAAGTTCCTTTCTGGTACAACGGAACAGGATTTATCAACGGAATCAGAAACAGAATTTACATTGCAAATATTACAGATGCTTCAATGAAACCTGTAAGCGGTGAATATTTCAATGTTGATAAGGCTGTACTTTCAAAAGACGGTAATACAGTATACTACTATGGACTTGAATATGATGCACTTCTTCCAATCAAGCATGAAGTAAGAGCTTACAATATTGAAACTGGAGAAGAAAGAAGCCTTCTCGGAAAGGATATTCTCAGAATAAGTTTCATGGATGTTATTGACGATGCTCTTATTCTCGGTGCTTCAGATATGGCGAAGTACGGAGTGCATGAGAATCCTGAAGTGTATAAGCTTTATGACAATGGGCGATATGTAAAGCTTACTGACGCTGATATGGAAATAGGAAACATGTCACTTTCTGACTGCAGCTATAAAGGTGGGTGCACTTTCCTTACAGAAGGTAATACACTTTATTATGTGATTACTGAAAGAAAGGGTTCACATCTCTATACACTTGATTGTTCAGGCGATAAGGCTATTCCTGAAAAAATTACTGCTTTTACAGGAAATTGTGAATCCATCGCAGTGAATAATGGAAGAGTTTATGCTGTGTGCCTTAAGGATTATAACCTTCACGAGCTTTGTGAAATCGTAGGTAGTGACGCTATTCCTGTAACTGAAATCAATGCTTCTGTAATGGAAGATAGAATTAAGCATATTCCTGATGATATCCTCTTTATCAACAGCGAAGGTAATGAAGTAGACGGATGGGTTCTTAAGCCACGTGACTATGATGCAAATAAGAAGTACCCGATGATTATCAATGTTCACGGCGGACCTAAGGCAATTATTGGTGAGTTCTATAATTTCGAAAATCAGCTCTGGGCCGATATGGGTTATTTCGTAATATACTGTAATCCTACAGGAAGTTCAGGACGCGGTAATGAATTTGCAAACATCTGGGGAAGATATGGTTCAATTGACTACGAAGATATCATGCAGTTTATCGATGTAGTACTTGAAAAATATCCTCAGATTGATAGAGACAATCTTTTCCTTACTGGCGGTTCTTATGGTGGCTTCATGACAAACTGGATGATTGGACATACTGATATTTTTGCTGCGGCAGCAACTCAGAGAAGTATTTCTAACTGGCTCAGTGATTTTAATATGTCAGATATCAGTTTCCAGGAAGCAGAACATGATCATCAGGCTACACCTTGGTCAGATCCGGAATATCTCTGGAGCATTTCACCTGTTGCTTATGCTGATAAAGTGAAGACTCCACTTCTCATCATTCATTCGGATCTTGATTTTCACTGCTGTACGACTGACGGATTCCAGATGCTTACAGCATTAAGATATCATGGAGTAGAGGCAAGAATGTGTCTGTTCCATGGAGAGAATCATACACTTGCGCGTATGGGAAGACCAAGAAATCGTATCAAGAGAATTGATGAGATTACAAATTGGTTTGAGAGCCACAAATCATAACAGGCTTACATGACAGATTAGAAAGAACAACTTAAAAACCCGATCTATGATTATAGGTCGGGTTTTGTGCTATGGTTTATTATGTACTAATTTGCCATTATAATATCTCGTTTGCTGCGGTACCTCCAGATAAACAATGCAAGCTGGAAGAGCCATGAAAGACCTTCTGCATATGCAATAACCATGTTTCCAAAGAACGGACAGAGTGCATATGAAAGAATGATTCTAATAATAAGGGTAATTATTCCGTTTATACCGGAAAAGATAACATCTCCTTCGCCTTCAAGGAATCCTCTTAATGCCATTATCAAGCTGAAAACAATGTAGAATGGAGCAAGTCCTCTAAAGAATCCTTTGCCAATCATAATTGCTTCTTCAGTAATTCCAAAAATGGCAACAATCTTACCGGCAAATGAAAGAATTATAATCATGAGAATAACTGAAATAATAACCATCATTTTAATTCCGATTCTCAGACATTCTTTTTCTCTTTCTTTTTCGCCAGCACCCTTATTCTGCGATACAATCGTAGCGATACCGGTTCCGAGATTCACTATAGGAAGTACTATAACACTATCTACGCGATATGCTGTTGTAATCGCCGCAACAGTGACACTACCAAAAGTATTCATGAAATTCTGGAGAACAAGATTTCCTGCAGCAGTTACCATAGACTGTATTGTAATAGGAAGTGCAAGCCTGCTTCCGTCAGCAAGAATATCAAGATCAAAGCTTGTTATTCCAAAACGAAGTAACGGATATCTGATGAAAGTATATATAACGATGAACACCATCATCGCTGCTTGTGAAATGAATGTTGCTAAAGCAGCTCCTTTTACACCGTAACCAAGTATTGCCACGAAGTAAATGTCAAGAGCAACATTAGATACAGCAGATACCATAATTGAGTAGAGTGGTGCACTGCTGTCACCAATACCTCTTAAGACACCTGAATATACGTTATATACGGCAAGACATGGTATTCCAAGCATTACTATGCGTAGATACTCTTCACTCATCTCAAAAATATTCGATGGTGTTTTTAGAAGTCTCAATGCTGGCTCTGCGAAAAGGATTGTAAATAATGTAGTTACGAAAATTACTAAACCTACAACAACAAGGAAAGTGAAAAGTACAAGTTTCTGTTTTTGATCTTGTCTGCTTCCGCAATATCGAGCTGATAGAATTGAAACACCAGATGTGAACCCTGTAATTGCCATTACATAAAAGTGCCATACTGCATGTGTTGCCCCGATTGCGGCAATAGCATCTTCGCCAACGACATTTCCTACTACAAAAGCATCTACCCAACCATATAGTTGCTGCAAAAGACCGCTTGCTATGAGAGGAAGACTGAAGAGAAGGAGTGCTTTTGTAATACTTCCTTGTGTCATGTTATTAGGCATGAATTAATCCTTTCTAAATGTATTCTGTTAATTATGTTAAGATGTCTGGTTTCATAGAACTCTATTATTGTGGAAATTATAGCATTTTTGGCAAGTATTTCAAAGATTCAATTAATAGTTTTTGTTATGTTAATCAGCACTGAATGTAGTCAGAGCGAACAATTAAAATAATTGTTCAAATTAATAAAAAGTTAATAATTTTGATGGAACAATTTAGTGTATTATAGTGTCAAAAGAAGTAGATAATTAAGGAATTTTGGAGGAAAGGGGAAAGCAATGGCGGAGGCACTTATAAGAGTAAAAAATGTACGAAAGGTGTACAGAATGGGCGATGAAAGAGTCATTGCGCTTGACAACATAAGCCTCGAAATACATAAAGGGGAAATCGTGTGTTTCCTTGGTACTTCGGGCTCGGGTAAGTCAACATTCCTGAATATGGTAGCGGGGCTTGAAAAGCCGACAAGAGGGGAAGTGTGGATAGGAAATATTCCGATACATAAGCTGAACGAAGAACAGGTAACGCTTTTCCGTCAGAAAAATATCGGATTCATTTTCCAGGCATATCATCTGATGCCGATGCTGACAGCAATTGAAAACGTCAGTCTGCCGCTCATTTTCAGAAGTGTTGATAAGAAAAAAAGAAATAAAATGGCAGAGGAAGCTCTTGCGGCTGTAGGCCTTAAAGGTTATGAAAACAGAAAGCCTACCCAGATGTCCGGAGGACAGCAGCAGCGAGTCGGGATAGCAAGGGCACTCGTCGGAACGCCTAAGATAATTTTTGCGGACGAGCCGACAGGAAATCTCGATACACATACAACAAAGGAAGTCATGGAGCTTATCATAAGTCAGGTCAGAGCACACAAACAGACACTTATCATGGTAACTCACGACAGAAGTATTGCAAACTATGCAGATAAGGTCGTAACGATTCAGGACGGCAACATTATAAATGTGGAGGTAAAAGGAAATGAGGACTAGTTATTTCAGAAAAGGTATTTCGGCACTTCTTGCCGTAATGATCGTGGCAGTAGCGCTTTTTGCGCCTCTTGGTCTTGGGGTAGCAGGATCAGGCACACAGGCTTCAAAAATTGCAGACAAGTATACTGCTTATGCCGATGAATACATGTGGCTCAGCGTAAGAAGCACAGGCGGCCTTACTACAATGCAGAGCAGTACAAAGGAAATTGTTCTCAGCGTAACTAATACAAGGGACGGTAATTTCACTTTTGATGAGGCTGTTCTCGAGTTTGAAGATAAGGCAGGAATTACATATAAAGGCGGTGTTTCTGCAGAGACTAATTTCAAGTCAAGCGGAGATAGTGTTGAAGTAAGATTTGAAATCACAACTTCAAGATTCTGTGAAACAGGAATGAAGGATTTCAGACTCGTTCTCAAGAATGATGGTGAGACAGTTTATACTTCAAGATATTTCGCACTTTCAATTACTGAAAATGTTGTCCCAGGTGATGAGGAAGAGCATGGTGGAGTGTACATCAATACTGTTGATGTTTTCCATGCCATCTATCCTGAAAGCGGACTTGTAACAGGCAGTGGAAATACAGTTTCCTTCCAGGTATTCAACGGCAGCAGCACAGCTTTAAGAAGTGCAAAGATAGAACTCACTCTTCCGTCAGGAATTGCAATCGATAATGGCAGCCCTGAAAGATATCTCGGAAATATCAGTAGCGGAGATACTGCGACTGCAACATTCAATATCGTAGTTGAAGAGGGTGTTGCTGACAAGAATCATGTTATTGGCGTAAAAGTAACAGGTCTTGACAGCAAGAAGGAAGAAGTTGCTTTTGACAAGAATTTCTATGTGCCTGTGGATGGTGATGGTGTTATCGAAGAAGATGGTCCGGACAGTGTTCACACACCGATTCTTATGGTAAGCAACTATAACTACGGTGGCGGAAGTGTTCTTGCCGGATCAGCATTTCCTCTCGAAATATCATTCCTCAACACATCAAAGGTGAACCTCTATAACATCAAGGTTGTAGTTGATGGCAACGGAGTTTTCGTGCCTGTAAACAGCAGTAACGCTTTTTACATTGAACAGGTAGGCGCAGGCGAAACTTCAACACACACACTCACACTTTCAGCTTCAGGAGATGCTAAGCAGGATGCACTTCCGATAAGTGTTTCAATGTCATATGAAAACAAGAACGGTGAAACATTCTCTGCAGATGATACGATTTCAATCCCTGTAGTACAGGAATTAAGACTCTTTATTGACAATATTGTTCCGCCTTACGAAGCATATGTAGGAATGGAAACATCGGCTTCAGTTGATTTCTACAACATGGGTAAGAATACAATTTCAAATTTAAGAGTAACTGCTGAAGGTAATTTTGATGTATTCCAGTCAAACAGCAAGTATTTCGGTAATATGCAGAGCGGGGCTAAGGATGACTACAGATTTACAATGATTCCTAGAGAAGTTGGTCCTGTAAGCGGTGTTGTAATCTTTACATATGAAGATATGGCAGGTGTGCAGCACAGTGAACAGGTAGACTTCTCATTTGAAGCAATCGAGATGCCTGTATTTGAAGATCCTTGGGCGGATATGGAACCGGAACCTGTGAAGGAAGCGATTCCATGGGGCCTTATTATCGGAATCGTAGTATTTGTTGCTCTTGTAATCGGAGCGATTGTAACTCGTAAGATTTTGAAGAAGAAGAAGGAAAAGGCGCTCGAACTTGAAGATGCACTTTTCGAAATCGATGAAAAGGACGATGAAGGAGAAAAGGAGAGTAAGTAATGAATTTCAGAGATTTAACTGACCTTTGTTTCAGAAATCTCATGAGGCGACGTACTCGAACACTTCTTGCAATCATCGGAGTTGTAGTAGGAACATGCGCGATTGTAGTAATGCTTTCTATCGGGTTCGGACTCACAAAGAGTTTCGAAAAGCAGATGGAAGGTTATGGCGATCTTCATATGATAGAGCTCTACAGTTATAATGGCGGCGGATATGCCGGCGAAGAGCAGCAGGGTGTTCTTAACGATACTACGCTTGAATCAATCGGTGAAATCAAGGGTGTTACAGCCGTCACTCCGGTAATCAGTCAGTATATGCAGCTTTGGGCTGAAGACGATGGAATGACAGGCGTTGAAATTATGGGTGTTGACCCTGAGATTTTTGAAAAATTCGGGTACGAAGTTGCGGAAGGTCGTATGCTCAAGAAGGGCGACAAGGATGTCTTGCTCTTCGGAAGCGAAATTCCGAACTGGTTTTATGATCCGAACGGCGATTATATGAGTATCGATGTCGATGTTATGGGTACTGATTTTATACTCACTGCAGACTGGAATTACGGAATTGAAGATGCGGAAACATCGGATGACGATATAGACTATGGATTATATGAGATGCAGGCGATAGGCGTGCTTGAACCGAAGAACGACTCTCCGGACTACCGGGTTTACATGAATATAGACAGGCTTTCTGAAATCCAGAAGGAGAATCTTGAGGCAGAGGGCGGCCGTGATACAAGCGTGCAGAACGGAGTCAAAACATACAATCAGGCTCTCGTATACGTAGACGACATCGAAAATACAGAGCGTATCAGTAAAGAGTTGAAAGATGCCGGATATCAGTCGTACAGCCCGATTGACTGGATTGAAAGAATGAAGAGCACTATGGCAATGATTCAGGGAGTGCTCGGCGGTATCGGCGGAATATCACTTCTCGTTGCTGCGCTCGGTATAACAAACACAATGGTAATGTCGATTTACGAAAGAACGAAGGAAATCGGTGTTATGAAAGTTATCGGAGCCAATCTTCGTGATATAAGAAGGATGTTCCTGATTGAAGCCGGAATGATCGGTTTTCTGGGAGGTTTTGTAGGAGTAGTTTTCAGCCTTATAATTTCGCTCCTCATGAATACCGTACTGAAGGATCTTCTCGGAATATTCCTTTCGGAACTCGGAGGTTATGGTTCAACAGTATCGTTTATACCGCTCTGGCTGATATTTGCAGCTATCGGATTTGCAACACTTATCGGTGTAGTTGCAGGATATTCACCTGCGAAGCGTGCTATGAATCTTTCGGCACTTGAGAGTCTCCGAAATGAATAAGTAATAAAAAACAGCGGCATTTGCCGCTGTTTTGCTTTTAGAGTTTTCTGTATAGTGTGAAGTACATTGTGATATAGCAGAGCAGGCTTCCTACAATGTTTGAAACTGCTTCAGCAAGGAATACTCCTTCGACTCCGAAACCGATTGCCGGAAGAATGAATGTGAGTGGCACTACGAGCACAACCTTTCTGAACGTTGAGAAGAAAATTGCAAACTTCGCTTTGCCGAGAGCCTGGAATGCTGTCTGTCCGGAGAACTGGAATGTCATGAAGACAAAACCGAAGAAGTATATGAAAAGCATCCTGCATCCTTCTTCAATTGTAACAGGATTGTTTGAGAACATTCCCATGAAGAAATGCGGCTCAAATACTATTATTAACCACGCTACTATTGTATAAAGACCTGAAAAAACAGTAGTGAAGCGGATAGCTTCCTTTACTCTTTCGTATTTTTCTGCACCATAGTTATAACCAAGAACAGGAGATGCTCCGCTT
>SVCW01000042.1 GCA_015058155.1 Clostridiales bacterium | reverse complement strand
GGTATATTTCGGCGCAGGCCAGATGGAAGGAAACCTCGGACGCGAGCTCGCAGCATGCGGCAAGAAGGTTCTCCTCGTTTACGGCGGCGGATCAATCAAGAAATCAGGCCTTTATGACAAGGTAATCGCAGAAATCAAGGAAGCAGGACTTGAAGTTACAGAACTCTCAGGAATCGACCCTAACCCAAGAATCGATTCAGTAAGAGAAGGTGCAAAGATCTGTAAGGAACAGGGTATCGACGTAGTGCTCGCAGTAGGCGGCGGATCAACAATCGACGCGTCAAAGTTCATCGCTGCAGGCGCATGTGTTGACTTTGACCCATGGCTCTTCCTTACTGAATGGAGACCAATCGAAAAGGCTCTTCCAATCGTGACAGTGCTCACACTTTCAGCTACAGGTTCTGAAATGGACGCAGTTGCAGTAATCAGCAACATGGAAACAAACGACAAGCTCGCAGGCGGCGGCCAGCTCATCTATCCAAAAGTTTCATTCCTCGATCCTCAGAACACTTACACAGTAAGCAAATATCAGACTGCATGCGGTTCAGCAGACATCTTAAGCCACATCTTCGAAGTTTACTTCAATATGGAACCAGGTCTCTTCATGCTCGACACAGTTATGGAAGGACTCATGAAGACTGTAATCAAGTATGCTCCTGTTGCACTCGAAGAACCTGATAATTACGAAGCAAGAGCAAACCTCATGTGGGCTGCATCATGGGCAATCAACGGATTCATCGAATACGCGACAGGTCAAGACTGGGCTTGTCACTCAATCGAACACGAACTCTCAGCATACTATGACATCACACACGGACTCGGACTCGCTATCGTAACTCCAAGATGGATGAAGAAGGCTCTCAGCGAAGAAACAGTTTCAAAGTTCGTACAGTACGGTGTAAACGTATGGGGAATCGATAAGAATCTCGCTCCTATGGAAATCGCAGAAATCGCAATCGCAAAGACTGAAGAATTCCTCTTCGGAACTCTCGGACTCGAAAGCACTCTCGGAGCAGTAGGAATCGATTCAAGCAAGTTCGAACTCATGGCAACAAAGGCATGCTACAATGAAGGAACATTAAAGTGCCTCGCAACACTCACAATCGCAGACGTTGTAGAAATTCTCAATAACTGCCTCTAGTTACCGATTTGAAATATTGTGCAAAAAGCAGCGCAATCCCGAAAAAATATAACAAAAAAAGAAAAAATGTACGGAAGACCTCGGAAAAGAGGTCTTCTTTTTATATTAACAAAGAATTAACAATATATTAGCTATACGCATAAAAGATTCGAAACAGATGCATAAACGGGCGAAAATATGCATACTCCGAGAATAAATATACAAAACGCCCTAAACAGCATTTGTAGAAAAAATAACGAAATATGTTGCCGGCGCACAAGATAACTGCAAAAACCACACATTATTTGTGCAATCCAACAAAAAGATTGTTAAAAAAATAATTTTCAGAAAATTTTCAAATTTATCTTTACAAATCAAATCAAAGTGCTATAATGAAGGTACAACAAACAGATGCGGTTCATGCCTCGGACCGCAGGAAAGGAAAAGTTATTGCACAGAACAGAGTAGCACATTGTATCTAAGAGATGCGAAGATCGACTATACGGAATGTCTTGAGCCGAAGGCTTAAAGATCGGAAAGTAGCGGAATAAAAGCATTGGTCCTGTGGTAAGCCGGACCAGCAGAATAAAGGCGCGGAACTGATGGAAGCAAGTTTGAGAGCTACGCTCGAAGGACGAAAGAGACATAAGACATCTGAAAAGAACATTGCGCCAACGGCGTTAGATCTGAAAAAACACATTACTTTATCTGTTACCTGTACAATGCAATAACTTGTTCACTATCCGTAAATACGAACCCCGAAAGGGGGAGGAGTATATCCAGTCAGGAACCGGTGTAGCATTGGCGCACCGATTTTTTAGTTTCAAGAGTAAAATCTGAAAACAGGGGTATAATACCGGTAATAGAGTTCTGCAATGCAGACTTATTATAAAAATTCAATATGCACGGCGTAGCCGTGTGAAGGGAGGTTCGTTTTATGATACTCAACATTAACACAAAGAACCTGAATGCTAGCGAAAATCTTTACGCTACAATCGAAAAGAAGTTCGAAAAGCTCGGAAAGTACTTTTCAGACGACATTGAAGCAAAGGTGATGCTCTCACAGGAGAGAGGTCGCCAGAAAGTTGAAGCAACTATCAATGCAAGAGGATTTATTTTCAGAGCTGAAGAAGCTGAAAACGATGTTTATGATGCTGTAGACAGAGTAGTGGAAAAGCTTTCATCCCAGATGTCAAGATTCAAGGACAAGATCCAGAAGAAGAACAAGGGCGGTAAGGGTGTGATTCTCGAAGCTGTTCCTGACTACGCAGAGCCTGAAGAAGAAATCGCAGTAGTAAAGACTAAGAAATTCCAGCTCGAACCGATGAATACTGACGAAGCAATCGTTCAGATGGAACTTCTCCAGCACAATTTCTTCATTTTCATGAACATGGAAACAGACACAGTTAACGTAGTTTACAAGAGAAATGACGGAAACTACGGTTTACTCGAAACAGTTTACTAATACAAGGTATTTGATTAATAAAATTCCTACTTGGCAGGGCGGATGATGATCCGCCCTGTCTTTTTTATTTCCGGCTCTTTTCCGAAAATATCCACAGAGATATCCACAGATTTTTTGCAAAAAAATAACATAAAATTCACCCCATTTTCACCCTTAGCTATTGTACGTAAGTGTTAATTTTGCTAAAATGTAAATATATAAAAACAAGGGGTAATATAATGAAAGAATTTTTCAGCAGTATACTCTCGGGTGTGGGAATTACCGACGTGATAGATATCTTGATCGTCGCTTTTGTTGTGTATAAATTGCTGGGATTTATTCAGGAATCGCGTGCGCAGCAGCTCATCAAGGGTATTATCATCATCGTTGTAGGTGCATTCCTGTCAGAAGTGTTCCATTTTTACACAATCAACTGGATTTTAAGAAATACACTTACACTTGGGGTAATCGCACTTGTTATCATCTTCCAGCCTGAACTCCGTCGAGCTCTCGAATACGTAGGCAGAAGCAAGTTCGTTACAGGAAGATTTACTCAGGTTGATAAGGACAAGGCGAAAGAAATTACATCAGAATTTGTCAGGGCAGTCGAACAGTTTTCAAGAACAAAGACGGGTGCCCTTATTGTAATTGAGAGAGAAACTTCTCTTTCAGAAATCATAGAAACAGGTACGGTTGTAAATGCAGATATCAGTAGCGAGCTTCTCGGAAATATTTTCTACGAAGGCGCACCACTCCATGACGGTGCTGTAATTATACGAGGAGAAAGAGTAGCTGCAGCAGGATGCGTGCTTCCGCTCACTCAGAACAAGTCGCTTTCAAAGGAACTCGGTACAAGACACAGAGCCGGAATCGGTATCACAGAAAACTCAGACTCAATCGTTCTCATAGTCAGCGAAGAAACAGGTATCATTTCAATGGCAATCGACGGAAAGCTTTCAAGATTCCTTGACCTCAAGACTGTTGAAAAGACTCTCCTTACACTTTATCTCGAAGATACAAATGATAACAACTTCCTCGCAGACCTTGCGAATACAATAAAATACGGCGGCAGCAAACTCCAGAGCGGAATAAGCGGCGGCAAGAAAGGAAAGAACAAAGATGCTTCAGAATAAGAACTTTACAAAATTCCTTTCGCTTATAATCGCAATATGCCTCTGGGGATACGTTGTATGGACTGAAAATCCAACAATCAGCCAGTCGATCAACAACGTTCCCGTTGAGATAAGAAACCTCTCATCACTTGGAGAGCGCGGACTCGTTCTTCTTGGTGATCATAACTATACAGTCGATGTTAAGCTTCAGGGAAAGAAGAAGGATATAGGTACAATTACTGCAAACGACATCACAGCAACTATTGATGTCGGTGGTTATGGTGCAGGTCAGACAGAAGTCACTGTGAATGTCCACACTCTTGACAATGCAGGCGTTATAGAAATAAAGCCGAACAGGTTTACTATAACAATAGACGAGATCGTTACTTCAGAAAGCAATATCAGACTCGGAATGACAGGAAGTATACCTGAAAATGCGGAAGTAGGAGAATTTACTTCTTCGTTTGAATCAGCACAGATAAAAGGCGCAAGCAGTCTTGTAAATACTGTCAGCTATCTTGCAGCAAATATAGACATCGGAATGCTTACTGAAGAGGAAGCTGTGCAGTCTGTAAAACTCGTTCCTACAAACACAAGAGGAGAGGAAGTTTACGGAGTAACAGTCAATCCGGGAACTGTGGATATTAGTTCAAGAATCTACGCTATTAAGGAAGTGCCGCTCAGCCTTACGGTTAACGGCGAAGTTCCTGAAGGATATGATGTAGAGCATATTACTGTTCCTGACGATATCGCGATAAGAGGAAACAGCAGTGCGCTTGAAAATGTGCGCGGAATCAGCGGTTCAATCAATATAGAAGGAATGACAGAGAGCGGCAGAGTTCCTGTATCGCTTGTACTTCCTTCGGGAGTATCGCTTTCTTCCGAAAACGCAAGCATAAGTGCAACTGTAACTATAGAGAATCTTAATGCGCCTGAAAATCCTGACACACCTCAGGACGGAAGCGGCCAGGATGAAAATAACCACTCAGAAATAAACCCGCCTCGTTAATCGGGGTAGACATAAGGAGACCAAAATGGGAAGACTCTTCGGAACCGATGGTGTAAGAGGAATTGCAAACAAAGAACTTACACCAGAACTTGCATTTAACCTCGGCAAAGCCGGGGCTTATGTGCTTTCAAAGGAAAATAGAAGACCGGTAGTAATTATCGGAAAGGACACAAGAATTTCGGGTGACATGATTGAAAATGCACTCGCTGCAGGTATTCTTGCTGTAGGCGGAAACGTTATTAAGGTAGGGGTTCTTCCTACACCGGCTATTGCATACCTTGTAAAATTCTACAAGGCTGATGCAGGAGTAGTAATTTCAGCGAGCCACAATCCATTTGAATACAACGGTATCAAATTCTTCAACGGAGAAGGTTACAAGCTTGATGATAAGATTGAAGAGCAGATTGAAGATATCATTCTCTCAAGCAGAAACGTAAATGCAAATCTCACAGGAGATGAACTCGGAAGATGCCTTGAAGCTGACGATTCGGCACTTGAAAAGTATACTGAGTTCTTAAAGAGTACAATCGATGTCGATATCACAGGTATGAAAGTTGCACTCGACTGTGCAAACGGGGCAGCATACAAGGCAGCGGAAAAAGTCTACCGTGAGCTCGGTGCTGAAGTATTCGTAATTGCAAACAATCCTGACGGAATCAATATTAATGCAAACTGCGGATCGACACATCCTGAAAATCTCCAGAAACTCGTAAAGGAAACAGGTGCAGATGTAGGTCTTGCATATGACGGCGATGCCGACAGACTTATCGTAGTTGATGAAAAAGGCGATATCATTGATGGCGACAGAATAATCTGTATATGCGCTAGGATGCTTAAAGACGCAGGAAAACTCGAAGGAAACAGAGTTACTGCTACTGTAATGAGCAATATCGGTTTCCACAGATTCATAGAAGGAATCGGTGCAACTGTAGATGTTACTGCAGTTGGCGACCGTTATGTTCTCGAAAGCATGCTCAAGACAGGAAGCGTAATCGGAGGAGAACAGTCAGGTCATATTATATTCGGAAACCTTACAACAACAGGTGATGGAATTCTCTCATCACTCCAGTTCCTTAAGGCTGTTAAGCTTTCAGGAAAGAAACCTTCGGAACTTGCATCAGAAATCACTATTTATCCGCAGGTTTTAAAGAATGCAAAGGTCTCAAATGAAAACAAGAAAAAGTACGCTGAAGATCCTGAAATCAAAGCTGAAATCGAAAGACTTGAAAACCTCATGGCGGGAGAAGGAAGAGTCCTCATCCGTCCGTCAGGTACTGAGCCTCTCGTAAGAGTAATGATTGAAGGAAGCGATATTGATAAAATCACAAAGCTTGCAGAAGGACTTGCTGCGATGCTTACTGAAAAATTTGCTTAATCCATCCTGAAAGGAGAAAAAATATGTGCGGTATAGTTGGTTATGTCGGTAACGGCAGTGCACGCGAAATCATCATCGACGGGCTCAAAAAACTTGAATACAGAGGATACGATTCATCAGGTATCGCGTTCGGTACAGGAAACAACCTCGAAATCAGAAAATGCGTAGGTAGAATCTCAAACCTCGAAACACTTTTATCAAAGGAAAATCTCGATTCACACATCGGAATCGGTCATACTAGATGGGCGACACATGGTGCGCCTTCAGATGCAAATGCTCATCCACATTCAAATATGGATGAAAGTATTGCTATCGTTCACAACGGAATCATCGAAAACTATGTTGAACTCAAGGAAATGCTTATTAATGAACACGGCGTAGTTTTCAAGTCAGAGACAGATACTGAAGTAATTGCTCATCTTCTCGGTGTGCTTTATGACGGTGACCTTGAAGAAGCAGTATGGAAGGCTGTAGAAATGATGAGAGGAGCTTATGCTCTCGTAGCAATCCACAAGGACGAACCTGACAAGATGATTGCTGTAAGAAAGGATGCTCCTTTAATCGCAGGTCTCGGCAAGGGCTGCAACTTCGTTGCATCAGATATTCCTGCACTTCTTAAGTATGTAAGAGAAATCTATCTCATCGAAAACAATGAACTCATAGTTGTTACTGCAGATGATGTGAAGATTTACAATGCAGAAAGAAAGCCTGTAACTCGTGAAGTATTCCATGTAACATGGGATGTTGATGCTGCTGAAAAGGGCGGATATGATCATTTCATGCTCAAGGAAATCCACGAACAGCCAAAGGGACTTGAAGATACTCTCGTAAGACGATTAAATGATAACGGCGAAATCGTTCTCGAAGGTATCACAATGACTAAAGAAGATATCGAAAACTTCAACAAGGTATATATCGTTGCATGCGGTACTGCATATCATGCAGGTCTTGTAGGAAAGGCTGCCATCGAAAAGATGGCAAGAATCCCTGTAGAAGTTGAAGTTGCGTCAGAATTCAGATACAGAGATCCTTTTGTTGACGACAAAACTCTCTTCATCGCAATCTCACAGTCAGGAGAAACTCTCGATACACTCGCAGCGCTCCGTGAAGCAAAGAGCAAGGGCGCAAGAGTTCTTTCAGTAGTAAACGTTGTAGGCTCATCTGTAGCAAGAGAATCAGATGATGTGTTCTACACATGGGCAGGTCCTGAAATCGCAGTTGCTTCGACAAAGGCGTACACAACTCAGCTTATGTGCATGTATATGATCGGACTCTATATGGGACTTACAAAGGGCACTATTACAAGAGAGTTCTATGATTCATATATCGAAGAATTAAAGGCAATCCCTGGAAAGCTTGCAAAGGTTCTCGAAAATGAAGGAGCAATCGAAAATCTTGCAAAGGAACTCTACAGAAGAGAGCACGTATTCTTCATCGGTAGAGGTCCTGATTCAGGTGTTTCACTCGAAGGATCACTCAAACTCAAGGAAATCTCATATATCAATTCATTTGCAATCGCAGCCGGAGAGCTCAAGCATGGTACAATCGCTCTTATCGAGCAGGGAACTCTCGTGATTGCGCTTGCTACACAGGATAAGCTCTTTGAAAAGATGCTTTCAAATATCCAGGAAGTAAAGGCAAGAGGCGCTTATGTAATCGGGGTTGCCAAGGACGGTAACAAAGATATCGAAAAACAGGCAGACAAGACAATCTATATCCCTGAGTGTATTGATGAAATCACACCGCTTCTTTCAGTTGTACCTCTCCAGCTTCTCGCATATTATATTGCGAAGCTCAGAGGTTGTGATATCGACAAACCAAAGAATCTTGCGAAGTCGGTTACTGTAGAATAAAAATAAAAAAATGTCGAAAGCTGTCGATGAAAATCGACAGCTTTAACAGTATTTTAACACTATTAGAAGGTAAACTGGATGTATCATAGAGGAAGGAGGCCATAATATGAATTATAATAAAATACTAAAAGACGTTATATTCAGCATGGCAATGCTCGTTCTTGCGTATTATGTTGCTTCATCCATAATGCATATAACACTTCAGGAGAATAACTCGGCCTTGATCTTCTTTGTGGCCGTTGTTGCCATTTCAAGATATACGGACGGTTATATATATGGAATCATCGCATCGCTCGTCAGTGCAGTCGCAATCAATTATTTCTTCATGTATCCTTACTGGAAGTTCAATCTCTCAATCTCAGGATATCCGATTGCGATGCTTTCACTTGTCCTTTCATCAATAGTAATTTCGACACTTACTACGCAGATGAAAAAGCAGGGTGAGCAGAACGAAAAACTTCTTAAACTTCAGGCAGAAGCAAGACTTGAAGCCGAAAAGGAACGTATGAGAGGTAACCTTTTAAGAGCAGTATCTCACGATTTAAGAACTCCACTTACAGGTATTTACGGAGCAAGCTCAGTTATCCTTTCAAAGCGTGATGATATTACGAAGGAAGAAATGGTACAGTTTGCCGAGAATATCCAGAGCGATACTCAGTGGCTTATCAATATGGTAGAAAATCTTCTCTCGGTAACAAAGGTTGCTGATGTTGATGCAGAACTCAAAAAGAGAGATGAAATCATGGAAGAGATTGTAACCGAGGCGGTTGCAAAAGTAAGAAAACGCTTCCCGGGAGTCAGGGTAAATATGGGAATGAGTGATGAAATACTTCTCGTTCCTATGGATTCCATGCTGATTCAGCAGGTAATGATAAACCTGATGGAAAATGCCCTGAGACATTCTGGCGACAAAGAGAAAAGACTCGATATCAACCTTTATGAAGAGAGTCGCGATGGAAAGAATATGGCTATATTTGAACTACGCGACTATGGTAAGGGTATTAATTTTGAAAATATAGACATGCTTATAGAGAATGTTATTTTAAACACTAAACTGGCCTCAGATGCGACAAGAGGTTCAGGCCTCGGACTATCTGTTTGCAAAAGTATCATAAATGCACACGGAGGCTTTATTGAGGCCCGTAATGCCGAAAGCGGCGGCTCAGTTTTCAGATTCGGACTAGAAACCAAGGAGGTATTAGCGTATGAATAGTAATCCTGCCAAGAGAACAGTTCTCGTTATAGAAGACGACTTATCAATCAGCAATTTCATCTGCAGTGTACTCCAGACAAACGGTTACACACCACTTATTGCAGAAGACGGTAAACAGGCGAAGCTTATGCTTACATCGCACTGCCCTGATCTTATTCTTCTCGACCTCGGACTCCCTGATATTGATGGTGTTGATATTATAAAATGGGTAAGAGAATGGACAAATGTGCCTATTATCGTCGTTTCAGCACGTGGAAGAGAAGCTGACAAGGTAGAAGCTCTCGAACTCGGAGCAGATGACTACCTTACAAAGCCTTTTGGAATTTCAGAACTTATCGCACGTATCAAGACTGCACTTCGTCATGCAGACAGGGCATCAAACCTTGATAATTCAGGAAACGAAGTAGTAACAGTCGGAGATCTCAAAATCGATATCGGTAAGCGTCGTGTTACTCTTGGCGAAGACAAAGAAGTTCGTTTTACTGCAATCGAGTACAAGATTGTTTCGCTTCTTGCAAAACATGTCGGAAAAGTTCTTACATATGATTTTATCATCAAGGAAATCTGGGGACCATATGCTTCATCAGACAACCAGATTCTCCGTGTAAATATGGCAAACATCAGACGTAAGCTTGAAGAAAATCCTGCAGAACCTAAGTACATTGTGACTGAACTCGGTGTAGGATACAGAATGCTCGAAGAGTAGCTTGTGTTTTGATTACTAGAGCCCGCCGGAAGCGGGCTCTTTTTAGTTGCAGTAAAAAAAGCAAAGGAGTATAATGGATTCGTATTTTAAGCAATAATTGAGGTTTATACTGATGAAAAATCGTGTTTTCTACGGATGGCTCGTAACGGCGGCATGCTTTATGATGCTTTTTGTAAGTACAGGGCTTATGTCAAATAATTTTTCGATATTCATGCCTCCTATACGTGAAGAGTATGGACTTACACATGCACAGACTTCGTCATTCGTTACACTGAGAAATATTTTCTCTTTCCTAGCAACATTCGTTATAGCAAAATTTTATGACAAACTTAATCTCCGTATCGGAATGACTGTTTCAGTAGCAATATGCGGACTTGCATATATCTGGTACAGCATGAGTGCAGTATATCCGATGTTCTGCATAGCGGCTTCGCTTTCGGGATTCGGGATGGGACTTGCTTCAATGTTTCCTGCGTCAATACTCATGAACAGCTGGTTCATACACCATAGAGCACTTGCGCTTGGTATCTGCAGTGCAGGCTCAGGTGTAGCAATGATGATTATGCCGGGAATTACAACGGCGCTTATCGCTTCTTATGGAATAGCAGGTGCATTCAGAATTGAAGCGACACTCATCATGATTCTCTGCGTGCTCGTTTTCTTTATCGTAAGAAATACTCCGGGTGACAAAGGACTTACGGCGCTCGGATACGAGGAACACGGTCACTTATTCGAGCAGGAAGAAGGTCCGAAAACAAAGAAAACAAACAAGGAACTGGCTGCACAGTTCCCGGCTGTCTTATGGGTTATGGCACTTACATCACTTGCCTTTAACGGAGCACTTGCAAATCCGGGTTATGCACATCTTTCGGTACTTTTTGCTGATGCCGGTTTTGAAGCGGGAAATGTTGCGCTTATGATAAGCGGTGTAGGACTTGTACTTACGCTGGCTAAGCTTGCATACGGAAGACTTGTTGATACTATAGGCGGTTTCAGAACCAACATGATTTTCGGATGGCTCCTTTTCATAGGACATATATTCTGCTGTCTGGCGTATTCGAAGAACCTCGCAATAAATATTGCGATTATAATATGTATGGGTA
Organism: Clostridiales bacterium; assembly: GCA_015058155.1. Classification (GTDB taxonomy): domain Bacteria; phylum Bacillota; class Clostridia; order Peptostreptococcales; family Anaerovoracaceae; genus QAKD01. Next base: position 427 of record SVCW01000042.1, on the reverse strand, counting down.
TCGGATATGTAATTACGAGCCTCGGATACTCGGTTATGGCTCAGGATCTTTTCCCTGGTGAAGCATTCCCTATGGCGCTCAGAAGACTTTCTCTCATTTCTTCGGGACTTTCTCTCATCTTCTCAACAGTACCGGGAATTCTCGCAGACATGTTCGGTAGTTACGTTCCTACTTATGCGCTCTTCGCAGTGTTTACGTTTATAACAGTTGTAACGCTAAGAGCCGCATACAAAATATCGGAAAAAGTAAATCAATAAAAAAGAAGGGTAGAATCATATGGATTCTACCCTTTTATAATGCGGGTTATAGGACAAAAAGAGTTGGTGGACTAATCCCAACTCACAGGATAATCTGCACTGTGATGTAGCTCTCCCCAAACGACCGCATCTCCCCAGTAAGGAATAGAATCCTGTATCCTTTCACGTTT
>SVCW01000041.1 GCA_015058155.1 Clostridiales bacterium | reverse complement strand
TTTCGGCTATTTTCACCAACTCTTTTTGTCCACCCTGTATCTTGTTTCAAAAAAGATATAACGGCTGTAACCGTTGAAATTTCAACAGTTACAGCCGTTTTTACCAACTCTTTTTGTCCTATAAGCCTATAATGCCCATTCTCAGCTTCTTTCGATAGAAGCTTTTAATTTGTATGAGATGCTTATCATGATAAGACTGAGTGCCATGAATACTGTAAAGAGTGCGTATGCAGGCATATAGCTGTCAAATATATCGGCAAGTGCGCCGGGTACAGTTGAGAATACGAGTGCACCGGCCTGCTGTGCTGTCTGGAGCCTTCTGATTACGAGTGAATAGTTGCTCTTGTTTGCAATGTCATTTGACCAGATTGTTGAGCTTAAAGTTGTAATTGCATAACCGAATCCCATGCAGATGATGATTGCAAAGTTCACGAGAGCATTGTTTATGTATACGAGACAGCAGAATATGTGTCCGATGAAGAGTATACCGCCGAATACGTATGAACCTTTGAGACCGCCGACTCTGTCTACGAGTCTACCGAGAACGAGCTTACTGAAAGTAAGGATAAAGCCGATTGAGCTTATCATCATCGCAACCTTCATAGGTTCGAAATCAGCACTTGTGAAGAGGGCTGAGAGGTGTGAGTAACCAGGGTTTGCAAGAGCACCCATGATAAGGCTTGCACAGATTGTTGAGAACCAGAGAGTCTTTGTCATAGGCTTCTCAGCTTCTTTGAGACCGCTCGGTGCATTTTTGAAAGTTTCGTGCATGTCTTCATAGCCGAGAGGCTTGAGTCCCATGTCTTCAGGATTGTTTCTGATGAGAAGGAATATGATTACTGCAAGTCCGTACATACCGAAACATTCGATTCTGAAAGCCTGTGAAAGACCGAAAGTTTCGTAGAGTTTTGTTGTGATACTAGGCATGATCATCATCGCTACGCCTGAACCTGCTCCGCAGATTCCGATGGCAGTTGCTTTGTTTCTGATGAACCACTTGTTCATGAGGATTCCGGCAGGCACCATAGATGCAAAGGCGTTGCAGATACCCATAACGAGTGCTCCGATGCAGAACATCATATAGTTGTGAGCGAAACTGAAGATGAGGTAGCCTGTTGCTGCAAAACATACAGCGATGGCGATACCGAGCCTTGTTCCGAACTTATCGTAGTAAATACCGAGTACCCACATCGCAGCAAACGACATGAAACATCTTAAAGTAACGAGAGACGATGTCTGCGCATGAGTGATACCGTATTCTTCTCTTATAAATGGCATGAAGATGGAGAAATTGTTTGATACCATACCGATACTGCAGAAGAGCATCAGTGCGCAGGCAAATACAATTACCCATCCGTAAAATATTCGTTTCATAAATTTAACACCTTCTGTTAATGTAATACCCCATCTATTATACTCTTACTGATGATTTACGGCAAGTGCAAGCTGACTTGCGGAGTGCAAAAAGAGCGCTTAAAAGAGAAGGCCCGCCTTAAGGGCGGGCCGGTTTGTCTTTTCTTATTAACCTCTGATCATGAACTGGATTTTAACTCCGTTAGGGTCGCTTACGAAGAAGAATCTTCCGTTTGGAACGATATCTTCAGGGTTTAATCCCATAGCCTTAACTTCTTCATACTTAGCCTTAACATCGTCTACAGGGTATCCGAATGCGATTCCCTGAGTAACGTCTGTAGGGTTAGCGCTTTCGATGAGTTCAACCTTTGTTTCGTCTGGTGAATTTGCCATGAAAACGATGTTGAATGGAGTCTTTCCTCTTAAATCGTTAACGATTTCGAGACCAACTACTTCTGAATAGAACTTGATTGATTCGTCGAGCTTTGCTGTGTAAACGCAGATATGTGTCATTGCCATAGTGAATTCCTCCTTAAAATGAATTTTAAACTATATTGGTTATCGTGATTTTATCATATCACTACCCGAGCCTTCAAGGTCACTTAATAAGCGACATTTAATGCTTTTGTTCTTCGTTTAAAAGAGCAGCATACCTGAGAAGCTCCTTTCTTGACGTAACGCCAAGCTTGCTGTATATGTTGCGGTTGTGATATTTAAGAGTGTTTTCCGTAATATCAAATTCATCCATAATTTCTCTGGCTGACTTTCCTGCAATATAAAGGTTGAATATTTCACGCTCTGTTTTTGTGAGCCTTGACAGACTTTCAAGGAATTCACTGTACGCATCAGGGTCTATTTCAGTCTTCCTGAGATACGCAAGCCTTGAAATCTCTCGCTGTGCCTGCTCATATTCATTCTTCATTTTTAAAGAATGTTCTTCCTTTTCACGTAGCGTTTCTTCATATTCTCTGTCTTTTGATGCAAGAAACTCAAACAAGTCGTTGATTTCAAGGTACGGCGCGACTTGTCTTTCGTCATAAGGATTATTCTGTATTGAATCAAGCGCAGCCTTCACAGGCTTGAGATAATATCTGCTTATAACGACCGAAACGATAAGGCTGATAAAAAGTAATACTATAATAGTATATATAAAGTACGATAAATTTCCTTCTATAGCATCATTAAGAATTTCTTCCGGCATCAGAATAGCCACTGACCAGCCGTCATCTTCATAAGGCGACCCATGCGGATAAAGCTTGATTTCCTGACTCTTTCCGCCGTAGGAACCCAATGTGGACGAGAAATATTCAAAGCTATTGCGACTTTCTTTCACTGTAAGATCTTCAATAAGGCGATTGCCTGTCAGGTAATAGTTGCCGGCAATCATTCCGCGCGATGTTCCGAGTCCGTCAGTATGTAAAGGCGCTACCGCCGTAAATATACTATCGTACGAGTCGCCCTCAGGCGAATAGAGCTGCTTGAAAAGTCTGTCGCTTACTTCAATACCGCAAACTCCGAAGACTGTTCCGTCACTGCTTCTTAAAGGAACGCAGAGAAGGAAGCCGGATTCGCTGTTCCCCTCGAGAACTACACGCCCGCTCCAGTAATAGAGGCGTGAAATCGGAAGAACGGGATTATTTTTCGCAGTTTCCATAACATCTTCGAAGAATTGTTCTCCGACAGTATTAAACTCCATGCGCCACTGCCCGAGAAGCATTATACCGTTATCACGCGCAAGCTGCGCCGGACCGCGCAGACAATGAATCTTTACGCCTACCATTTCTGTCGTCAGAGGTTGCGTTTTCTTTAAGAATACACCTGCCTTCTGTGTGTCCGCATAAGGCGCATCAGGAAGAACTGTTGCGTCAAGAAGCACGAAGGTTCCGCCGCAATAGCTGTTTTTGACGGTGTTTATCAGTGTTTCCATATATTCCGCGAGCAACGGTTCTATAAGCTCAGGATGTTCTGCAAGCTCACCCGGTGTTATTTCGTGTTGAAGGAAAAACATATCGCTTCGTCTTGATATGCTCTCCGCAATTGAAATACCGTCAAGCGCCGTTTTTGCAAAATCATCCTCGATTGACTGTGCAATATCAGTAAGCTCTGTATTTATATGAGTTTCTACAGTTTTTTCGTCCTTACCCGTGATTCCGAATATCATAAGGAGCAGGGCAAAGGCGAGAATTAAAAATATCGAAATTGATACGAAAAAGAGGATCAGCCTGCGATGAAGCGTCGTTTCTTTTCTTTTTCGCTCTTTTTTCCACAGACTAAGCGCCTGCCTCAGCATAAGCTGTCCCTCCCTTCTCGAATATTTTCACTCTGCTTTTACTTTATAAAAGCTGCGAGTGCGTCTTCGGAGGAAACATCTTCGCCTGCAATTAATTTGCTGCGCTCACCTGTAAGGAGCGCCTTGAATTCACTCTCATAATTACTGCTGTCATCATCAAATGCAGGATAATTAGGAGCAGTGAAAAAGCTGTAGCTGTCGTACATGGAGAGTACGGAGGTAAGCATCTTCTCGATTCTTTCATCTGTAAGAGATTCAAGATGTGAAGTCATATCTTCCTCAAAAGCCTGCTTTGTTACAGGGAGATATCCTGTCTTTTCAATGAAACGCATATTCTGCTCCGAAGCAGTAAGCCATTTTATAAACAAACACGCCGCATATTCGCGCTGTTCGTCTGTTTTTGCAACCATAAGACCGCCGCCACGCTGGAGTGCAACAGCTTCGCCGTTTTCAAATACAGGATATGGAAGAATATTATATTCAACGTTTTCAATCGTTCCGTCAGGATATGTTATCGTATCGCCGTAAAAAAGTATGCCTGCCGACGAGCCCATCGAGCACACTACGTCTCCTGTCTTTGAAAGGTCTGAGGAATATCCGTCATAAACTGCAAATCCGCCTTCTACCGCAGGCTTATAAAGCACATCGAAGATGTGTGCAAACTCATCGCTTTCAAGCGAAAGCGCGTCGTTTTCAAAAATACTTCCGCCAAGCTGCACCATTCCGACCTCGGCGATATTAAACCACGCATCAACCGCCAGGAACTGTTTGCCGTCATTCGGAATGTCAGGCGTCTGTGCGTCTGTCCAGTCATAATAACTCATTGAAAGCTCAGCAAGACCTTCAAAGGTAGTAAGTTTTCCGGCATCTGCGCCGGTTTCCTCTGCGAATCTGTCAAAAAGCGTCTGATTAAGATAAAGCACTTCTGTTGACTTTGCTATAGGAAATACATAAAGCCCGCCGTCAGAAAGCCTTCCTTCTTCAATGAAGGCATCTACATATTCGCCGATTTCACTTTCAGTAAAATAGTTATCAAAGTTACAAAGCATGTCCTTTTCCTGGAACTGAATTGCAACCTTAGGATAGCCTGTGAATATATCAGGTATATCAGGAGCCCCCGGGTCTCCGTTTGCAATCATGTCAAGGCTCTTGTTCAATTCCGAGCTTGAAGATATTGCCGTAACGTCTATTATTACACCTTGTTCTTTTCCGACCGTGCTGTTGAACTGATCAATAAGAACATCCATCGTTTCCTGCATATCTCCGCCGTAATTATGCCACATGGAGAGTGTCACAGGGTCATTCGGATTGAGAGGCGAGCCGCCTCCACCACATCCGGCGAGCGATGTTATAAGAAATAAAAGGCAAATAATTAGTGAAATTTTCTTCATAGTCTTTCCTCCTGATATTATTACCATTCATTACCGTCGATGTCATATATTCTCAAATATTTGCAAAAAAACTTAAAAAAACCTAAAATTTTTTTCATTTTTCCCACCCTTTTGGCCATTTCGGGTGGGGACAAATTTCTGAAAATTTGTAAAATGAGCATAAGCAGATTGGAAGAATGGTATAAAAATCTGCTGCGTTACGAAAGACATGGGGTATCATTTACCGTCAGGATTCGTTCTTGAACGAAGTTTCTGGACCGCTACCAACAAAACAGAAACCGCCCCGCTTTAATATTAGGATTATACCACAATATATTGAAGCAATAAAGTGAGTTTTCACACAATTTGCTTTAAAGATATTAAAAGAAGGGAGGCTTAAAAGATGAGTTTTTTAAAAAAAGCAATGCAGGGTGGTCTGGGTGACCTCGGTAAGGCTCTTGACAACGCACTTAACAATGCACAGGGACAGGGCAGCCAGCAGCAGAACACCGGAATGACAGACCCCAAGATGAACCAGCAGTATGCCGGTCAGCAGATGCCGAATCAGCAGTATACAAATCAGCAGGCATACAATACTCCTGCGCAGGGAGTGCAGACAAATCAGACGACGGCTGCTACAAGCTCAGTCGGAGGTCTCGAAGGTCTTTTCGCAAATATCGGAAAGGTCGTACAGGATGTAGCGACCGAGGCAAGCAAGAACATGAAGATATGCCCTGAATGTGGCGCACCTAACGGTGCAGATAAGGGCTTTTGCTCAAACTGTGGGGCAAAGCTTCCTGAAGAAACGCTGGCGCAGGGCGCTGTTTGCCCGAGCTGCGGCAAGCAGAATCCAATCGGAACAAAATTCTGTCAGGACTGCGGAACAAAGCTTCCGATAGCGGTACAGGAAGAGCAGGCAGCACAGGCAAGGAATGAGCAGGTAATGGCAGACTGGGACAATCTGATCCCGATGTTCCCTAAATGGAACTGCGGAGGAAGTAAGTTCGCACTCGAAGAATACGGCGAAGGATATTGCTTCTATGCAACCTTCACAAACGCTTTCGAGGCAAACAATGCAGTAGGGCAGTACAGAGAAACACTTCAGCAAAGCGGCTTCCAGCCGGCAGGACAGTATCCTACGCAGGAGCATTTATATAAGATGGTAAACGGAAGATGCTTCCATGTAGACCTCGAGCACTGCTTCGAGGGAGACAGCGAAACACCGCAGATATATTTCGATGCGTCGGAACCTTACGGAGGTTTTAATTATACAAAGCCGCAGCAGGCTCCTCAGCTCGATCTTAAGAACCTCGGGGGCAATCTCGGCGAGGGACTCAAAGGGCTGAAGGGAAAGTTCAAGTTCTAAGGCCACGAGCGTTGAAGAGCGTCGGCGCAGATAGTATATAATATGTAAACAAGTTTAACAATTACCGATAAAGATATCGGACAAACGAAGGGAGGATTCAAGATGAGTTTTTGTATGAATTGTGGAGCACAGCTTCCTGACGGAAGCAGATTTTGCGGAAATTGCGGCGCACAGCAGGGAGATGCAGCGCCAATGCAGCAGGCACAGCCGGTTCAGGCTCAGCCTCAGCAGCCTGGTCAGCCTCAGCTCGCACCGGGCCAGATGATGAAGAACGGAGTTATCTTCACAGCAGCAGATGTTATTGAATATGAAATCTTCGGAGACGATATGCAGCTTGTTGAAATCGAAATCGATCCGGGCGAAAGCATCCTCGCAGAAGCAGGCGCTATGAATTACATGGATTCCTGCATTAAGATGGAAACAATCTTCGGAGACGGAAGCGGAAACGATCAGAACAAGGGTCTCGGCGGTAAGCTTCTTTCAGCAGGAAAGAGAGCACTCACAGGAGAAGGACTCTTCATGACAGTCTTCCAGAATGCAGACCCTGTAAAGAAGGCAAAGATTGCGTTTGCATCACCATATCCGGGAAAGATTATCCCTGTAGATCTTGATACTTTTGACAGAACTCTCATCTGCCAGAAGTCAGCATTCCTTTGTGCAGCTAAGGGTGTAAACATCAGTATACATCTCCAGAAGAAGCTCGGTGCAGGCCTATTCGGCGGCGAAGGCTTCATCATGCAGCGTCTCACAGGTGACGGCATAGTGTTCCTTAACGCAGGCGGAACAATCATAAAGAAGACGCTCGAAGCGGGAGAAATGATAAAGATTGACACAGGCTGTCTCGTAGCTATGAGCGAAACGGTTGATTACGATGTAGCACTCCAGAATGATATCAAGAGCGGACTCCTCGGCGGCGAAGGACTCTTCCTTGCAACACTCACAGGACCGGGCGAGGTATGGCTCCAGTCACTCCCATTCAGCAGAATGGCTGACGAAATCATAAAGGCAAGCAGAAGCAACAACAAGGAAGAAAACAAGGGCATCAACAATCCGCTCAACGAAGTAACGGGCGGAATGGGTAACGCTCTCGGCGGCCTCTTCAAGTTCTAAAATAGAATGAAAACCGGCATAAAGGAGGAAAGAAAAATGAATATCAAGAAATTACTTACTATATTACTTATAATGCTTCTTTCACTCGCTCTCGTTGCTTGCGGTGGCGGCGGAGGAGGAAACGATGAAAACCCTAACGGCCAGGGCGATGAAATTATCGAAAACAACGGTGGCGACGAAAATGGCGATATCGATGTCCCTGAAGGCTATCTTGCAACAAAGACAGGAAAGTTCTACAGCCAGTTCACAGACGGTAAGATGTATATGGAATATGAAACTGAAATGGAAGGCATGAAGATGACTATGATTTCGGCAACAAACGGAGACAAGTCATATTCCGAAACTATCATGGACGGCATGAGCGTAGGCTCAAGCATCATAATCGGTGAAGAAATGTACACTATCGATCATGCCTCGAAGATGGTTATGAAGATGGATCTCACTATGACAACAGGCGAGATGACGGCTGAAATCATCGAAGAAGAAGATGTGAGCATGGAGGATCTTATCGAAGGCACAAGAATAATCGAAGGCAAGACTTATGAAACTGAAGAATGGGTTATCGAAGGTGCATCAACAATCATGTGCTTTGACGGCAATGATCTTGCTTATATGATCGGTGTGGTTGATGGCATGGAATCTATTCTCAAGGTTATTGAAATTTCTTCAGATGTAGATGACTCATTGTTTGAAATTCCTGCTGACTATACAGTGATGGAATTTTAAAAGCCTCTCGGGCGGGGCCGTGCGGTCTGTGCTCCGCCCGCCTTCTTAAATAAAAAATTTTATTTATCAAACAATAGACAACATTCAATGTAAAGGAGGCGAACACTATGATGAAAAGATTACTTGCACTGCTCCTCGTGCTGATGCTGATATTTACACTTACAGCCTGCGGCGGCGGAGATGATGAAGATATTTCAGGTAATGAAGATATGAATTATGAAGAAGATTACGGCGATGAAGGCGATGACGAAGAAGATAGTGCTCGTCTCGCAAACGACCCGGACGACCCGTACAAGGGAGCCTGGTTTACAAAGCCTTTCCACATTGTATATGACGAAAAGAGTGTCTGGGCAGAAACAGAAGACGGATATCGCAGAGTAGAAGTTATCTACGACGGAACTGATGTCGTAATCTTTGAAGGAGATAATACAATCTACTACATTACAGAAAAAGATGATGTAGTTAAAACCTTCTGGATAGATCTTGATGAAGATTATAAAGACGGGTACTGGGTAATGGTTTCGGATGAAGAGGAATACGAAGATCTTGATTTTGTTATCCAGAACAGTATAGCAGGAGTATCGAACAAGATTTTTTATACTAAGGAATTCTTCTACAATGTTGATGGCAATGAATATGAGCAGAAAAAGTCCGAAAGCAAGGAAGGCTACAAGTGTGATGTTTATGTGGTAACCTTCCCGCTTCTCGAAGAATCCACATACTGGATAGATCAGAAGACAGGAGTTCTCGTATGGCACGATAGCAAGCCGCTCTACGAATACGATGAGGACGATATGGACTACATCAACTCAGCTTACGGAGATATGTACAAGCTCGTATCCTTCGAAACAAAGAATGTACCGAAGGTTTCAAGCAGATTCGATTTTAACGATTACGGCGGCGATCCTGATGATATAGAAGCGAAGAGAGAAGCAGATTCAAGAGCACTCCTTCCTGAAGTGACTTTTGGAGAAATCAAGAATGATTATTACTCAGGCTCATTGCTCTGCATCGATCTTGAGAACGCTACAAAGGACGATGTAACAGCTTATGTTGAAAAGCTTTCCGGAGCAGGCTTTACAGTAGATTCAAATACAACCGACTACGACAATTATTATTCCTTCAAGGCGTATACAGAGGATAATTATCAGGTTTCTGTGAGTTGGGCATCTGACGGATATGTGATGATTTATCTCTATCATCCTGATTACTTCGGCTGATAAACTATACGACAATACGAATGAGAGGTGAAAATCATGGCAAAGTTTTGTATAAATTGCGGAGCGGAAATTCCTGACGGTACAGCGTTCTGCACAGGCTGCGGTACAAAAATAGAAGAAACAATGCCGCAGGTACCGGTGACAGAGGCAGCAACGACACCGGAAGAGCCGGCGCAGCCTCAAACTCCTCCGAAACAGCAGACATATCAGACTCCCCCTCAGCAGCCGGTATATCAGCAGCCTGCACAGGTGCCATACGATGTACCGCCTATAGGAAAATACGGAGTTGTGAGCACGGGATACTTCTTCTTTATGATGATATTCTATGCGATTCCGGTAATAGGAACCATCGCCTGCATATTCACTGCATTCAAGGGAAAAAACAAAAACAAGAAAAACTTCGCAAAAGCGATGCTGATATGGCTTGTAATATCGCTGATACTCAGCCTTGTATTATTCTTCGCATTCAAGGCAATCGGAAACTTTGTTGTATCGTCGATAGGCGAAGAAATGGGAATAGAGATAAACGGTATCAAGGATTTGAAAAAACTTGCGGGAAACTTGGAAGGACTTGACCTCGAAGCCTTGAGCGAGCTTGATCTTGAAGGGCTCGAGGGGCTTGAGGGGCTCGACCTCGAAAGTCTTGAAAACATGGGACTCGAAGGAACAGATGCTCCTCAGGAGTAACATTTGTTATATTGTTGCCGGGAAGTGACTCAGGCAACACAGAAATAGAAAGTAAGTATATTTAATAATGAAAGGAGGCGACACTTATGAAGAAGTGGTTAGCAATTTTATTAGCACTCGTAATGGTATTTACACTCGCTGCATGCGGTGGCGGCGGTTCCGGCGATGAAGGCGGAAACGACGCAGGAAATGATGGCGGAAACAATGAATTCAAGGGCAAGACTCAGGATGATTTCGAATGGTTCAGTGTTGAAGGCGCTGAGTTCTATCTGCAGGATCAGCTTGGTATAGATTTTGCCGATCTCGAACCGGGCTGGGAATACACAATTCCTGAATACTACGCATTCTCTGACGGAGATAATGCATCGGTGACTTTCTTCAAGGCTGACGGCGGCGAGCTCTCAGATGAAGAAATGGACGCTTACTGGCAGAAGGTATTCGATATTACTGCAGGAATTTCACAGGACGGCTACAACATCATCGGCTGGGAATTTGTAGGTGAAGGCGAAAACGCTATGTCTGAAGTTACTTTTGAAGATGCTACGGCTAGCTGGCTTCCAGGCTGGGGCTTCAGATACAACGATACGTTCTATGTAGTATATCTCAAAGATCACTATGATACTGAAAAGGACAGCACAATCGATCCATACAGACTATACTATGATGGCGTAGGCTTCGACATCGGTACAGGCCTCCAGAAGAGCTTCGACGATACTTGGGATGAAATGGAAGAGTATTTCGAAGAAAATGAAGATGAAATCAAGGATGCAATCGAGGATTACCTCGAATAAGTATCAGATCGATGTGTCATCAGAAACTAAATAATTTGGAGCAATCGTCTCATTGAAAAAATGGGGGTTGGCTGAAGCATCAGCAAACCCTCCCCTGTCTTATATAGTCTTAAAAAATGAATGAAAGGAGAAGAAAAGTGAAACGAAGAATATTTGTTATTTTGCTGGCACTCGTAATGGTGGTTACTATGATGCCGATGACGGCACTGGCAGCGGGAGATACACTCAAGGACGTCCCCATCCCGAAGCCCGCGACACCCAACTATTTTATGACGGATATGAAATATGAAAGCCATGACGGCAACATCCGCATCGTCTCGCTGTTTGATAACTCCATGCTCGCTCTCGTCAGCGAGCACGACATCGACGAAGAGGCTTTCTATACAAAACACGGTATCTCCAACGAATATTATTATGATTTCAGAATCAAGATGCAGTACGACGTAAACGTGGATAGCAGGGGTTGGCAGTATACAACCGAGTGGGATGAACTCGATGGATATACCGGCGCTTACGACGTCGGCTACGATCAGCAGTATTTGCACGAGGATCTGGTTTCCGACTTCACTCTCGCCGACCTGTACCACGAGGCGGCTCGTGAACTCTACGGCGATATGGCCTATATCTCCCATCAGGACGAATACGGCGACGACGTCTGGCGCTTTGATTACGCCGATCACTCCATTCAGGTGCGTTGCCGCTACTTTATGGAGTATTATAAGGACGATGAGTTGATGGTCCGCACCGGTGAATGGTCTGATATCGCCGTTATCGGCAAGGGCAGCACGCAGAGAGTTCCTACCCAGCCGACAAGCTACGCCGCTCCCGTAATCTCCAATATGCGGGTTGTGCCGCCGGAAGGCTATCAGAGTGAAGCCCACGTCTACTTCGAACTGGACACCCCCGATTCTGTGTGGGACGCTGAAATTTACTATGCTATGCACGACGAGTGGTGCCTTGACGAGCTGGACGCCCAGATCAACGTCAACGGCGGCGGCTGGGAGCCTGTATATGTAGCCAACTCTCACTGGCCTCTCTATGAAGGAGACCGCGAGAGCGCCAGCACCAAGGCCATCACTGAGGAGAGCCACGTACAGCTGCGTGTGCGCTACGGCGGTGCACTGGGCTATTCCGACTGGTCGAATGTTCTTGAGGTAAACGCTCCCGATTTTGAAGCATCCGCTTGGGCGAAAGAAGAACTTGCGAGAGCCGACGAGCTTGGACTCATCCCTGACTGTCTCGTAGGAAAGGATCTCCGAGAGGACATCACTCGTGCTGAGTTTGCGGCCGTGGCTGTAAAGGTTTATGAATCGCTCTCAGGTGAAAAGGCAGTGCCGATTGCAGAA
>SVCW01000006.1 GCA_015058155.1 Clostridiales bacterium | reverse complement strand
GTGGGATACTCACAAGCATGTGGACATGATCAGGGCACAACTCTGCTTCAATAATCTCAATGCCTTTCTGTTCACAGAGCTGTCTTAAGATTTTTCCGATGTCCACTTTAATCTTTCCGTAAATCTCCTGCCTTCTATATTTGGGTGCAAAAACAATGTGATACTGGCAACGATACTTCGAATGTGATAAACTACTTATATCATTATTTTTTGACATTTGTTAAAATCCTCCTTTGATATGACTTGCGGTTGGGGAACCACATTTATCATAACACTGGAGGTTTTTTACTTGAAGCTAAAGCATTCTTATTCCCCCTGCATAGCAGGGGGTTTATTCACGCTTAAAGCAACAATAAAAAAAGCAGGCTTTAATAGCCTGCTTCGATTTTTTTGACTTCTTCATAGAGCCATTTGTTAACAGGAACATCGACTCCGTATTTTTCACCGTATTTAATTACTGAACCTGCAAACATTTCAACTTCTGAAAGGCGCTTTGCGCGGCGATCCTGTTCCATCGAAGGGAAACCGTCAGGATTCATGTTTCTTATAATCTGCATGTAAAACTCAAACTCTTCCTCGCCGAGATTAAGGTCAAAGTGAGGTGAGAGAGCGATTACTTCTCTCATTGATTTACAGAGAACATCGTAGGCTTCAGGAATTGTGAGGCATTCGTTATATGATGCATCAAATACCATGCAAGTCTGATTTACGCCGACGTTCAGCATCCATTTACAGAACATACGATAAAGTATGTTTTCTTCTACCTGATGAGCGACATTTGCACGAGTAAGGAAATCAGCTACTGCATCAGTGTTATCCCTTGTCTGGCCCTTTACAGGTCCGATGCATACAACACCTTTCTGAGTGTATCCGAGAGTTCCTTCGCTGTGCTGTGCGTCCATACCCTGAACAACAGTATATACGATATTTTCCATTCCGTAGCGCTGCGCAATTATTTCTTCGCTGATCATTCCGTTCATTACTGACATGATGATCGTATCAGGGCCTATGCAGTTTTTCATAGTATCAAGAGCGCTATCAAGTCCATTGTACTTTACAGCTACTATTACAAGATCATAAGGCTTTGCGTCATTTGCCTTTTCAAACTGAGGATGGAAAGGTGCACCGTTTACTGTAAATGTTCTTTCCTTGTATCTGTAAAATCTGTCATCGTCAAGAATATATGTAACTGATTCTATTCCGAGTGTGTCGGTAATCATTGAGCCGTAGAGCATACCGAGTGCACCCATACCTACAATAGCAACGTTATTAATCTTTTTCATGTTAACTCCTTGTTTAGTGTAAATATCTATCAAAAACTTCCCAGATTTCGTCTGTTCCCTGATTAAACTGCCAGCATGCTGAACCGGCAATATCATATTCATAAACGAGTGAAAGACGATTTGTTATTGAAGTCTCATCTTCTATCCATACTTTTGCTGTGCCGCCTGAATTCTTGTACTCTGCATAGTTCTGCATTTCGTATGAAAGATAAGTAAGGTCAAGGTCATTTTCATCAATAATCTCGTTCATTCTTTCCATCGTTACAGCAGGGTTTGAAATGATGGAACCGTTTGAATTAACAGTCCATACTCTTGTATAAAGAGGAACACCCATAAGAAGTTTTTCTGCAGGCACACCTTCATCAAGACATCCTTCGATTGCTTCGATTACAAACGGTATTGATGAGATTGATCCAGGAATCTTGCTTCCTGCATAATGCTCATCGTAGCTCATTACAGCAAGATAATCCACGTAATCCGAAAGAGCATCTCTGTCGTATTCTGAATTCCATGGTTTCGGAACCATTGTGTCGATTGAAAGCACGAGTCCCTGAGGTTCAGTATACTTTCTCATCTTCATCGTAAACTCTGTAAGACCGTCTGCATCTGCATCCTTTACACTTTCAAAGTCGATATTGATACCGTCTACATCATAGAGGCAGGCATAGAAGATGTACTGCGCGATTGCCTTGTCTTCAATAGTTTCATCATTGAAGAGAGTAGTAGTGTAGCTTGAACTGAAATTGTTTGTGATAGTTGCCCACACCATAAAACCGTTGTCATGACAAAGATCAGTATAACCGCGGTCACCGACATTTTCAATTTCACCATTTCCATTGACTACAAGTCTGAACCACGTAGGTGCCATGATGTCAATACCGTCAATAGGTGATGGAGCCTCAGGCGAAACATTACTTATGTACTGCCATGCAAGATTGATTTTCTGACCGATAGCAGGCTTGAACTTATGCTGTCTTGGTGCGTAGAAATCGATGCTTGATAAATCGATATCTTCAATAATTACATCGCTTTTAAGTATGTAGGATGTGTTGTCATCAAAGTCTGAAACCTTGTAGTAGTTTGCTGTTTCACCTTCGATGAAAACCATATCGCCTGATGTATATGTAAGCTTTCCGTCTTCTTCACCTGTGCTGAAAAGTGAAACCGCAGCATCTGCGTATTCGCTTCCGATTCTTGCAATTTCTACGCTTCCATCGATAGGCTTCAGCTTTATATCATCTCCTGAAACACTGTAGCCTGTGTGGAAGAACTGCTGCATTACATTCATTGAAAAGCAGACATTTCCGTTTAACTGCTTAAGTGGAATATATACGATGCCTGCATTGTTTTTTATAAACTGTGTAGTAGCATCGTCAGCCATAAGGATGTTGGCATTTGTAAGATCCATATATAATTTCATGGCCTTTTTATCAATCTTTGTGATGCAGTCATTATCGAAATAATCACCAATCATTGATACAGGGAGATACACGTTGCCTTTTACATAATAGCCGGTTTCACGAGTATCTTTTCCATCGTAATAAACATCATATTCATCCCAGCCATCTGCAAAAACAAATGACATCGAGCCGAAAACAAGAACGATGCAAAAAAGTAGTGATAATAACAGATGTTTTTTCATAATCCAGTCCCTTTCATAAAGTCTCTTTGTCCCATACATTACCTTATAGTATACTACAATTTTCCTCAAAATTAAAATATAAAATACGAATTGGAAGATAATGTACAAAACGATGAAAATGCAAATTGGAGATTAGGTGAAAATGGGCGCGTTTATGTTGAAAAGGAGCATGTTTTTTTGTATAATAAATTGTTAAAGATTAATTTGAAAAGGGAAAAAACAGAACTTATGGAAAACGAAAAGAAAAAGGGTAATCTTATCCTTGAAACAATTATAAATCTCCTTAAAAATGCGGGCAGAAAGCTTGTTATCCATGGCATGAACTACGAAAAAGTGTATGGCACACTCGGTCTTATTGCGCTTGCGCTTGTTGCCATTAAAGTCTTCACTTTTTACAGCCTTATGGGTATAAAGTCAAACTTTATTATAATTGCTTTTATAACGCTTTTATTTATATATCTTCTCTTCAGTGCATTTAAGAACAAGTGGATCCCTGCATGTATTTTTGCTGCGCTTTCAATCCTCATGTTTGCAGATGTAACATATAACAGTTTCTTTAACCGCTACCTTTCAGTAGGTATGCTAGGCGCTGCAGGAGTAGTTGACGATATCGGTGAAAGCATAAAGGAAGTAATGAGACCTGTAAACTTCATAATGCTTGCCGACGCTGTATTTATTCTTGTAATGCTTGCTAAAAGAAAAAAGAGCGGGAATGATAAAGACGTTAAAAAGGGAATGAGAAGCGAGAAAAACAAGAAGGTGTATACCAGTAGACGCGGAATAAAAGCACTAGCAATCTTCCTCGTACTCGTAATTGTTTTTTCTGTGAATCCTCTCGGAATGAGACTTTTTAAATCAGTTTCGAATCAGGAGTTTTTCACGTTCCATCTGAAGGACATTGTGACAGTTGCATTCGGGCTTGGAAATGATGAAAATCTTGCAGCCTGGGAAGACTCATACATCATGGAAAAGAACGGACCGCTTTACGGAAAGGCTGAAGGCAAAAACGTAATTATGGTTCAGATTGAATCACTTCAGGATTTCGTAATCGGACTTGAATATAACGGACAGGAGATTACTCCGAACCTTAATGCAATCATTAATGACAATGCAACATACTTCGATAATTTCTATCAGCAGGTAGGAAGCGGCAACACATCCGATGCTGAATTTGCCGCAAACAATTCAATAATGGGTTCCCTCACAAGCTACACATACAAGCTCTTCAATGAAAACTATTTCAGGGGACTTCCTGTGCAGCTTAAGGAGAGAGGCTATGAAACAGCCGTATTCCATGCTCACGAAGACAGAATGTTCTGGAGCAGAGAAGCAATGTATCCGCAGGAAGGCTTTGACCATTATTTCGGAGCATTAAAAGGTCGCGGTGGCGACTATGAAATGACTGAGTGGATGGGATGGGGTCTTACAGACTCGGAGTTTTTCCCTCAGACTGTGGACTATATGAAGACTTTAAAAGAGCCTTTCTACAGTTTCATCATTACAATCTCAAATCATCATCCATATGAAATGCTTGATCACTATAAGTTTATCGAGCTTCTTCCTGAAGACGAAAATACAATAGCAGGTAAATATCTTCAGAGTGCTGCTTATACTGATTACGCTCTTGGTGTACTCTTTGAAGAACTTAAGGAAGCAGGCCTTTATGACAATGCACTCTTTGTTTTCTATGGCGATCATGCAGGACTTACTCACACAGAAGAAACTGACGAAGTGCTTGGCAGGATCCTCGGAAAGCCTTATGATTTTGAAGAAATGATGCATGTTCCGTTTATCATCTATTCCCCTGATGATGATATCAAGCTCAGCCAGACTATTTCAACGGCCGGTGGACAGGTTGATATTCTGCCTACAATTGCATACTTAATGGGATTTGATGAACTCGATACAATCTATGTGGGACACAATCTCTACACAGTAAAGGAAGGATTTGTAGCAGAACAGACATTTATGACAAAAGGCTCATTCTTCTCAAATGATATCGCATATGAAATGTCGCGTGACGGAGTATTTGAAAACGGAAGAGCATGGAACATTCACACAGGTGAGCCTGTAGATGTAGATCTCTGCTATGACGGATATATCAAGTCGATGGAAATAATAAATACTTCAGAGTATGTTCTTAAGAGCGATGCGATAAGAAAGATATTCCTTGAAGGCATGAGTGCCGGAGAAGTTGATAATGCAGATAGTAACTCACGAATTCATCCGGACGAAATCGTGTATGCAGGTTACCCTGAAACAAGCCTTATAGGTACTAATTCACTTGAAGCGCTTTCAGCTTCAGCTGGTGCAGGACACAGAAATATAAGACTTGAAGTAAAGTGGAACGAAGAGAGTCTTCCGTATACAGTAAACAACATCACCGGGGAAATAGAAATGTCATACGATGACATTATTGACTGGATGGAAAAGAACGCAGGCACAAACGTGTACTTTGATGTAGAGAAGAGCGGAGATTATCTCGTAAAGACTCTTACAAAGTATTCACCTGCACTTATGGAAAGAATTATCCTTGAACTTCCGTCAACAGAAGAGCATACAGGAAAATATGAAGCAGTCCTTGACGTAAGCGAAGCAGACAAATCACCTGAAGGTACAATCGAGTTTGCGACGCGCAACAAAGTCTGGGCGCTTATGATTGATAAAGAAGATGCGGAAGGTAAGTACGCAGATATATTAAACGGAGAAACGGTAGTATTTATAAATGATAAAGATATGGGAATCATTACCAAGGCAAATTAAAAAATTTTATAGGGTTTTAGTGACGATTCTCGTTATTGCAATTCTTATTGAGAATCCTTTCGGAAGCGCTTTTATAACGTCACTTACAAGTCAGGAGTTTTTTCTTACCCACATAAAAGATATAGCGGACTATGCTGACAAGGGTGAAGAAAAGAGCAATTATTACCTTGCGACAGGAACTTATAAGAATCAGATTGATGGTGATCTTTTCGGAATAGCGGAAGGAAGAAACCTTATAATCGTCCAGATGGAATCAATGCAGTCAATGATGCTTGAATCAGATTATTACGGACAGGAGATTACGCCATTTCTCAATTCACTTATTGATGAGCCGGGAACATTCTATTTTGATAATTTCTATTGTCAGCTCGGAGCAGGTAATACTTCCGATGCAGAATTCGTAGTAAACAATTCAATTATAGGAAGTATCGAAAGCTACACATACCAGCTTTATCAGGATAATTATTTCAAGGGACTTCCGTGGATTCTTAAAGAAAAAGGATATAACACGAACGTATTCCACGGATACAAGAAAGACTTCTGGAACAGGGAAAATGTGTACCCTACTCTTGGATTTGATAATTTCTACGGAGATACCGAGTTTGTAAATGACAATATTGAAGGTATAGGAGCCGGTAATATAGTAGGTATAAGTGACAGTGCATTTTTTGATCAGACTGTTGACTATATGAAAGAACTCGAGGAGCCTTATTACAGTTTTGTAATAACTCTTTCGACTCACAATCCTTTCGGACTTCCAGAATTTCTTCAGGAGATTGAGTTAAGACCTGAAGAGGAAAACATCGTGGGCAGATATATTCAGTCAGCGAATTATTCCGACAGATGTCTCGAGGAATTCTTTGATGCACTTAAAGAAGAAGGACTATACGATAACTCCCTTATAATTATGTATGGAGATCACTTTGGACTTACACGTGCCGATACAGATATTACGAAGGTAGTCTCAGACTGGAGAGGAGAAGCGTACACATATGATGAAATGCTAAGAGTACCGCTTTTCGTACATATCCCGGGTTATGATGGAAATGAAAGAATAAGTGTGTCAGGAGCACAGTGGGATATATTCCCTACAGCATCATACCTTCTCGGTATTGAGGAGCTTGATACTTTATATATGGGACAGAATCTCCTGACAGCTGAATCTGGATTTGTACCGTTCCAGATGCATATGCTCAAAGGTTCCTTTGTCATGGATGATGTAGTATTTGAAATGTCTCGTGATGGTGTCTTCAGAAATTCAAGTGTAAGAAACAGGATTACAGGAGAGAGCCTTAATCCTGATGACTATTACGATGAGTATCTTAAAGCTATGAACATGATAGATGTATCACAGTTTTACCTTGAAAATGACGTTTTAAAGCTTGCAATACTTGAAGGTAAGGGAATTGAGCAAATCAATGCGGAACTCTTCGGAAATGTTAAAATTTCAGCCTTTACAGATGGTTTTGAAGTGTCAGCAGACGATAAAGAGGGTATAAAGGAAGTATATGAAGAGATTGTAAGAAATATAAGAGAGGACGAAGGTTACTATGCTGCTCTCTTATCAGATGACACTTATAATCTCATGACATATATTCAGGATAATTATTCCGGAAAGACAGGAAAGAAGGGAACGATTCTTTCCGTTGATGAAAGCATGAATGAAGATTATCTTCTCTTCAGGGAACATGTATACCCTGTTACGGAAGATATCGGAATGGTTACGAAGATTGATTATCTCGGATACAATAGTATTATTGTGAAACCGGTACCAGGCAGTCTCACAGTAAAGGAGCTGAGCGACTTCGTATCGGACAACCATATAGCAGGAATTCTCGTAGATGAAACGACTGCAGGTATATATGCAAATCTGCAGCCTGGAAAAGACATAATGACGTATTTTTCATTTGACGGGGATAATGATGCACTCATGCGTGCCAAAGTATTAGGAATAGAGGGAATAGTTGACTTTCAGGGAGAAAAGTAATGGAAAACATTTTATTATTTTTAATAGCAGGAATATCAGCAGTAGTATTGGTACTCATCATTATCGCAGTGCTGATGATCAGAAATTCTCTTAATAGAAATGATGCAGCACTTAAAGGTGAGTATGACCAGAAGTTTGAAAGCATGTCAAAGGAACTTCGTGACATAAAGTTTGAACTCGATAATGAAATCAAATCTTCAAGGGCAGAAACAAACCAGGCAATGCAGGCAAGTTTCAAGCTTTTCGGAGAACTTCTGAACACTACACAGAAGGATTCCGCAGACAATCAGGATAAGAGACTTCAGGAAATGCAGCGCCAGCTTTCAAACATGAATGTTGAAAACGAGCAGCGTCTTGAAAATATCAGAAAGACAATGGAGAGCAGAATCAATGCTCTTACTGAAGACAACAACAAGCAGCTTGAAAAGATGCGTGATACTGTCGATGAAAAGCTTCAGAAAACACTTGAAGACAGAATCACACAGTCTTTCAATCTCGTATCAGAGAGACTTGAAGCAGTATACAAGGGTCTTGGTGAAATGCAGAATCTTGCATCAGGAGTAGGAGATCTTAAAAAAGTTCTTTCAAATGTAAAAACAAGGGGTATCCTCGGAGAAATCCAGCTTTCAGCAATACTTGAGCAGATTCTCACACAGGAGCAGTATGATGAAAATGTTGCAACAAAGAAGGGAAGCAGTGACAGGGTTGAATTTGCAATAAGACTTCCTGGTAATGACGAAGGTATTGTATATCTTCCTATAGACGCAAAGTTCCCTGCGGACAGCTACAGCAAACTCATGGATGCTTATGAAGAAGGCGACCGCGAAGCTGTAAAAGCTGCAGAAAAGGTGCTTATCCAGACTATCAAGAACGAAGCAAAGGATATAAGGGATAAGTACATTTATCCGCCTGACACTACAGATTTTGCAATTATGTTCCTTCCGGTTGAAGGTCTTTATGCAGAAGTAGTAAGACTTGGTCTTATTGAAACACTCCAGCGCGAATACAGGGTTAATATTGCAGGGCCGACTACTATGGCAGCCCTTCTCAACAGCCTTCAGATGGGATTCAAAACGCTTGCAATCCAGAAACATTCAAGTGAAGTATGGCAGGTACTCGGAGCTGTAAAGACTGAATTTGATAAGTTCGGAACTGTGCTTGCAAAGACTCAG
Organism: Clostridiales bacterium; assembly: GCA_015058155.1. Taxonomy (GTDB): domain Bacteria; phylum Bacillota; class Clostridia; order Peptostreptococcales; family Anaerovoracaceae; genus QAKD01. The sequence goes on along the minus strand of SVCW01000006.1, from coordinate 69,560 downwards.
GAAAGAATCAACCAGGCAAACAAAGAACTTGATACACTTATCGGTACAAGAACAAACGTTATCAAGCAGAAGCTCAAAAATGTACAGAGCCTTCCGGAACATGAATCGAGAAGTATTCTCGAGATTCCGGAAATGGTAATGCTCGATGACGATAATGATATTGACTAGACTTAAGAAAGAGGAATAGTTTATGGCTATATATGCTATCGCCGATCTCCATCTCAGCTTTGATGAAACAATTGATAAGCCGATGGATATTTACGGAGGACGATGGATTAATCACGCCGAAAAAATAAAAGAAGACTGGGAACAGAAAGTTACGCCTGAAGATACTGTAATTATAGCAGGCGATATCTCATGGGCCTTAAAGCTTAATGAAGCGATTCCGGATCTCGACTGGATTGATGCACTTCCGGGCAAAAAAGTCCTGATAAAGGGCAATCATGAACTCTGGTGGACGGGCGTCGGAAAGCTGAATAAGATGTACGACAGTATGTATTTCCTTCAGAACACATGTTACGAAGCAGAAGGATATGCTATCTGTGGTTCAAGAGGCTGGATATGTCCGGGTACTGATGATTTTTCGGCTGACGATACAAAAATATATGAAAGAGAGATTCTCAGACTTGAAATGTCACTTAAGCAGGCAGAAGATCTCGGATACAAAGGCAGGATAATAGCAGCGCTTCATTATCCGCCTACAAATGAAAACCAGCAGCCTTCCGGCTTTACAAAACTTTTTGAAAAGTATGAAGTGGAGCATGTTGTTTATGGTCATCTTCATGGAAAGGAAATCTGGAAAAGAGGTCTTAAGGGAGTATTTAACGGGGTCAGATATGAACTTGTGGCCCAGGATTATACAGACGGACAGCTTATCAGAATAAAATAGTTTGAAAAACAGATATTAGCTTTACATAAATATGATTATGAAAAGCTTATAAAGGGGTAGAAAAGTAAGAATTTAAGGAAAGAGGTGAAAAAATGAAGGACATAAAAAGAGTAATACTTATAATAACTGACAGCCTCGGTATAGGAGAACTGCCTGATGCTGCGGATTATGGTGATAAGGGAGCAGATACATTCGGCCATATTGTTGAAAGTATGCCGGATATTAAAATTCCGAATCTTCTTGAGCTCGGACTTGCTAATATCGAAGGAATGGGTGATGCCGTTTCAAAGCTTAAAAAGGATAGTCACACTGGTCTTATAGGAAGACTCGCAGAACGTTCAAGAGGAAAAGATACGATTACAGGTCACTGGGAGATTGCAGGCCTTCTGACTGATATTCCTTTCAAGACTTATCCTGATGGTTTTCCAAAGGATTTTATGGAAGAATATGAAAGAAGAATAGGTACTAAGACACTCGCAAACTATCCTGCATCGGGGACTGAAATTATCGAAAATCTCGGTCCTGAACACGAAAGAACAGGTTATCCGATTGTATATACTTCTGCAGACAGTGTATTTCAGATTGCTGCAAACGTAGACGTTATTCCTCTTGAAAGACTCTATGAAATGTGCGAAATCGCAAGAGAAATGCTTGTAGGTGATGTGAGCTGTGGAAGAGTAATTGCAAGACCTTATGTAATTAAGGACGGTAAGAGGGAAAGAACTTCTGACAGAAAGGACTATGCTGTTTCGCCACCTGAACCTACACTTCTTGACAATGTAAAGAATGCGGGAAAGGTTGTATATGCAGTAGGAAAAATAAGTGATATCTTTGACGGACAAGGTGTTACTGAAGCAGTTCATACTGATAACAATATGGACGGAGTAGATAAGACAATCGAAGCGATAAATAAGGACTTTGAAGGATTGATATTTACAAACCTTGTGGATTTTGACTCGAAGTTCGGTCACAGAAGAGATCCTGAAGGCTACGGTACGGCAATCGAAGAGTTCGATGCCAGAATTCCTGAAATACTTGCATCTCTCAAAGATGATGATTTACTTATGATATGCGCAGACCACGGAAACGATCCTGCTCATACAGGTACAGACCATACGAGAGAACACGTTCCGTTTATTGCATACGGTAAGGCACTCGAAGGACTTGGAATTGAAGAACTTAACCTCGGCACTCGAAAGTCTTTTGCTGATGTAGGAGCAACGATTGCAGAACTTCTGGGAGTGGATCCTACTCCAATAGGCGAAAGTTTTGCCGGAAAAATATTAAAATAGCTAGTGATTACGAAAGGAACTTTTACCATGAACATGAATGGTATTATTGCTAAGAAAAGAGACGGTTACAAACTTACAGAAGAAGAAATCAGATTTTTCGTAAATGGATACACAAGAGGCGATATTCCTGATTATCAGGCATCAGCACTTCTTATGGCGATTTATATCAGAGGACTTGATGAAGAAGAAATATTTGTACTTACTGACGCCATGAGATATTCAGGAGAAGTAAATGATCTTTCTGATATACCTGGAATCAAAGTGGACAAGCATTCTACAGGCGGAGTTGGTGACAAAACATCACTCATCATTGCTCCGATTGCTGCTTCATACGGAGTACCGATTGCCAAGATGAGCGGACGAGGTCTCGGATTTACAGGTGGTACAGTCGATAAGATGGAATCAATTCCTGGTTTCAGGACATCACTTTCACAGGAAGATTTTATGAATCAGGTGAAAGACACAGGTATTGCTATTATCGGACAGACTTCAGAAGTAGCACCAGCTGACAAAAAGCTTTATGCACTTCGTGATGTAACTGCGACTGTTGGAAATGTGGGACTTATAACTTCAAGTATTATGAGTAAGAAGCTTGCTTCAGGAAGCGATGCTATTCTTCTTGATGTCAAGTGTGGCGATGGTTCATTCATGAAAACTGAAGAAGCTGCGTCAGAACTTGCAGCCCTCATGGTAAAGGTAGGTACTATGGCCGGAAAACGTATGGCAGCTATAATCTCAGACATGGGATCACCACTCGGATATGCCGTAGGAAACAGCCTTGAAATTATTGAAGTTATGGAAACTCTCAAAGGATACGGACCTAAGGATCTCGTTGAAATTGCAATGGTACTTGCCGGCGGCATGATTTACCTTGGCGGTAAGGCTGATTCTTTTGAAGAAGGAAAGAAGATGGCCGAAGTTGCGATTGAAAACGGACAGGCTCTTGAAAAATTCAGAGAGTTTGTAAAGGCACAGGGTGGTAATCCTGATATTGTAGATGATTACACTTTGCTTCCGGAAGCTACATTCAGTGTTCCTGTTGAAGCTGACCGTGATGGTTATGTTGCAAACCTGTTTGCTGAAAAGACAGGTCTTGCATCACAGCAGGCCGGAGCAGGAAGAGCGACAAAGGAAGAAGAAATAGACATGGCAGCAGGTATTTATCTCGGAAAGAAACCTGGTGACGAAGTAAGAAGAGGCGATTACCTTGCGATGGTATACGGAAATAACATTGCAAAGGTTAAAGCAGCGGCAGCATCTCTCAAAGAAGCATTCGTTATAAGTGACGAAATGCCTGAAAAGCAGCCGCTTATAAAGAAGACTATCGGTCTTTAAAAAACTAAATGGGTATTGATAGTTATTTTAGGGGATTAAAAATTAGGAGGAAATTCTATGGCAAATAATGAAAACATCAAAGAAGCCAACAGACCGGAATTACCTAGCTTCACAGGGGCTCTCAGAACACACTCAATCAAAATGCCGGAAGAAATCTACAAAGTAAGCGGCATTGTCATCAATGGAAGAAGAATCAAATCAGTTATTTTTACGACAGACATTGCAATTATCAGAAACTGCAACGCAGACGCAGTTCTTGCTGTGTATCCTTTTACACCGCAGCAGGCAATCTCGCATGCTATAATTATGGCGGCTCCGATACCTGTTTTCTGCGGAATAGGAGGAGGGACTACTGCAGGAATGAGATCTGCCCATATGGCGCAGGATGCTGAAGCACAGGGCGCTTTTGGTGTAGTTGTAAATGCACCGTTCCCGGTAGATAACATATCCACAGTTAAAGAATTCATAGATATTCCTATAATTGCAACCGTTGTGAGTGAAAATGCAGACATACAGGCGATACTTGATGCCGGAGCTTCGATTCTCAATGTATCGGCGGCTGCTAAAACACCGGAACTTGTAAAGAAAATCAAGGAGAAGTTCCCAGGCGTACCTGTAATAGCAACAGGAGGACCTACTCCTGAAAGTATAAAGGCAACAGTTGATGCAGGTGCAAATTGTATAAGCTACACACCACCATCAACTGCAGAGCTTTTTACAGAAATGATGAAGAAATACAGAGGGGATAATAGTAATGACTGAATTATTAAAGGGTAAAGCGTACATAGACAGCATAATTGAGGAACTTCAGAAAAGAAGCGATGCCCTTAAGGAAAAAGATATAGTTCCGCTTCTCGCAGTAGTAAGAATGGGAGAAAGAGAAGATGATCTCGCTTATGAAAGAGGTCTTAAGAAGCGTGCTGTAAGCGCAGGAGTTGTTGTAAAAGTTCATATGCTTCCTGAAACAGCCGACCAGAAGGATGTAGAAAATCTCATAGGAGATCTCAATGCTGACGATAAAGTTCATGGCATACTCGTTTTTGAACCTATGCCGGCACATATCGATTCAGAAAAAGTACATAAGAGATTAACTCCGGCAAAGGATGTTGACGGTGTTACATCAGGCTCAATGGCTACAGTATACAGTGGTACAGGCAAAGGATTTGCACCTTGTACTGCGGAAGGATGCGTAGAACTTCTCAAATTCTACGGAGTAGAACTTGCAGGCAAGAGAGTAGTTGTACTTGGAAGAAGTACAGTTATCGGAAAACCTGTATCAATGCTTCTTCTTGCTGAAAATGCTACAGTTACAATCTGTCACAGCAAGACAACTGATTTACCTGCGATTTGCAAGGAAGCCGATATCCTCATCGCATGCATCGGCAAAGGAAAGTTTGTCGGTGAACAGTATTTAAGAGAAGGACAGGTTATTGTAGATGTAGGAATCAACTTCGATGAAGAAGGAAACATGACAGGCGATGTAGACATGGAAGCAGCACAGAGTGTCGGAGTAGCCGCCATTACACCTGTACCGGGTGGAGTAGGAATGGTAACGACTGCAATGTTGATGAAGCATGTTATTGAATCCGCCGAAAGATAATACGGCTTGTCTTTTTTACAAATTACTTTGTCAAGCGGCAATGTTCGGTACTCACTTACGTCAAGTAAGCTCCGTGCCTCACATTGCCGCTTTTCGCGTAATTTGCAAAAAATACTGCGCCTTGCTTGACAGAGTTGTTTTAAAATGATATCATATTGATATCAGATTAAGGAGCGTACTTGTAATGCGCATAATTTAAGGGGGTTTAATATATGCAGGAAAAGATTTTAACAAACAGAAAAAACGGTATGATGATGCTTATTCTTATCATCGTATCGTATGTAATTGCTTTCCTCACTGTAACAGTAGGGGCATCAGTACTCTGGTGGTTCGGATTTCTTGGCGGAATCATGATGTTCCTTGGTGTATTATGGATGGCACTCGGCTGGATCTTATTACTCGGACTTAAGATAGTAAAGCCGCAGGAAGCTCTCGTTCTTACACTTTTCGGTAAGTATAAGGGTTCAATTAAAGAAGAAGGTTTTTATTTTGTAAATCCATTCTGTCAGGCAGTAAATCCTGCTGCAAAGACAAGACTCAGCCAGAGCGGTGATATCGACAGTTCCGGTCATGCGATAATGGATGCAATAAATTCAAAGAATACAAAGACTGTAAACGAAGGAAAGAAAGTATCGCTTAAGGTTATGACACTCAGCAACAGTCGTCAGAAGATCAATGATGCTCTTGGTAATCCTGTAGAAATCGGTATTGCAGTAACATGGAGAGTAGTTGATACTGCGGCAGCAGTTTTCAATGTAGATAACTATAAAGAGTATCTTTCACTTCAGTGTGACAGTGCTTTAAGAAATATTGTAAGACTTTATCCTTATGATGTGGCACCTGATATTGACACAACAGGTGATGGTTGTCCTGATGAAGGAAGCCTCCGTGGTTCAAGTGAAGTAGTTGCATCAAGAATCAAGGAAGAAATCCAGAGCAAGGTTGATGATGCAGGTCTCGAAATTATTGAAGCAAGAATCACATACCTCGCTTATGCGCCTGAAATCGCTGCAGTTATGCTTCAGAGACAGCAGGCTTCAGCAATTATCGATGCAAGAAAGATGATTGTTGACGGAGCTGTAGGCATGGTAGAAATGGCGCTTCAGCAGCTTAGTGAAAAGAATGTTGTAGAACTTGACGAAGAAAGAAAGGCTGCAATGGTTTCTAACTTACTCGTAGTTCTTTGTGGTAATAACGATGCTCAGCCTGTTATTAACTCAGGTTCTCTCTACTAATACTTTTTCAGGAGTTTTACAAATGGCAGAAAAGAAACAGATACCGCTCAGAGTATCGGCAAAATTATATGATGCGATTGCAGCGTGGGCAGAAGATGATTTCAGATCGATCAACGGGCAGATTGAGTATTTGCTTACTGAATGTGTGAAACAAAGAAAAAAGAACGGAAAGTATGTGTCGGATACTATCGATGAACCTATAGAGCTCGACATAGAATAAAAGAGAATAAAGACCTCCCGGTTTTAATATCTTTATAAAAGAGATATAGACGGGAGGTTTTCTTATGCCTGAAAGAAGTGACTATATAAAGATATTAAAAAAAATGAAGCTTGATAAAATAATCGGAGGCTGCATGGCTGTATTGCTTCTTCTTGGAGGAGGATATGTAGGCATCAGTCAGTTTGAACCTGATGAATCTGATCGGAATTATCAGCTGATTGAAGAAAGCATGGAGGTTTCCCTTGATGAACCGGTATCAGGCAGCGAGACTGATAATCAAAGCGATAATCAAGAAGGTGCTCCGCCTTTTCAGGTAAATGCCAAGGCTGCGATTCTGATGGATGCAGGGACGGGAGAGGTTCTTTATAAATTCAATGAAAACGAGGAGTTGCCTCCGGCTTCTGTTACAAAGGTAATGACAATGCTTCTTGCACTTGAGGCAGTAGAAGAAGGCAAAGTTACACTTAACGATGAAGTAAGAATATCAGAAAATGCAGCAGGTATGGGTGGTTCGCAGATGTATATGGAACCGGGAGAAGTGCATACACTTGAAGAACTGATGAAGGGGATTGCAATGGTAAGTGCAAATGACGGATGTGTTGCAGTTGCTGAATACCTGGCAGGATCAGTCGAAATCTTTGTAGAGAACATGAATAGCAGAGCAGAGGAACTCGGTATGGAGCATACTCATTTTGTCAACACAAACGGTCTGCCAGCCGACAATCATTACAGTTCAGCAAAAGATATAGCAATAATGTCACGTGAACTTTTAAAACATACAGAAGGACATGACTGGTTTACAACATGGCAGGATACTGTAAATGTCGGACTTCCAGGTAAGGAAACGGAATTCGGACTCACAAACACTAATAAGCTTATCAAACAGTATCAGGGTGCAATCGGTCTTAAAACAGGTTTTACAAGTGATGCAGGATACTGTCTCTCGGGAGCAGCGCAACGTGAAGACACGAAACTTATTGCTGTAGTTCTTGGATGTGAAACGAGCAATATAAGACTTCAGGAAATATCAAAACTTCTTGATTACGGATTTGCCAATTATGAAACAGTAAAGATTGCGGAAAATGGCGAAATAATGGGTGAATTTGAATCAATAAAAGGAAGCCCTGAAAAAGTTTCAGCCGTAACGGAATCAGATATTCAGCTTCTTGTAAAAAAGGGAAATAAGGATAGCATAACTCATGAAGTGACGATTTACGATGATATAAAAATACCGCTTGAAAAAGGTGATAAGATGGGAGAACTCATAATAAAGCAGGGTGAAAATGAAATCCAGAGATATGATTTAGTAGCAGAAGAAGATGTGAAAAAGGCGGGTATTTTCAAAGTTATGAAAAGACTCATTGAAAAAACAGGTGATTAGCGCAAGCAGGGAAAACTGCATATAATATACTGACTGGAGGGAATAACAATGACAAATAACTATATAATAGCGTTTTCATCATTCTATAAGGCAGCATATGCGCAGGAAAAACTTTCGGAAGGTGGAATAAGAACGATTGCAAGAAGGCTCCCACCGGAAGTGCTTCACACTTGTGGCTATGCGCTGACACTTAAAACTGACAGTCAGAAAATCCGGAATGCAGTATCGATACTTGAAAAAAGCGAAATAACACATCGCGGAATTTTCATTGAGCATGAAGAAAACGGTAAAACAATATATAAAAGAGTAGTATAAAAAACGCGCGGGTTTTCCCGCGCGTAAATTATTTGAGATTTTCAGGGTTGAGACATTCAAGTTCAGGGATGACAAAGAGTCCGTCTTTTCTTATAAGAACATCGTCAAACCAGATTTCCCCACCGCCGTATTCAGGTCTCTGAATCATAACGAGATCCCAGTGGACAGCACTGTCGTTTCCGTTTGGCGCTTCTTCATAACACTGTCCCGGTGTTAGATGGAATGAACCGCAGATTTTTTCATCGAAAAGTGTATCAAGCATAGGTTCAAGAATATAAGGGTTAACACCGATTGCAAACTCTCCGAAGTATCTTGAACCATCATCAGTATCAAGAAGGGCATTGATTCTTTCGTCGTTATTGGCAGTCGCTTTTACAATCTTTCCGTTTTCAATTACAAATACGATATTATCAAAAACAAAGCCCTGTTCCGACGAACGAGTGTTGTATGAAATAATTCCGTTCATTGAATCCTTTACAGGAGCAGTAAATACTTCGCCGTCAGGAATATTGTTTGTACCGGCACACTTGATTGCAGGAATATCCTTGATTGAGAACGTGAGATCAGTTCCAGGACCAGTGAGACGTACTTTGTCTGTTCTGTTCATGAGGTCTACTAGAGCATCCATAGCATCGTTCATTTTGCTGTAATCGAGCGTACATACATCGAAGTAGAAGTCTTCGAATTTTTCAAGGCTTGTATTTGAAAGCTGAGCCATTGAATTGTTCGGATATCTGAGGATTACCCATTTTGTCTCGTTTACACGATAGTCAAGAGTAGGGCCTGTGAGTTTATAATACATGTTGAGCTTTTCGGCTGGAACATCAGCGAGTTCTGCAATATTTTCTCCGCCGTAAATTCCGATATATGCCTGCATGCCTTTCATCTGCATGAGATCAACTTCATTCATGAATTCAATCTGCTTTTCAGAAGCACCAAGAAGTATTTCTCTTGTAATCTTGGAATCTCTGATTTTTACGTGAGGAAATCCGCCGGCCGCATATATTTCTTTTATAACCTGCTGGACAAGCGGGCGAGTTTCATTTCCTTCATAAAGAACAAGCACATTGTCGCCGGGCTGTATGTCAGTTGAATAATGTACAAGTACATCTGCTAATTTCTTAATTCTTGGATCCATAGTATACCTCCTCTAATACAAAGCTAATTATACACCATTTCTATTTGCTTTAAAAGAATGATGTATTGTATAATATTTTTGTCTGAAGGCTAATTATTTAAAAGTGGAATCACTATACGAGGAAAAATATGAAGCACATTTTTATTGTAAATCCTGCAGCAGGACAGAGGGCAGGAGAAAAGAATTTTACGGACAAAATAGAAACAGCAGCAAAAAGTACCGGAGCTGATTTCGAAATATATATGACAAAGTGTGTCGGCGATGCAACAGAATATGTACGCACACGCCTTGAAAAAAGAGACTCGGAAACACTTGAAGGAACTTTAAAAGAAGAGTATCGATTCTATGCCTGCGGCGGAGATGGTACTCACAATGAAGTAGTAAACGGACTTATCGGGTTTGAAAATACTGCTTTCGGTGTAATTCCGATCGGAACAGGAAATGATTTTATAAGAAATTTCGGTACTGCAGAACAGTTCCTCGATATATGTGCACAGATTATGGGCACACCGATTTCAATTGATACGATTACATACAGAAATGAGTATAAAGGGGAGATCAAAACAGGCAGTGTAGTAAATATGGTAAACCTCGGTTTTGATGCAAATGTAGTTGATCTAACAGCCGTACTAAAAACAAAGCCATTTATATCAGGATCGCTCGCATATATACTCGGCGTTGTGATACTTCTTGTAAAAAAGAAGGGAGCAAAGGTCAGAATTACATCGGAAGGAGAAGTAATAAAGGAAGGACCGATTCTTCTTTCGGCATTCACAAACGGATGTTACTGTGGTGGTGGATGGAAAGGAATTCCTCTTGCAAAAACTGATGACGGTCTTATGGACGTCAGCATCGTAAATGATCTTAAGAGAAGAGAATTCGTAACCCTTGTTCCGAAATACCAGAAAGGTACACATCTTGAAACAAAGCTCGGAAAAAGAGCGGTTATGTATAATAAAAAAAAGAGCGTCATGATTGAAGCCTTTGACGGAATCATGCGCCCTTGTATTGATGGTGAAATGATAGATTCGGAGAGAATGAGTCTCGAAATCAACCCGCTTTCAGCACGGTTTATTATACCCACTTCTTTATAGCAGAGTATAAAGTTTCGATATTAAGCGGTTTTGCTATATGTTCCTGCATACCTGCATTTCTTGCCATGTCCACATCTTCGACAAAAGCATTTGCAGTCATAGCAAAAATAGGCAGGGACTTTGTATCAGGCCTGTCGAGTGATCTTATCGCCATTGTTGCGTTATAACCATTCATTACAGGCATCTGAATATCCATGATTATAAGGTCATAATGAAAAGCTTCTGACTCTCTTACCATATCGAGAGCAATTTTACCATTTTCAGCAGTTTCAATCGTAGCTCCCGTCATTTGCAGGAGCTCTTCTGCTATTTCGAGGTTAATTTCATTATCTTCTACAATAAGGATTCTCTTACCTGTAAAATCATAAGTTTCGGATTCCTTCTGAGTGTCTGAAGAAGCTTCCTGATTTTCAGGACCTGTCTGTACTTTAAGTCTTATAGTAACGATAAATTTTGAACCTTTGTCAGGAATACTTGTAACATCGATACTACCGTCCATCAGACTTACGATATTGTAGGCTATCGGCATTCCGAGTCCTGTACCCTGTATTTTGCTTATACGGCTGTCTTCTTCTCTTGCAAAAGGCTCGAAGATATGATTCAGGAAGTCAGGTTTCATACCGTACCCGTTATCTTCAATTATAAATTCGTATATTGATGAATCAGCACTGCTGTCAGGTCTTTCAGTCACCGAAAGAGTGACGCAGCCACCTTCAGGAGTATATTTTACTGCATTATTGAGGAAATTGAGGAAACATTGTTGTAATCTCAGGCTGTCACCGATTACGTATGGATGAGTAATATCGGAAACAGATACTTCAAGATGCTGTTTTTTGTTTTCTACCTGAGGATGGATAATCGAAACAAGACTGTCCACAAGGTCGTGAATATTAATTTTTTCTTCGGAAAGAACCATTCTGCCAGATTCAATTCTGGACATATCGAGAACTTCGTTGATGAGGCTCATAAGGTGCTTTGACGAAATGTTGATCTTCTCAAGGCAGTTTGAGAGTCTTTCCTTATCATCAAGGCATGTTGCAGCGATGGCAGTCATGCCTATGATTGCGTTCATAGGAGTTCTTATATCATGGCTCATACGTGAGAGAAAGTCGCTCTTTGCAGAGTTTGCCTGCTGGGCGGAGTCAAAAGCAACCTGAAGTGCTTCAAAAGTCTTTTGCTCGTCATTCTTTTCCTGGGTAATATCGGTCATTGTTGCAAGATACGACCAAGGCATACCATCTTCAGGGTTTGATGAAATCAGAATAACTTTTACTCTGAGCCAGATGATACTTCCATCGTCAGCAAGAAGCTGGATATCAATTGTATCGGTTTTCTTTCTTTCGTTCAGTGTGTCAATGATTCTGTCGACATTTATAAAGTAACTGAAACGTTCCTTATACTCAGGAAGTATCAGGTTTTCAAGTATGAAAACAGGCACATTTTCAGGTGATGAATCGCCGATCAGATTATCGAGAAGGGGACTTATCTTGATTACACTGCTTTCTCTGTCTTTGATGTTGACAAGTTTAAGATATTCGTATCCGTTTGCTACGGCATATACTATTTCTTTGAATTCCTGGCTTTCAATATCGAGTGCGTCAAAATTGATTTTTCCTGTATATTTCAAAAGCTTATCCTCCTTCAGTATTATGAGTAAAGTATCGCACAAGTTTATGATAATTTCAAACATCAGTTTATGACAAATGGTACCCTGAATCGACAATTAACGACAAATTTACACAGCGGAAATGACAATTATTTGACAATATGATGTCGCTTTTGTATAATTTAATAAGTCTGAATAATCAGGTTTAGATTTTATGTTTTTATATAGGAGGACGAAATGAACAAGAACAGATTTGACGGTCAGATCGCAATCGTTACTGGTGGCGGAACTGGTATTGGTAAGGCAGTTGCTAAGCAGCTCGCTTGGGAAGGTGCAGAAAAGGTTATCGTTATCGGAAGAAGACTTGAAAAGCTTCAGGGCGTTGTAGATGAAATCGGACCTCAGTGCGAAGCTATGGCAGCTGACGTAAGCTCAGAAGAAGACGTTAAGAAGGTAGTAGCTGAAGTAGAAGCAAAGTACGGAAAGATTGACGTTCTTGCAAACATCGCTGGTATTTCAGGACCAAGCGCATGGGCAGAAGATTATACATTTGAAGATTTCAAGAAGGTATATGAAATCAACGTATTCGGAACATTCCTCATGATGAAGTACTGCCTCCCAATCATGAAGAGACAGAAGAAGGGTGCTATCGTTAATACTTGCTCATGCTCAGGTATGAGAGGATATGACCTCGAAGTTGGTTATGGTTCATCAAAGTTTGCTGTACTCGGTATGACAATGAACGTTGCTGGTGAAAACGGAAGAACAGGCGTAAGATGTAACTGCTACTCACCAGGATGGGTTGATACAGATATGCTCGACGGAATCCTTGCACAGTATGATGATGCAGGCGAACCACAGGACAAGAACTCACTCAACAACGGAACTATGGACAGACCTTCAACTCCTGAAGAAATGGCAGAAGTTGTTTGCTTCCTCCTTTCAGATGAAGCCAGATACGTTAACGGCGCAAACTTCGTATGCGACGGCGGAAAGACTCTCCAGTAATAACGTTACAAGTAAAATACATGGCGGCACAAATGTGCCGCCTTTTTTAATGCGTAGAATCAGTTATGTATATAATCATGAACAAGGCGGGCAGCCATTTCCTTTTCAGGGTAAACGACGTGATCCGCACCATTTCTAAGTAAAAATTTAGCCTGAACATCTCTTGATGCTCTTGAGATTACAACTTTGCCTCCAAGTTCTTTAAGAAGGGAAGTAGTTTCGAGTGAACTCTGGAAATTTGAACCGATGGCAACGATGCAGTAATCGAAATTATTTACACCAAGTGACTTCAGAAATTCTTCATTGGTACTGTCTCCAATCTGTGCATTTGTAACGTGTGCAAGTATCTCGTCAACTTTTGCTTCATCATTATCGACTGCCATTAATTCATAACCAAGACTTTCAAGATTGAAGACAATATGCTTTCCAAATCTTCCAAGTCCGACAAGAAGAACAGATTTCATAATATAACTCCTTTCAAATACCGGAATATGTCCGGAAATTAACCAACAGTAATTTTTTCTTTTGGAAGTTTTGAAGATTCCTTATGGTAATCAGACAGAGCGGCAAATATAAGAGTAAGTCCTCCTACACGTCCGAAAAACATAAGCAATATAAGAACAAGTCGTGAAGATAGTCCGAGCTCCGGTGTTATACCAAGTGTAAGACCTACAGTTCCTATAGCAGATGCCGTTTCGTACAAAGCTGTAAGTATCGGGGTATTTTCGTGAAGACTTATAAATATACCACCAGCGAGAAAAAGTGTCAGGTATATCATAAGTATTGCCGCTGCCTTCTTTACAATATCTTCGCTGATCCTTCTGCCGAAACAGTGAGGAGACTCCTTGTGTGAGAATACAGAAAAGGAAGTTACTGCAAGGACTGCAAGAGTAGTAGTCTTCATTCCTCCTGCCGTAGAGCCGGGTGAACCGCCTATAAGCATAAGAATAATAGTAAGCAATGTCCCTGATTCACTCATTTCAGTAAGTTGAGCAGTATTAAAACCTGCAGTTCTTGGCGATACGGAGCAGAAGAGTGAATACCAGAAACGTTCATCCAGAGGCAAGTTATGAAACTCAAAAAAGAAGAAAAACAGTGCTGGAAATAAAATAAGAAGTGTTGTTACGGTAAGTATTACTTTGCTTTGCATTTTGTACTTTCTTATGTGGATATGATTTGTTCTTATATCCTGCCACGTCAGAAATCCGAGACCGCCCGTAATTATCAGTATCATAATTGCAATGTTAATAACAGGATTGTCAGCATAGTGTGTCAGAGAAGAGTAGGGTGCGTTTACTCCCATAAGGTCAAAACCGGCATTACAGAAGGCAGAAACGGAATGAAAGATGGCATACCATATTCCTGATAAACCGAAATCTTTAGTAAATACAGGAAGCATTATAAAAAATCCGAGTAGTTCAATTAATAAAGTTGTTTTTAAAATAAAGCCTGTAAACCTTATGATACCTCCCGGTGAAGGCGCAGAAACGGATTCCTGCATCGTGCTTCGCTGCATAAGCCCGATTTTTCGACCGGACAGAATCGCCAGAAGAACAGCGACTGTCACAACACCCATGCCGCCTGTCTGAATCATAATGAGTATCACTATTTGACCAAACAGTGACCAGTATGTAGCCGTATCCTGAACAACGAGCCCTGTAACACAGGCCGCAGACGTTGCAGTAAACAAAGCATCAGAAAAAGACGCCCCCTTACCATCGTTTGTAGCAAACGGTAGTGTAAGAAGCAGCGCCCCGATTAAAATCGCGACAATAAACCCCAGAATTATAATCTGTGATGAGGTCATATGTCCGATTCTGTGTAGAAAACTAAACATATAAAACTCCTTAATCCCAAAATTAAAATCCCCTTGCAATATACAGATTATCGCATAAGACATATAAAGAGTATATTAAGCGAAGGGGATTTAGTGTTAAGAGATTATATAGAACAATTTAGAAACCGAAGTAATCCTTGATTTCGAGCATTCTGTCAGTCTGATTAACCTTGAAAGGACATCTTGAGTTGCAGCTACCGCACTGGACACAGTCACCGGCATGAAGCGAAAGTTTCTTGTAATGGTCAGCTGCAAGAGCATCACCAAGCTTTGCAAGGTCATAATACTTATTTACAAGGCTTACATTGATGCCTACAGGACATGGAGCGCAGTGGTTACAATACACACAGCGACCTACAGCTTCACTAGGTGTTGCAGTGCCGATAATTGAGTAATCCTTATCTTCATCAGATGCCTTATAATATTCAAGTACTTTCTTTACTTCTTCAGCTGAAGTTACGCCTGGAAGAGCAGAAAGCACAGCAGGTCTGTCGAGAACGTATTTGATACACTGATTATGTGTAAGTGCGATTCCTAGAGGAGAAGCTTTTTCATCAAGAAGCTGGCCACCGGCAAAAGGCTTCATAACTGTGATACCGATTCCGAGACTTTCACAGTACTTATAGAAATCTGAACGTTCCTGAATAGCGCCGATTCCGTATTCACCCTTACCATAGTCAAATACAGGATTAACACTGAACATAAAGAGGTCAACAAGCCCTGTATCAATATATTTCTTTGCAATTTCAGGAGTGTGTGATGAAAAACCGATATGCTTTACAACTCCCTGCTTTTTAAGATTTACGAGATAGTCCCATGTGCCGTTCTCCATAATTTGATTGAATTCTTCATCTTCATCAACGCAATGAATGAATCCGAAATCAGTATAATCCATTCCTGTATATTCAAGTGTAGTTTCAAAAGCTCTCTTAGTCTTTTCGAGATCTCTGTCACGACCATACTCGCCATCAATATAAATCTGACCGAGATGCATCTGAGTGTGAAACTTTGATCTTTCACCTTTATCAACCTTACCAAAAACCTTGAAAGTATCTTCCTTTGTACAGCAGAGGTCAAAGAAATTGATACCGCCTTCAAATGCAGTTTCAAAAACTTCAAGGCTGTTCTTGTCGTCTGCGCCCTGGGTCTGAAGATTTGCGAGGCCTATACCGATTGTACTGAGCTTTGCTTCGCCGTGTGGTAATTTTCTGTATTCCATAGTTGTTCTCCTTTTGAAATCGTGTTATCATTATTTTAACATTAGAGTATAGTTTAAGGTCAAGCTCGCAGATATTAAAATTGTACGGGCAGGAAAGAAAAAGGCGATACAATGAACACATATACAATCAAACAGGTAGCTGAAAAACTCGGTATACCGGCAACAACAATCAGGTATTATGACAAAGAAGGACTTTTGAGCGATATAGAAAGAAAGGCTTCGGGTTACAGAGCCTTTTCAGAAACAGATGTCGAAACGCTCGAAACAATAGAGTGTCTCAAAAAGTCAGGAATGTCAATCAAAGAAATCAGACGGGTAATGGAGTGGAGCAGACCCGGATTTGAGCAGCACGATAAAATTATCGAAATGTATGAACAGAGAAGGCAGATCGTCGTAGAACAGATCGAAGAACTCCAGAAAACACTCGAATTCATCGAATGCCACAAAAACTACCATGCAGCCTGCCGTGACAACGACCAGGAAACAATCAAAGCCGAATACGCACACTGCGCAGCACTCCTTAAAGAATTAAAGAAATAGAGGATAGGGATGAAAGCAAAGAAACTTCGGCAGTTGCAAGCATCATTCACTGTCGAAACCTGCAAAAAACAAAACAACATGGGCAATTCCATGTTGTCTGTCTGGCGGAAGCGGTGGGATTCGAACCCACGGTACCCGGAGGTACACCGCATTTCGAGTGCGGCTCGTTATGACCACTTCGATACGCTTCCATATGTTTTATTATATGTCAAAAGACTTTGTAATTATATCATAGTTTCATTGCGTAAGCAAAAGTTTTTTGGGTAAATACAAGTCAGAAAAGCAATTGCAATTCAAATAATAATTGCAAAAAATGCAGAACGGTGAAACGTAAGTATCAAAATGCAGTATAATACAATCACAACAAAACTCAGAATCACAGAATCAGATATAAGGAGGCAGGTTATGTTAAAGGTTTTATGTTATTCAAGATGCACAACATGTAAGAAGGCACTCAAGTGGCTCGACGAAAACAATATCAGCTACGATCTTCGTCCTATTAAGGAAGAAAATCCAAGTTATGAAGAGCTTAAGAAATGGTACGAAATGAGTGGACTTCCGCTCAAGAAGTTTTACAATACTAGCGGGATGCTTTATAAGTCAATGGAACTCAAGGACAAAATACCGACTATGTCAGAAGAAGAGCAGCTCAGACTTCTCGCAACTGACGGGCTTCTTGTAAAGAGACCGCTCGTAGTCGGAGAAGATTTTGTGCTCCTCGGTTTCAAAGAAGAAGACTGGGCAGCAAAGCTCAAGTAATCTGTTGACTATCGCACTTTAACGCGGTATAATACACAAAGAAGTAAATACTGGAAGTCTTTGGGGCAGGGTGTGATTCCCGACCGATGGTATAGTCCATGAACCCGAGCATGTGCGAGGGCCGATTCTGTGAAACTCAGAAACCGACGGTATAGTCCGGATGGTAAAAGACTGAATTCTTCAAGGAAGGTGACTTTACGTGTCATCGTTTATTTCCGTGAAGCAATTCCCGAGGCTGACAGAAATTTGGCTTCGGGATTTTTAATTTGCGGGATCATTTCAAAGATTCCGGCTCATGGAGGTAATTAAATGAGACAAAAAGTTTATCGCCTTGTAGTGGCGGCAATGATGGGATGTGCATCATTCATTCTCATCTTCTTTAATTTCGGAGTTCCGTTCCTTTCGCCATTTGCGGAATTCGACCTTTCGGCGCTCCCTGAACTCATCGGAGGCTTCGTACTCGGTCCGGTTGGAGCAATTGAAATCATTACAGTAAAGCTTCTTCTGAAACTGGTATTCCAGGGAAGTTCATCAATGCTTACAGGAGAAATCCAGAATTTCCTTCTTAGCGTAACATATGTACTTCCTGCAGTCCTTTACTACAGAAAGCATCGTACAAAGAAGGGTGCTGTTATAGGACTCGTTTTAGGATCAGTTCTCAGTATCATTACAGCAATAATTACAAACATTTATCTCATTTTCCCTGCATATATGTTCCTCTACGGAATGGACTGGGATATGATAGTAGGAATGTTCTCAGCTGTAAACCCATATATCAAAAACATACCGACTGTAGTTGCTTTTTCAATCGTTCCATTCAACGTAATATCAAGAACAGTAACTTCAGTTATAACATTCTTCGTTTACAAGAAAATCAGTAAACCGCTCAAGAAAATAATCAGCGAAGCAGACAATAAATAGGAGGCATACATATGAAATTCAGTATTGATAAAAACCTTACATTTGAACAGGCAAAGGAAATAATGTTTGAAAAGCTCGGTGACTGGAAAATCATGGCACTTGCAAGCTCAGTAAACGATTATGTAATGGTAAGAAACGTGAGCTGTCTTTTCTACGATGAAAAAATCTGGTTCAAGACTGACAAGAATTTCAGAAAGACTCAGCAGCTCTACGCAAATCCGCAGGTTGCTCTCTGCTGGAGCGGTGTTCAGGTAGAAGGTATTGCTGAAAACAAGGGACTGGTTGTTGACGAACCAGACAGAAAGTTTGAAAAGCTCTATAAGGAACATCTCTGGGGAAGCTACAACAAGTACTCACACGAAGACACTGAAATCATAATCGAAATCACACCTAAATTCGTAGAAATCTGGGATACAAGCGAAGATAATTACGCATACCAGATTTTCATCGATTTCGATAAGAAGGAAGTAGAAGTAAAACAGTACGACCACAAATAATCAGCCCGAAATAGCTAAAGCGCACGATAACTCTCGTGCGCTTTTTATATATATTTCTTCACATGAAGATTTATACAAAAATTTTGCTGAAACAGTAGATAATAAGGCTGTATTGTGCTAAAATAAGGGTTAGACATGCATATAGAGTACAAAACTATCTGAGATAGTTTGTGATATTAGAAAAATAAGGGAAATTTATGGAGGAAAGTTATGAGTGGACACATTGGTGCAATCGGAGCTGATAAAGGCGCTATTGCTGAAGGCATTCTCCTTCCTGGCGATCCTTTAAGAGCAAAATTTATCGCAGAAAACTTCCTCGAGGAACCGGTACTTTTCAATGAAGTACGCGGTATGCTCGGATACACTGGTAGATATAAAGGAGTGCCTGTATCAGTAATGGGAACTGGTATGGGCATGCCTTCAATGGGACTTTATTCGTGGGAACTTATGGAATTCTATGGAGTTCAGAAACTTATTAGAATCGGAACAGCCGGTTCTTTCCACGAAGACGTTAAAGTGCGTGACATCGTGCTTGGTGTATCAGCATCTACAGATTCAAATTATGCGCACGCATTTAACCTCCCTGGAACTTATTCACCCGCAGCAAGCATGAATATGCTTCTCCAGGCAGACGCAGCAGCGAAGAAGCTTGGTCTCGAATACAAAGCCGGAAACATTTTATCAGGAGATGTATTCTACGAACTTGGTGATGAGTGGTGGAAAAAATGGCAGAGCATGGGAACACTCGCAGTAGAAATGGAAGCTGCAGCTCTTTACATGAATGCCGCTTATCACAGACGTGATGCGCTTACAATCCTTACAATTTCAAATCATTTCGTAACTGGCGAAGAGACAACAAACGAAGAAAGAGAAAAAACTTTTACAGATATGATGAAACTCGCGCTTGAAACAGTAACAGCGTAAGTGCAGAATTATACAATTTACTTATCTTGGAGGACACAAATAATGAGCACTATTCTTAGAAATGGAAATATCAGAACACTTGATTCAAACGATACAGTAGTACAGGCAGTATATATGACAGACGGCAAGATTGTTGCGACTGGAACAGACGCAGAAATCATGGCTATGGCAAAGGATGGAGATGAAGTTATTGATGCTGAAGGAAAGACTGTTATTCCTGGTTTTTATGACAGCCATACACATCTTTTAAGTTATGGATACAGCCTTACAATGGCATATCTCGATGACTGCAAGAGTATCGAAGAACTTATCGAATGCTTAAAGAAGTATATCGAAGATAATAATATTCCTGAAGGAACATGGGTTGAAGGAAGAGGATGGAACGAAACAAACTATCCTGAAGGCCGTATGCCGGACAGACATGACCTGGACAAGGTTTCAACTAAGCACATGATTTCAATCGGAAGATCATGCAGCTATGTTTGTATCACAAATACAAAGGCACTTGAAGAACTCGGTTTCATGGAAGAACTTCCTGAATTTGAACTCGGATCAATCTTTGTTGATGATAATGGAGTTCCTACAGGGGTATTCAAGGGCGAAGCAAAGGAAGTTGTTTACTCAAGACTTCCTAAGCTCGGAGTAGAAAAGATCAAGAAGTCAATCGTAGCAGCTTGTGAAAAGTACAGAGATGCCGGAATGACTTCAGTAGAAACAGACGATTTCGAACTTACAAGAGCTGGAGATTTCAACGATATTCTTCAGGCTTACAAGGAACTTGACGAAGCTGGCGAACTTCCTATCAGAGTTAACCTCATGCTTTATCTTCCTGAAGACGAACAGCAGCAGGAGTTCTATAAGTACGGTTATAAGACTGGCGATGGTTCTGACTTCTTCAGAATCGGTAAGTTCAAGCTCCTTATTGCAGGATCACTCGGCGTAAGAGAAGCTGCGCTTATTGAACAGTATTCAGATGAACCTGGTACATACGGCGGACCTGTTATTACACAGGAAGCACTCTCAAGAAAGATCAAGGATGCTTATGAGCATGGTCTTTTATCAGTATGTGACGGCATCGGCGACATGGAAGTTTATATGGCTCTCAAGGCTTATGAACCGATTATCAAGGCAAATCCTGATAAGGACTTAAGATTCGGTATCGACCATTGTCAGGTTACTACAGAAGGTCTTATTGAAGAGTATGCAAGACTTGGTGTTGTGGCAGGTTGCGAACTCGTTTTCGTTAAGTCAGATATTGAAATTGCTGAAGACAGACTCGGAAGACACAGAGCTTCACTTTCATACAACTGGAAGAGATTCCATGATGAAGGTTGTGTAGTAGCAGCTGGTTCAGACAGCCCGGTTGAAGATTACAATCCTATCCTTGGTATTGAAGGATCAGTAACAAGACGTGACTGGGACGGACTTCCAGTAGAAGGATGGTTCCCTGAACAGTGCATTACTGTAGAGCAGGCTGTCCATGCATTTACAACAGGTGCAGCATACGCAAACTATGAAGAAAATGAAAAGGGTACTATCGAAGCAGGAAAGTTTGCAGATATGGTAGTCCTTTCAGATGATATATTTAATGTAAACAAGGACAATATTGCTGACGTCAAGGTAGTAAAGACTATCATAGGCGGAAAGCTCGTATATGAGGGTTAGTAATGGAAAATAATAACGAATTATTCAAAGGTTATCATGAAGTATGGCCGATTGAAAACTTAAAGTATTTTATCGAAGAAGCTACAAGGAAATGGCCTGAAAACAATGCTTTTCTTGTAAAAGAAGTTAAGGGTGGAGAGTATAAGGGAATTACTTATACTGAATTCCTTGACGATGTAAATGCACTCGGAACAAAGCTTATCAATCTCGGACTTAAGGATAAGAAGATTGCAGTAATGGGCGAAAACTGCTACGACTGGGTTGTTGCATATTTTGCAGTAATTAACGGTACTGGTGTAGTAGTTCCTATGGATAAAGACCTTTCAACTGAAGAAATTCAGGTGCTTTTGAAGGCTGCAGACTGTGACGCTGTTTTCTATACTACAAACTGTGCTGAAAAGCTTGAAGGGCTTGATATAAAGTACGGTTTCGAAATGGAAATGTACGAAAGCAAGCGTAGAGCCGATAATGAAAAGTGTATAAGAAAGGCAATTGATGAAGGTAAGAAGCTTATTGAAGCCGGAGACAGAAGATTCCTCGATGCAGAAATTGACAATCAGATAATGGCAAGTCTTATCTTCACTTCAGGAACTACAGGAAATCCAAAGGGTGTAATGCTCAGCCATTTCAATCTTTGCGCCAATATAATGGATACTGCAAGAATGTTCCTTTTAAATGAAAAGGATGTAAATCTTACAATTCTTCCAATGAATCATACTTTTGGTTCAACTATCGGTTTCATGGCATTCCTCTACAGAGGAGGAAGTGTAGCAATCTTTGAAGGTCTTAAGTATATTACAAAGAACCTCGCTGAATCAAAAACGACATTCCTCATTGGTGTTCCTCTCATTTTTGAAAGTGTTCATGCGAAAATCTGGAAGACTGCAAAGAAGGAAGGTAAGGAAAGCCTCCTCAAGAATGCTATCAAGGTTAACAGAAAACTCAAACATATCGGTATTGATTTAAGCGGTAAGCTCTTCAAGTCAGTACACGATTCTCTCGGCGGACATTTAAGAGTAATGCTCTGCGGTGGTGCGGCTCTTGACCCAGCAATCGGAAGAGATTTCCTTGATTTCGGTTATCTGTACAGACAGGGATACGGTCTTACTGAATGTTGTCCGCTCGTATCAGGTCTTCCTGATTTCAAGGAGGGTGGATACAAGAAGGCAGGCTCATGCGGTCCGGCTCTTCCT
Source organism: Clostridiales bacterium (assembly GCA_015058155.1). Taxonomy (GTDB): domain Bacteria; phylum Bacillota; class Clostridia; order Peptostreptococcales; family Anaerovoracaceae; genus QAKD01. The sequence continues at coordinate 46,892 of SVCW01000006.1, read as the reverse complement.
GAAGGAGAATTCAAGATCGAAAATCCTGATGAAAACGGCATCGGCGACATTTACTACAGAGGCCCTAATGTAATGCTCGGTTATTACAACATGCCGGAAGAAACAGCAGAAGTTCTCGATGGCGAAGGCTGGTACAAGACTGGTGACCTCGGATTCCTCGATCCTGATGGCTGCATTTACTTAACAGGAAGAAAGAAAAACGTAATCGTTACAAAGACTGGAAAGAACATATATCCTGAAGAAATTGAAGGATATGTTATGAAGATTCCTTACGTTAACGAATGTATGGTTTACGGAACTGATAGTGAAGACGGACTCGATACTATAGTAAGTGTACAGGTTAAGCCGGATATGGAAGCTTTAACAGAACTTCTCGGGGATAATCCTGCTGACGAAGCGGTATACAAGCTTATCAGAGGCGAAATCGCTGAAATGAATATGGGACTTCCAAACTGGAAACGTATCAGATCAGTCACTATCAAGAAGGGTGACTTCATCAAGACTTCAACAAAGAAGATTAAGAGAAGTGACAATATGAACCTTCTTCCTGAAGAACAGACTCTTGAAGTATAGTTCACGGTAATTTAATGAATTAATGACACCTCTACGGCATATATATGCTGCGGAGGTGTTTTTTTATGTTTGAAAAATATGATTATAACGATGTTGTCAAAAGGGCATACGAGCATTCCCGAGCTGTGTTTGAAGAACTTCATAAGTGCCCTGAGCTGGGAAATATGGAATATAATACAGCGCAGATGATTGAGAATAATCTTCAGGTATTCGGTCTTGAAACAGAAAGAATTTTAAATACAACAGTAATTTCAGGTCAGAACAATAATGGAAAAATTAAAATAGCGATTCGTGCAGATATAGATGCAATAAAAATAAGCGAGGAAACAAATCTTTCGTATAAATCAACGAATCCTGGAGTGATGCATGCCTGTGGCCATGATGCGCATACTGCAATCCTCCTCGGGTTTGCAAAAGTATGCAGTGAAATTAAAGATTTCTTGCCTGAAGTTGACCTTATACATATTTTTCAGCAGGATGAAGAAGGTGATGGCAAAGGTAAGTACATATCAGAATCAGGAATTCTTGATGACTGTGATTTAGTAATAGGATTTCATGTTTCGCCGGAGCTGAATGCAGGGATCACGGGAGTCAAGCGAGGACTCGTATGCGGAGCTTCAAAAATGTTTGACATAAGAGTTTTAGGAAAGAAAAGCCATGGTGCAAAACCACACCTTGGCTGTGATGCTATTCTTGCTGCATCATCGATTATATCAGTAGCATCGTCCGTACTTACAAGAATCACGGATCCTGCAAAATCTGCTCTGATATCTTTTGGAATGATAGAAGGAGGAAACGCAAGAAATATAATCTGTGATGATGTAAGAATTTCCGGAATAATAAGAGGCGAAAGTGAAGCCTTGTGTATTGAAATTGCGGATGAACTTGAAGCAGTCTCTCAAGCTGTTTCAGCAGCATACGGATGTATCTGCGATATTAAAATAAGCGACGGGTACCCTGAACTGATAAACGACGAAGAGCTTTGTGACGTATTTCTTATGCTTGAGTCAGAAAATAATGAACAAGACTATAAATATAAAAATGAACACCTACAAACGTTGGAATTAAGCGATTCGTCCCTTATGGTGGATGACTTCGCTTTTTACGGGAAAAAGGCACAGAGTATATACTTTTATATTGGATCAGGTTACGAAGGAAGAGAAAACAGTCCCTTACATACGGGTAAGTTTGAGATAAATCCTGAGTGCCTGAAAACAGGAATAGAAACTTTATTAAGACTTGTATATCGCATTACTGAAATAAAAGCAAAAAAATAAGACTGCATATTAATAGCAGCCTGATGTACTCACAACCATCCGATATAAACTTCAAAAAAGAAGAAACCGAAGGGAGACACATCCTTCGGTTTTTTTACTCACGTAAATACGCATTTAACTTATGCGCTGGTGGGGACGGGTGAGATTTATTTTGCGTTGTTGAATCTCTTTGTAAGTCTTGAAACCTTTCTTGAAGCAGCGTTCTTGTGGATAGTTCCCTTAGCAGCAGCCTGCATAAGTTCCTTTTCACAAGCAACGAGAGCTACCTTAGCAGCTTCCATGTTGCCTTCTGCGATTGCAACGTCGAAGTTCTTTAAAGCAGTCTTAAGATGATTCTTAATTCTTCTGTTTCTTGCAGTCTTCTTGTCGATTACACGGATTCTTTTCTTTGCGGATTTAATATTTGCCATTTTTTAATTCACCCCACTTTTCTTATTAAAATTTTTTGGTTAGCAAATTTTCGCGAGTATTATTATATATGAATAATAAAGAAATAGCAAGGGAAATTTAAAAATATCAAGTAATTTCAACGGTTTGGAGGTATTTTATGAGGTACAGGACTGATCTTGCTATTGAATATGTTGAAGATTTTGAATCAGCAGCTGAATTATCTGGTGATGATACAGTCAGAAAGCTTATTGATGGAGCTGAAATTGAGGAGAAGACTTATGATGAGGATATTAAAGTTACACGAATCAGGATTACAGATGAAAGAGGCGAGATGTTCTTTAAGAAGAGAAAGGGAAATTATATCACTCTAGAGGTAGATGGAATAGTAGACGAAAAAGAAGGTATTCGTGAGAGAGGGAGCAAGGCTCTGGCAAATGAACTTGTGAGACTTACAGGAGAAGACAGAAACCTGAATGTTCTTGTGACAGGTCTTGGAAATGACAAGGTAACGCCTGATGCTCTCGGACCTTTTACTGTATCAAAGCTCAGAGTAACAAGGCATCTTTACACAATTTACAATATGGAAAGAGATCCGGACATAAGTAATGTCAGTGCTTTTGTCCCCGGTGTAACAGGTACGACAGGCATAGAAACAGCAGAACTTATTAAGAGAGCAGTAGAAATCGTGAAACCGGATGTCGTTATTGTAATCGATTCGCTTGCCGCAAGAAATGTAAGTCGTATAAATACTACGATTCAGATAAACGATACAGGTATAAGTCCCGGAAGTGGTATGGGAAATGTACGAAAGATGCTCGATAGGGAAACGCTCGGTTGTAAGGTAATAGCGATAGGCGTTCCTACTGTTATTGACGCAGGAACTCTTGTCATAGATGCATTATCGAAGTTTGAAAATGATAACGATGCAATCGACAGTTACCTTAACGAAAATGAGTTTGATATGGTAGTAACGTCAACTGACATTGACACAGTCATAAAAGATTTCTCGGATATAATTGCTAATGGCATTAATATAATGCTTCACCCCGGCATATATTCTTAAGAATACTAATCCCTGAGAAGCGAAACGCTTGACGGGGAAAGGGGGAAAAGAATGAGAATAAAGCAGTTTACTGTAGTGTTTTCTGCGGTTTATTTGCTTTCTGCGATTTTGTTTTCCGGAATTGCAATAAGTACTGACGGAAAGAAAATTACGGAAAGTGATCTTGGTGTAATGTGTGTACAGGCTGTGTATCCTGCAGCTACAAGAGGGGTTGCAAGAAGTGAAATTGCAAGTGAGAGTGTAACTGATTCATCGATAGAAAATACGGTAACGGGAGAGATTAAAAGCGATATCGTAGATACGCAGAATCCTGATAATCCTACACCTCAGACTGTGAAGAAGGATAATGGTAAACCTCTTGTCATAATATATCATACGCATGCTACGGAGGCTTATCAGCCGATTCCTGTCGAAAACAACTACAGAACTACTGCTGAAGAAGGTTCGGTAAGGGAAGTCGGAACTGTACTTGCGGCTGAACTTGAATCACTCGGAATCGGTGTAATACACGATAAAACGCTTCACGATGCAGAATCATACAACCAGTCTTATGCGAGATCACTTGAAACAGTAAACAGGCTGATTCGGGAAAATCCTTCTGCAGTGTTTGTAATTGACCTTCACAGAGATGCGGCTGCATACACGGGCGGTAAATCAAAAACTGTAGAAATAAACGGAGAAACAGTTTCAAGCTTTGCGATGGTTGTAGGACAGGGAAATGAGAATGCAACGGCACTTAATACACTTGCGGAAAACGTTCTTGCAACGGCTGATGAAATGTACCCCGGTTTTGCGGGAAGAAAAATCGATAAGGAGTACAAGTATAATCAGTATGTATCAGACTACGCTATGCTGATTGAAGTAGGAAACAACGAAAACGATATCAGTGAAACGAGACTTACCGGCAAATATCTAGCTCATGTCTTAAAGGCTGTAATCGATGAAGTAATGAGCGACTGATGGCGAGTTTCAAGCTATAATTTTGTTTACTGAAAGACCCTATCTGTGGTATAATATACTATCTATCGGACGAATCCGATGAAGCTTATATTATAAGGGGACAATATGAATTCATATCAGAGTAAAATCAGGAATTTCAGTATTATTGCACATATAGACCATGGTAAGTCAACACTTGCTGACCGTATTATTGAAAAGACAGGGCTTGTTGCACAGCGAGACATGAAGGAACAATTCCTTGATAACATGGATCTCGAAAGAGAACGTGGAATCACAATCAAGCTCCAGACTACAAGACTTCTTTATAAGGCAAAAGACGGGGAAGAGTACATTTTCAACCTTATCGATACTCCGGGTCATGTTGACTTTACTTACGAAGTATCGCGAAGCCTTGCTGCATGTGAAGGTGCGATTCTCATCGTTGACGCTACTCAGGGTGTAGAAGCCCAGACTCTTGCAAACGTATATCTGGCACTTGACGAAAATCTTGAAATTCTTCCGGTGCTTAACAAAATCGACCTTGCAAGTGCAAGACCTGATGAAGTAAAAATGGAAGTTGAAGAAGTTATCGGTCTTGACGCATCTGAAGCTCCGCTTATTTCGGCGAAGGAAGGCATCGGAATCGAAGATGTTCTTGAAGATGTAGTGAAGAATGTACCACCTCCAACAGGAGATGTAAACGGTAAACTCAAGGCTCTCATTTTTGACTCATACTATGACAGCTACAAGGGCGTAGTAATTTATACAAGAGTATTTGACGGACGTGTAAAGAAGGGTGATATCATCCGTCTTATGAATACTGACAAAAAGTATGAAGTTACAGAAGTTGGCTTCTATTCACCGAATCCTACACCTTCAAATGAATTAAGAGCAGGTGAAGTAGGTTATATCTGTGCTTCAATAAAGCAGGTACGAGATGCTCAGGTTGGTGATACTATCACACTTGATGCAGATCCGACAGATGAACCTTGTCCTGGATATAAGAACCCTCAGTCAATGGTATTCTGTGGTATTTATCCTGCTGAAGGCGAAAAGTATGAAACTGTAAAGGATGCTCTTGAAAAACTTCAGGTTAATGACGCAGCTTTTAATTTCGAGCCTGAAACATCAACAGCTTTAGGTTTCGGTTTCAGATGCGGTTTCCTCGGACTTCTCCATATGGAAATCATAGTTGAAAGACTTGAAAGAGAGTTCAATCTCGGAGTTATTACAACATCACCAAGCGTTATCTACAAAGTTGTAATGCATAACGGTGAAGTAAGAATGATTCAGAACCCTACAAACCTTCCTGGTGTTATGGAATATGATCATATTGAAGAACCTATCGTTAAGGCTGATATCATGATTCCGAAGGAATATGTAGGAAGTATCATGGAGCTTTGTCAGGAAAGACGAGGCAGGATGATTCATATGGAATATATCACAGAAACGAGAGTACAGCTTCATTATGAAATGCCGCTCAATGAAGTAATCTATGACTTCTTTGATGCACTCAAATCCAAGACAAGAGGCTACGGTTCGCTCGATTATGAATTCATCAGATACGAAAAGTCAAACGTAGTAAAACTCGATGTACTTCTTAACAAGGATCTTGTCGATGCGTTCTCTATGATCGTTCATGAATCAAAGGCTGTGGCACGCGGACGTTTCGTATGTGAAAAGCTTAAGGAAATCATTCCTATGCACCAGTTTGAAGTACCTATTCAGGCTGCTATCGGTCAGAAGGTTATTGCTCGTGAAACAGTAAGAGCTTTCCGTAAAGACGTTATTGCCAAGTGTTACGGTGGTGACATCTCGCGTAAGAAGAAGCTTCTTGAAAAGCAGAAGGAAGGTAAGAAACGTATGAGACAGTTCGGTACTGTAGAAGTTCCTCAGGAAGCATTCACTGCCGTTCTTAAATACGACGACAACAAGTAAATTCTCAAGGCAGTAACTTTGTTTGCTGCCTTTTATCTTACGAAGGTTAATATGAAGAAATTAGGAATTTATGTACATATACCTTTCTGCCAGAGAAAGTGTAAATATTGCGGATTTGTATCATTTGACAACTGCAGTCACAGGGACTGGAGAATCTATTTTGATGCTCTTATCAAGGAAGTCGAAATGAGGGCGCATGAGTATGAAGACTATGAAATAGACACAATATTTATTGGTGGTGGTACACCGACTATCGTTCCGGCAGAATGGATAGAAGAAGTATTGAAAATTATCAAAAATAAATTTAATAACTGTATTAAACAAGAAATTACCATAGAAGCGAACCCTGGTACTCTTACCCCTGAAAAGCTTGAAATTTACAGATTTTCAGGCATTAACAGGCTTAGTATCGGAGTACAGTCACTCGATGATCGTGTTCTTAAAGCAATTGGAAGAATTCATGACAGAAATACTTTTCTTGAGACATTTAAGGATGCCAGGGAAGCCGGTTTTGAGAATATTAATATTGATCTTATGTTTTCACTGCCGCTTCAGACTGATGAAATATGGATCAATACTATCAATGAAGCAGTAGCATTAAGACCTGATCATATTTCTTTTTACAGTCTTCAGATTGAAGAAGGTACGGAGTTTTATGAAATGTATAAGAAGGGTGAACTTGATATTGCAGATGATGAAACCGACAGAAAACGCTATCATACTGCAGCTGAATTATTAAAGGCAGCAGGATATCATCATTATGAAATTTCAAATGCCGCTATACCGGGACGCGAATCAGTTCATAATACGAAGTACTGGAAGATGGATGAGTATCTCGGATTTGGTATTGCAGCACATTCATTTACGAAAGGAAGAAGATTTTACAATACTTCAGAATTTGATGAATATGTAAGTTCTATTGAAAAAGGTAATCTGGCATCACTGGAAGATGAAGTCTGCACTAAAGATGATTTGATTTTTGAGTATGTTTTTACAGGTCTCAGAATGACAGAAGGCATTTCGCTTGATGATTTTAAAGATAGATTTGGTGTTCCTTTTTCTGATTACTATAAGGATAAGACTGACTATCTCAAAAAGCAGGTCGGGGAAGGTTATATTACTACAGACGATGAAAATTTCAAAACAGGAAGACTCGCTCTTACACTTAAAGGAATTGACGTTTCAAACAGCATAATGAGCGAATTCGCGAAATAGAATCAAGCGCGTATCAGGTATGATGCGCGCTTTTATAATGTTGACTCAAATACAATTACATCGCCGCCGATTTTAAGAATACTGATCCATGGAAGCTGAAGCATTTCGCTGTATTTTCTACCGAATCTTGAAGTTCCCATAAAATCCGGCACAAGAAGCGACTGTATTGCACCTGTTTTTTCGTCAAACAACATTTCTGCATCCCAGAGCTGGCCATGTCTGTTTCCTGTTCTGATATCAATAATTTCTTTATCACCGATTTCACTCAGTCTCACTTTGATTCCTCCCGTAATTCAATTATGAAGTCACTGACTTTAAATCATATTACACAAGATTTTAAATTATTCGGATAAGCAATTGTAAACTGTAGAAAACTATTCTTATTAATTAACAAGAGGTGATAAATATGATTTTAAATAATGAAAACGGTGTTCCGGCAGAAAAGGAAAACACATCTGAGATTCTCCGTGAGCTCGGCCTTATAACACTTGGAAGTAATTTCAGAAGTGATATACAGTATATAAGCATAATCGGCAGTATTGAAGGGCATACAGTGCTTCCTCCTGATAATAAAACGACCAAGTATGAACATCTGATTCCGCAACTGATTATGGTAGAAGAGAATCCTGAAATCAAAGGACTTCTTACAGTTCTTAACACTGTGGGCGGTGATGTGGAAGCAGGGCTTGCGCTTGCGGAACTGATTTCAAATATCTCCAAACCGACAGTTTCACTCGTACTTGGAGGTGGACACAGTATCGGTATTCCGCTAGCTGCAGCAAGTGATTATTCTTTTATAAGTGAGACTGCAACTATGACACTTCATCCTGTAAGGACAAGCGGTCTTATGATTACTGCAGAACCGACATTTGAATATCTCAGAAAAACACAGGACAGAATAGTGGACTTTATCGTAAGTCATTCAAAAGCAAGAAAAGAGGAAGTAGTGAGCAGAATGAATTGTACAGATAATATGGCAAATGATGTAGGAACTGTACTGTTTGGAAAAGAAGCCGTAAAACTAGGTATTATTGATGAAGTAGGCGGTCTTTCGCAGGCACTCAAAAAACTCAGAGAAATGATTGATTGACAAAATATGGAAATAAACCTTATAATATTTACAAAATATGGAAACTGGAGGTTTATTGTGAACAGATATAAATTACTGATATCTTTTTCTGATGAAGAATACGGGGAGGCTCTCGCAAAAGCATTCTTGCTTCAGGAAATCGGAGCAGAGATTACGGTCGGTGATTACGACCGTATACATAGTTTTGACGGATTTGTCATTACTGACAAAACTGATGTTTTACTGAGTGATAAGGTTAAAATTTTTGAAGCGTATACTTCTTTTTCTGAAGTCAATGAAGTAGTTGTTAATAGTTTTCAAATTACTGTGAAAAATCATTCAAATCATTCGAAATCTGATACGCGGATAATTACCGTAATGGGATGTGAAGGCGGGGCAGGTGTGACATCGATATCAAAGGCTCTTGGTAAAGAGATGTCTTTATACTACGATAAGAAAACATGCATTATTTCTTTTTCACTATTTCCTGACGTATGTGTAGAAGATAATAGCAGCTCTTTCAGAAAATTACTATATCGTTTAACTGATGATACATGCTTCAATTCCGGAGACAGAGAAATAGTACCATCATCATTTTTTATTAAAACAGATGATGAGTATTACACGCCGTATTACGGCGAGGGAATCAATCCGTTATGCCTTTGTGAGGAAGAAATACATGATAAGCTTCTTAAATGGATGATTGATTCAGAATTGTTCGATGTGATTATCATCGATCTTCCAAAGGAGAAAGTATTCGACAATAAATCAGTACTTTCATATGCTGACAATATACTGCTTGTAAAAAATGCAAGAAGTAATTATATGGATTTCAGTAAAATGATAAATATGATTAATAAAATTATTAATAAGGAAAGCAAAGAAATAACGGTAATCGTAAACGATGTTTCAGGGCACGAAAACGAGAATGGATCAGAAAGGATAGAAGTTGAAAAAGTACATAATAACGTAAGTTCTGATGATAAATTAATTAGTATTGATTATGATCCGGAATCCTTCCAGGAGGGTAGAATTCATATTGACGGAAGCTTTGGTATTGGTATTAAAAATATTGCGTTTAACGCTTTATTCTGTTAAAATATTATACGGTATGATTATGTGTTAAAATTTCGTTAAGATTCTAAAAATTTTAAAAATTAACGCGAAAAATACAGTAAAATGTTAAAAGGAGAAAAAAATGAATTCCGAAGCATTCCAGATTGCAATAACTTTGTTTGGAGGTCTCTGCGTATTTATTTATGGTATGAACCTCATGAGTGACGGCCTCCAGAAGGCAGCAGGCGAGAAAATGAGAGCGATTCTCGCAATGCTTACTAAAAATGCTGTAATCGGTGTACTTGCAGGAACAATCGTTACTGCAGTTCTCCAGTCAAGTTCAGCGACTACGGTAATGGTAATCGGTTTTGTAAGTGCAGGACTTATGACACTTCGTCAGGCTGTCAGCATTATCCTTGGAGCAAACATCGGTACTACAGTTACAGCTCAGCTCATCGCTTTTGATATCGGTGATTATGCATGGGTGTTTGTAGTAATTGGTTTTGTAATGTACTTCTTCCTCGGTAAAAAAGAAAGTATTGTTAATGTAGGACAGACGTTATTCGGATTCGGTTTACTCTTTGTCGGTATAAATATCATGGGTGACACAATGAAACCGCTCGCAGCTACTCCTCAGTTCGCTGAACTTATGCTCAACGTATCTGATTCACCTATCGTAGGTGCGGTAATCGGAGCTATTGCTACAGCGGTTGTACAGTCTTCATCGGCTGTTATAGCTGTTATACAGAACCTTGCATCGCAGGCAGGTCCTGACGGTGTAAGCAGTGTTATCGGTCTTGCAGGAGCAATCCCGATTCTCTGCGGATCAAATATCGGAACTACTATCACAGCGGCATTTGCAGCAATCGGAGCTTCAACTCCTGCCAAGCGTACTGCACTTGCTCATACATGCTTCAATGTAGTAGGTTCAGTTATTTGTCTTGTTTTCCTCAAGCCATACGCTATGCTTATTACAGCAATTTCACCTTCAGGTGCAGAGCTTGATGTTATTTCAAGACAGATTGCAAACGCACATATGTGTTTCAATATCATTGCAGTACTTGTTTTCCTGCCTTGTATAGGACTTCTTGTAAAACTCGTAGAGTTTGTAATTAAGGAAAAGGAAGGAGAAGAAAAGACTCCGAATGCTCCTATCTATCTCGATTTCAATATCGTAGATCAGCCTGTATTTGCTATTCATCTCGCTTGTAAGGAAATCTCAAGAATCGGTGAATTTGCTCTTAAGATGGTTGATGAAGCAAAGAAGGCATTTATTGATGCGGATGCTGAAGCTTCAGCAAGAGTTTTTGAACTTGAAGATATCGTAAATTCACTTCAGGGCGCAACATCGAAGTATCTTTCATCAATGTTCCAGAATGATACTATTACAGCTTATCAGTCAAAGGAATTATCAGGACTTCTTCATATTGCCGGAGATATAGAACATATCGGTGACTACTGCAAGAACATTGCAGAGTTTGCAAATGAAAAGATTGCAACAGGATATGATTTCTCAGATTCTGCTTATGCTGAAATCTACGAAAGCTTTGATCAGGTAACAAGAATGATCAAGGATACTATCAAGATGTTCGAAACAAGAGATTTGAAGCTTGCTCAGGATATTCTTGAACAGGAAGAACAGGTAAATGCAAACGAAATCAGACTCAGAGGTATGCATATGAAGCGTCTTGAATCAGGTAAGTGCTCACCTGAATTCACTGTTATTTATACTGATATTATTCACAACATCGAAAAGATTGGTGACAGCTGCACAAATATTGCACAGATTATTCTTGCAGACTTCGATAATAAGAAGGCACCAGCAGCAATGTAAAAATAACTAGTAAGGAGGCTGCCTATTGAACCACATCAGTCATTTTATTGTTGACCTGGCTCTTATTCTTGTAACAGCCGGTGTAGTTACTGTTATCTTTAAAAAAATCAATCAACCCGTAGCACTCGGGTATATTTTAGCGGGCTTTTTAATAAGCCCGAATTTTTTATTACTGCCAACTGCAACAGATATTGAAAATATCGATCTCTGGGCGGATATAGGAATCATATTCCTTATGTTTGCTCTCGGACTTGAATTCAGTTTCCATAACATCGCAAAAGTTGGTGGTAGTGCAATAATCACGGCTCTTGTAGTTATGGGTTCCATGATTACAGTGGGCTATGGAGTAGGTTCCGCACTCGGTTGGAGTACCATGGACAGCGTATTCCTGGGTAGTATGTTATCCATGTCTTCAACTATGATTATTATGAAGGCTTACGACGAAATGAATCTTAAGAGTCATCCTTTTGCTCAGCTGACGCTGGGGGCTCTGGTAATAGAAGATATCGTAGGTGTATTCATGATGATTATTCTGACTGCTGTATCAGTCAGCCAGGGCGTTTCGGGCGGAGCACTCGCAGGTGAAATCGGAATGATGCTTCTCGTACTTGTTGTTATTTTATGTGTCGGTATTTATGTTGTACCTACACTCCTCAACAAAGTTAAAGAAGACGTAAACGATGAAATTCTCATGATCGTTTCTCTCGGTTTCTGTTTCTTAATGGTAGTAATCTGCATAAACGCAGGTTTTTCTGAAGCCCTCGGAGCGTTCCTTGCAGGTTCAATTCTTGCAGGCACATCACTCGGCGAAAGAATCGAACACCTTGTAAAGCCTTTGAAGGATCTTTTCGGAGCAGTATTCTTTGTATCAGTAGGAATGCTTATCGAGCCGGATATGCTACTTAAGTACTGGGCACAGATTCTTCTTATCAGTGTTATTACTGTTATCGGACAGATGACATTCTCGTCAATCGGTGCACTTCTTTCAGGTCAGCCATTTGAAACTGCTGTAAGGACAGGTTTCTCGATGGTACAGGTCGGTGAGTTTTCATTTATTATCGCATCACTTGGAAGTTCACTTGGTGTAACAAGCGATTTCCTCTATCCGATTGTAGTATGCGTCTCAGTAATTACGATTTTCACAACACCTATTTTTATAAAGAGCGGAGAAAAAGTATCGAAAAAGCTTTATCTCAAGATGCCGAACAAATTCAGAGCATTCCTTGCAAATCATACTTCTGATAATCAGGCTGAACATGAAAGAGAAGGTGACTGGTCAGGCTACTTAAAGAGATACTTCATAAAGCTTCTTATCGGTACATCACTTCTTCTTGCGATATACACTTTGTCACAGACTTATGTAAATCCTACACTTTCGCTTTATATCGAAAACGATATTATAGCAAATGTGATAACTGTTGTTATAGCTTTTGCGGCGATGATTCCTGTTATCAACATGATGTGTACGAAAAGAAGTATTCTCTTCAACAAACTCTGGCTCAAGAGCAGGGCAAACATACTTCCGCTTCTTACATTGAGAAGTGCTTCGATTGCTGTAGCAACGCTATTTATTGTACTGACAATCAATAACGTATTCATGTACATAAAGATTCCGGCGTATATTTCAATTCCGGTGGCTTTTGTAATTGTAGTCTTCTCAATGAGATCAGGATTCATCAAAGGCAGATCAGCACAGCTTCAGGCTACTTTCCTCGCTAACTTCAACCAGAAGATTCTTGATAATGCGAAGAAGGAAAGAGGAAATCAGGATACTGTATGGGTTGACGATATTCTCTATGTATTCAGATTCAGGATTACAAAAATATATAAGAGAAAACAGGTTAAGGACTTTATAGCAAGCAGGGTATACGGAATCAAGTTCATTGATATTATTCATGAGGATGGTACGCATTTACATATGCCGAAAGCGCTTGATAAAATACAGGAAGAAGATCTTATCTTCGGTCTTGGTACTAAGGAGCATATTGAAGCCTACATGATGTTTCTTGATAAAGCAGACTATGCTATAATCGATGATCATGGAATGATTACACTCAAAGAGTACATTGATCTTCAGCAGGCACATAATATTCCGATTCAGAACAGACTCTTCACTGCAGCAATTCCGATCACAAAGGATAGTGAATTCAACAAAACAGCAATAGTTGATAGTGGGTTTGTGAATAATTATAATGGAATTATTATAGGCGTCGAAAGAAATCTTCTACCGATTGCAACTCCTGGTAAAGACTTTGTTATCATGGAAAATGATATCATGATGGTACTCGGAGCACAGTCGATGTCTGATGCGATTATAGAAAGAGGTCTTCTCGAAAATGCCGGTTAAGATGTGATAAATACATTCTGAATAATTGACGAAAAACACCATTAATTGTATAATTATGATTAATGGTGTTATTTTATTAATGAGGAGGTTACAGATATGACACATTACTCAATTCCAGGATATGTTGTAGATTGTAAAGTAGAAAAAGAATACTATGATGTTGCGGCTAAATTCCTCGCAGATAATGATAATTTCTATGTCCCTAGACTTTTGAAATATATGATTTCGGTTGAAGCTGCAAAAGTATGTTGCGAATATCCTGCAACTGCAGAAGATATAGCCGAAAAGCTCGGCTGGGATGTCGAGACAGTTGAAAAGTACATAAAAGAATCAATAGTTTCAGGTCTTGCGCATAAAAACCACGCAAACGGTAAAGTTAATTTTGCAGCGAGCATCGTGAACATTGCTGACTATGGTATTGTTAATCCTGAGCTCATCAAAAAGTGGGGCAAGGGTTTCCTTGATCTCGTAAAAGGTATCAGAACTTCTGATGAATATCTCGGTGCATACAGTGCTAAATGGAAAGAAGCAGAAGCAGCAGGTGAAGAATACGTAGCACCACCTGCAGAATTCAGAATTCTTCCTAAGTGGAAGGCTATCAAAGATATTCCTGGCGTAATGCCTTGTGAAAATCTTCTTGATATTCTCATGGAACAGGAACACATCAGCTCAGTAAGATGCATGTGCAGAACTGTAATGAGAAATGACGACGTTGCCTGGGAAGGTGAACTTCCTGAAGAAGGTCACTGTATAAAGTTCGGTAAGGTTGCAGAACACTTCGTTGAAGACATGGAACTCGGAAGATATATGTCTGTGGAAGAAGTAATGAAGAACCTTGAAATGCTTGAAGACAAGCCTAATTATCATATGATCGGAAACAGCAGAGAAGTTCGTGGCGGATTCTGTAACTGCTGTACTGACTGTTGCGATATGAGAATGGCTGCTATGGAATACAAAAAATTCTCGGATGGTATCATGCCAAGCAGATTCGTTACAGTTGTTGATCAGGAATCATGTATCGGCTGCGGCAAGTGTGCAGAACTTTGTCCGTTCTTTGAATCAATCAAGATCGTTGACGGCAAGGCAGTTGTAAATGAAGAAACTTGTATGGGTTGTGGTATTTGTGTTGTTAACTGTCCTGAAAAGGCATTATCAATGATTATCAATAAGCCTGTTTCACATATTCCTGAAAATGGTCCTCAGCACATTCTGGATTCACTTAATCTTGCAGAATAATAATTCCATAGAGATACGGAGGAATTGATATGAGTTTCTTTCACTGTCCCGTAGGAGCATCTTCAAAAGGAACTGAAGAGTGCATTTCATGCGGTATGTGTACTGCTCTTACAAGAGAAGAACAGAAAAAGGCTGCTGATATCGTAAGAGCCTATCTCAGGAGCAATGTAAGTAAGCGCCTTTCAAGATATGTAATTAAAAAAATTGCAGTATGCGGTAAAGGCGGAGCCGGCAAAAGTACTGTTGCGGCAATGATGGCAATTGCTCTTAGAGATATGGGATATGAAGTTCTTGTAATTGATACAGATGAATCCAATTCGGGACTTCACAGAAAGCTTGGTATTGATAATTTACCTAAACCGCTTCTGAGTTTCATCGACAGATTCAATGACGGTGTTGCTGAAGATTCATCATGGCTTGATCAGGACAGCATAAAACTTGAAGATATACCTGAAACTTTCATTACTACAAATAACAGACTAAGCTTCATGATGGCAGGTAAGATTGAAGATGCTATGCAGGGATGTGCATGTTCTGCATCTGATCTTCTGAAACTTCTCCTGTCAAAAATAGAAGTTGATGACAGACAGATTGTCATAATCGATAATGAAGCCGGTGTCGAAAGTTTCGGAAGAGGCCTTGAATTATACGTTGATACAGTCATCACAGTTGTTGAGCCTTCATTTGAATCAATCGGTATGGCAGGAACAATCAAGTATATGGCTGAAGGACTTGGAATATCAAGAATAAGAGCCATTCTGAATAAAGTGACAAGCGACAAGATAGAAAAAGTAATGATTGGAAGACTTCTCGAACAGGAAGTAAAATATCTTGGAGTGATGCGACTTGATGACGATATCAATGTTGCAGGCTTACTCGGTGAGGTAGTTTCCGAATGTGACGCAAAGACTAAGTTTGAAAGTATAGTAAGAATCATGCTTGATGAAGCGGAAATGAAATATAATGCAATCTGATAAACAGGAGAAAATTTATGTGTAACAGCGATAATAACGAAAAATTAATGGAGCTTGAAGCACTGATCCATCACATGAAACATCACACTGAGCATCATACTGAAGAAATCGTAAAACTTAAGGAAACTGCTGAAAGTCTCGGGCTGAATGGAACTTCAGAAAGCCTGAATGAGTGTATTTCATTGTCTGAAAAGCTCATTTCAGAGTTTGCCAGAGCTCTTGAAGCAATGAAAGGATAAGGTGTAGTTATGTGCCTTGCGATAGTTTATAAAGAGACAGAAGAGTCAAGAGTAAAACTCTGCGAAAACATTGCAAAAGTAGAGTTTGACGGAAAAGGAACAATACTTACTGATATTCTTAAGAGAAAAACAGAAGTAGAAGGTTACCCTAAGATGATGGATTTATCAGGCGGAGTTATTTTGTTCTAAAAAATTTACATATTTTTACAATAAAACGGTTGCATTTTTTCTGCAGCTGTTTTATTATATATATGAAATGGAAAATAAAGTAAATAATAGAATAAAAAGTAATAATGAATATGCTGTTCTGAAAAAAGAGCTGACGGAAATTGCAAGAAAAGAAATCATGCTTAAGGGGTATGACATAGATGATGTATCTGCTTTTTCTGAGATTGAAAGATTAGTTTTCGAGAGTGAAAGTGTAAGTATGCTTACTATCGCAAAGCTACGACAGATGATTCAGGAAATATTCTTTTCAATAAGATCGGAGTATGATATCCTGACACCTTATATAAATGATGAAACGGTAACTGAAATCATGGTTAACGGATTTGACAATATTTTTATTGAAAGAAATGGAAGTATTGAAAAATTAGATGTAGTATTTGATTCTGTTGAAACACTTGAAGAAGTAATCAGGAGAATCGCAGCAAAAGTGCATCGTGAAGTAAACGAGAGAAGTCCGATTCTCGATGCAAGGCTATCGAATGGTGCCCGTGTTAATGCTGTTTATAAAAATATAGCACTTGACGGGCCTGTTCTTTCAATCAGAAAGTTTCCCAGGGCAGCTCTTGATATGAATAGTCTTGTCGGAAACAAAACCATAAGCGAAGAGGCAGCTGATTTTTTGAAAATGCTTGTAAGAGCAGGATACAACATTTTTGTAAGCGGCGGTACTTCATCAGGTAAGACTACATTTCTCAATGTATTATCAGAATTCATACCAAAAGGTAACAGAGTTGTCGTAATAGAAGACTCAGCAGAACTTCAGCTCAGGGGAATTGAAAATCTTGTAAGGCTGGAATGCAGAAATGCAAACATACAGGGGGTAGGAGAAGTAAGTATGGACATGCTTATAAGAAACAGCCTTCGTATGAGACCTGACTGGATTGTTGTAGGAGAAATCAGAGGAAAGGAATGTATATCAATGCTTCAGGCTATGAACACGGGGCATTACAGTATGTCAACAGGGCATGCTAATTCAATAGAAGGCATGCTTGAGAGAATGGAAGCAATGTGTTTGCAGAGCGGAGATGTACCGAGTGACTCTGTAAGGCATCAGATTGCCCGTGGAATCGATTTAATTGTACATCTCGGACGAATTAACGGTGTCGGCAGAAAAGTCCTTGAAATCGCAGAAATTCAAGGTTTTGAAAATAATAATTATATAATTAATACTATATTTAAGTATAAAATTAACAAAGGACTTGTTTTTACGGGAAACAGTCTGATCAATAATGAAAAACTTGAACTGGCAGGATGTTCATATGACGGAGATAGACTATAACATTTATGAAATGTCAAAAAAGGAGAAGCTCGACGTTGCTATTGTATCATACTTTTCGTCAGTTGTAATTCAGTATCTATATTACAATACTCCTGTTGTCATGCTGACATCGCTTCCTGTAATTGTCTTTGCCTTCAAATTGTTTAAAGAATATAAATGTCGCAAACGAAAGGATCTATTATCTCTTCAGTTCAGAGATCTTCTTTATTCATTATCTTCTTCTTTCGGAGCAGGAAGGCATCTTGAAGAAGCGCTTACGGAAGGTCGTAGTAATCTGACGCTTTTATATGAGATTGATTCTCCGATGATTATTGAACTTGATAATATGACAAGACGGTTTCAGCTAACAAACGATAGTGAAGAAAAAATGCTTCTGGAGCTTGGAATGAGAAGCGGAATCAGTGATATCAGATCATTTGCAGAGATTTATATTATTTCAAAAACTACCGGAGCTGACATAGTACGTGTTATAGAAATAACAACAGGAAATCTTATAGATAAGATGACAATTGTAAGGGAGATTGAATCGTATGTTGCCCAGAAACGTTTTGAAGGAAGAGTAATAGGGATCATGCCGGTATTTATAGTATTGTTTTTAAGAATTATTGCACCAGACTATTTATTACCGTTATATCAAGGGCTTCAGGGACGTATCGTTATGACGATTTCACTTCTGATGACACTTTCAGGCTTTGTTATGGCTGACAGGATTACAGATATTAAGATTTGGGATGATAAAGCGATTAAAGCAGGAAATAGAAAAGAAAAATGCAAAAAAACAAGAGGAAGAAGTAAAGAAAGTGATACTTCTGGAACTTCCCGAATTTACAAACAAGCTCGTTCTTTTATTAAATGCAGGACTCGTTCTGAGGAGTGCAATAGAGACAATAGCTGAAGAAGATAGCGAATCGGTACTCTGCAGAGAGTTAAGAAATATTTCAATTAAAATGAAAAATGTTAACAGTACATTTGAAGATGAATTCCGTAATTTCGCAAGAAGGATCGGATTGCGCGAACTGCTGAGACTTTCAAATATATTCAGCGATAATATCGATAAGGGAAGCGAGCTTGTCAAAAAGCTTGATATAGAAGCTTCATTTATGTGGCAGATGAGCAGGAAACAGGTTGAGGAAAGAGGAAGAATTGCAGAAAGCAAATTGACTTTTCCTATGGCACTTATGCTTCTTTCATTAATACTGATAACTGCGGCTCCTGCACTTATGTATTTCTAAAGGAGGTATTTTATGTATAGAAGAAAGAAAAGAAGAATTATCAAAGCAAGTAAAAAGGGGATGGAGCTTGTTCAGGTGGCAGTCCTTATAGGAATCAGTGTTGCAGTAGGTATTATATTCAGAATACAGATTACAGACTTTGTAAATGCAGTCTTTGACACACTTAACGGAGGCGGTTTTATTTAACTGTGACATGAAATTAAGGGAAAGAAAAGGAAGTATGATGATCGAAGCTGCAGTTATATATCCGATTATGATTTTTACACTTCTTACAATCATGTACATAACTATAAATCTATATTCCGAAGTTATTGTAAATACAAGACTTCATATGACTCTTATGAATGAAGCAGGAAATATGAGTAACACAGTATCATATAGTGACGATTCACATGACACTTTTGACGAAGCCTGGCTCATGGATTCTTATGTTGTAACTGATCGAGAGAATACAATTGTGAGTGATATTGTCAGAGGGTATGCAGAATTCCCCGTTATATCAAGAGGTATTGTAAATACAGACAAAACCGGAGATTGCAGCATTTCAAAAGATATCATTGATGAGGAAGAGTATCTCAGATGCGTTCACACCATTTCAAGCCTGACAAGCGCGGGGCTGTAACTGTTTTTTTATCAATAGCACTTGCCGGATTATTAAGCGCTGTAATCGTATTTTCCATTAATGCTAGGGAAGAAGCTGAAGAAAGTTACAGGCGAGCAATTCTTGATCTTTCTTCAAGGTCTGTACTCTCTGAATATGACAGAAGACTCTTCAATGATTATGGAATAGTTGCATTCCGGGGAAGTAATAAATATATAGAAAAACAACTGATGTTTTATATAAAGCATACGGATATTTACTCAAACAATGCTTTTTCACTTGATTTAACTTTGCTTGATGCAGATACTGAAGGATTTGAAATTACAAACATTGATACTTTTGAGGATCAGATTATAAAAGCAGCGATGTATGATAAAGTATCTGTTTTTGAAAGACAAAATCAGACAGAAGATACTGATGATTCATTAGTTACATCAATTATGATTCCTGAAAATACCGGAGTTATAGATACCGGTAAACTACCATCATCAATGAACAAAGAAAAAGGATTTGAAATTGATATACCTGAGATTAAAAGCGGAGGACTTAAGGGGCTTATAGCTGAAACAGGAGATAAGTTTCTTGTTAATCAGTATATTTTTGAGCATTTCAATCATCTGAGATCAGATAATACAGCTGAATCATTTCTCTCGTATGAAATTGAATACATAATCTCCGGATGTAGTACTGATATTGAAAATCTTGACAGGGTTCATAAATATTTCGTTGCATTGAGGACGCCGGTTAATATTGCCAGGATTTACGCAGATCCTGCAAAAGTTTCGGCTGCTCTTG
This sequence comes from Clostridiales bacterium, assembly GCA_015058155.1. Taxonomy (GTDB): domain Bacteria; phylum Bacillota; class Clostridia; order Peptostreptococcales; family Anaerovoracaceae; genus QAKD01. Next base: position 26,607 of record SVCW01000006.1, on the reverse strand, counting down.
CAGAAGCAGAACTACTAACACCGGGACCTGCAGTAGTTGCAACACAGGCCTTGATTATAGCTGCGTGGGCGGCAGAAGATGCTGAAAACGAATGGGATATGGTAAGGCGCGGAATGAGTGTAGATGCATTATATTATCATGATTATCTTATGATTTTCCTGACTCTTGAGGATAGAGATATCAAGCTTCTAAGAATGATGGATCTCATACAGGTTAATTTAAATAACTATTATTATGATACTTTCAGAATCAGTGAATTTTATACAGGTTTCTCTGTACTGGCAGAATTCGATGATGATGAGATAATGATTACACATAATTATTGAGTATATGATGGGGAGAAAAAATAAAAGGGGTTCGGTCATTATTGAGGCAAGTATAATTCTGCCATTACTTGTAATCGCTGTTTTAACGATTGCATTTACAATGAAAAATATTCACTATCAGGAGACAGCAGCGTTCATTTCGTGTAACAGAGCAAACCTCCTTGCATCAAGATCAGCAGTATTACCTGTAAATCCGATGTTTCCTTATAATCTTGAAGAAGAAATAACAGAGTCAATTCCTGAGGCTGATATAAATGTAAACAAGTTTTTTACTATGTACAGAATAGATGGAAACGACAGTCTTATGAGTTTCAATGTAAGAATCAAAAGTAATACCGGACTTCCGGGAAATATGACGGGTGATTACAGTGTTAATAATTATCATCTTTTCAGAGCGTGGACAGGCATGGATAATTCGATAAATCCATACAGATTTGATTTTCAGTCAGATACCATCGTTTATGTCATGCCTAAAAGAGGAGAAAGATATCACAGAAGAGATTGTCCTCATGTTACACCATATCCTGTAAGAGGCATTATGAGTGACAGAATCAGAAAGAACTATCGTGAATGTGAGACATGTGATCCGGGAAAAATTGCAGACGGAAGGATAGTTTATTACTTTACTGAAGGCGAGGTATACCATAAGTCTGATTGTATAACGATAGAAAAATATATTGTAAAAATGAGTAAATCAGAAGCTTGTGAAAGCGGGTATACTGCTTGCACGCAGTGTGGAGGTATATGAATGAACAGGTTCACTTTGGATATTGAAAAAGGAAGAATCAAAGAATATGAGGTAGTCTCATTATCTCATAATGTGCCGGAGTATCTTATTCCCATGAGTTTTATTGATCATAATGATGTATATGAAGTGACTTACGATTACAGCGGCTACAAATCTCTTGGAGATTATGAAGGATGTATTGGAGTAAGAGATATATTTGACTGTATAGAAGGTATTGTATCGATATTCAGAAAGGCACATATGAACCTTCTTTTTCCGGACAGATTTACACTGAGAAAAGAAACAGTATATTACTGCAAGGGAAACAGAAGTGTAAAACTAATTTTTCTTCCACCGGATAAGGACACAAAGCCGGCTGAAGAGCTCATCACTTTGATTAATGAAATTCAGGATATGTATATATCAAAAGAAGCAGCGGAATATCTTGAAATGATAAAAACATGTGTAAGACAGAATACGGGTCTAAGGGAAATTCAAAGCAGAATCACAATGATCAAAAGGGAAGCATTACTCTGCGGAATCGATTAATAATAATCACTTACTTGTTCCATTCTTTACTATGATTTATAATATTGTTATCAAACATGAACGTGAGGTAACATATATGACGGAGATGTTTAAATGTATAGAAAATGTACACCTTTCAGATGATGGAAAGTCACTCGTGATTATTGATCAGACACTTTTGCCGGGTAAAAGAGAATTCCTTACTTTGTCGACTCGTGAGGACCTTTGGGATGCTATATATAAGTTAAGAGTCAGAGGTGCACCGGCGATCGGTATTTTTGCGGCATATGCAATATATATACTTTCGTTAAAGACTGATGCCGAATCATTTGATACCTTTTATTCCGAATTCAAGAAAAACAAAGAGTATCTTGATTCATCAAGACCAACTGCTGTTAACTTAAGGAAAATGCTTAACAGAATGGATGACAAAGTCGTTTCATTAAAAGACTTGTCAATCCCTGAAATTCTTGATGGAATGAAAACGGAAGCAGAAAAGATTCAGCAGGAAGACGTTGAGATATGTACAGCTATTGCGGAATATGGTCTTGAACTCGTTAAAGATGGTTATGGTATTCTTACACATTGTAATGCAGGACCACTGGCGACTTCGAAATACGGCACAGCTCTTGCGCCGATATTACTTGGTACTGAAAGAGGCATGAAGTTCAGTGTATATGCTGATGAAACAAGACCTCTTCTTCAGGGTGCAAGACTTACATCATATGAGCTTACATCTGCAGGTGTAGACTGCACGCTGATATGCGACAATATGGCAAGTATTGTAATGAAAGAGGGAAGAATCAATGCTTGTTTTGTAGGCTGTGACAGAGTTGCGGCAAATGGCGATGCAGCAAATAAGATCGGTACGAGCGGAGTTGCTATACTTGCAAAATATTATGGAATTCCGTTTTATGTGTTCTGTCCGTCAACAACCATAGATATGAACTGTGAAACAGGTGATGATATAAAAATCGAACTTAGAAATCCTGATGAAATCAAGTCACTCCATTATGAAAAGCCTATGGCACCTGATGATGTCAAATGCTATAATCCGGCATTTGACGTTACAGAAAACAGTCTTGTTACAGCGATAGTAACAGAAAAGGGAATTATAAAACCACCATACAAAGAAAACTTAAGAAAATTCTTTGAAAATGAAAGAGTATAGAAATGAGCCGGGATAATGTCCCGGCTTTTCTTATGAATAAGAACACCTCTATGAGAATATGATGTACGAAGATTAATTGGACGAGGTGTTTAAATGACAAAGTACAGACCATACAGAAGCAAAAATAGAAGAGGTGGTGCAATCAGGCATCATGGAAGAAGAAATCCGGTAAATAGAGAAAACTCAAAAATTATAGGGGTGAATTTAACTGCGATAATTGCTATAATAGGTGTAGCAGTTTTACTAGGCTTTTTAACGACTAAGTTTTTTATATATCCACTTATTCTCGGACAGGAAGCAAGTTTTAACACGGATTTCGGTACCAGTCTTTCAAGTACATTACTGAATATGAAAGATAGTAGAATTAACGATACATCAGGTTCTGCAATAGATACCGTTTCTGAAAAAACTGATAATCCTGTAGTTAACCCTGAGTCGCAGGATGAATCAGTTGAAACCGATATATCCTATGAAGGTTACTCCATACAGTACGGAAGTTTCAGCACAAAAGAAGCTGCGGAAAAACTTCTTACTGAGCTTAAATCAATAGGGCTTACAGCACGTATCATTGAAAATGACGGAGGATACAAGGTAATAGGGCAGATCTTTGATACAATGGAAGAAGCAAGTTCAACAAAAGAACTGGTACTTAAGTATGCTCCTGAAGAGTATAAAGATGTATTCGTAACGAAACTGGAAAATACAAATTAATAATTAACAAATATATTAAACAAATAATTAATAGGGAAGAGGAACTAAATGATACCTTTATCGACAAAAATGAGACCGGATACACTTGACTATTTCGTAGGACAGAGTCATTTTATGTATCCTGGATCACTTCTTTACAACTCAATCAAGAACAAAACTTTTGATTCTGCAATTTTCTTCGGACCATCAGGAACAGGAAAGACTACACTTGCAAGAATAATAGCAAAAGAAATGGACGCAGGATTTTATGAGATTAATGCAAGTACGACAGGTACAAAGGAACTCAAAGAAATTCTTGACAGTGCCAAGCTTAAATTTTTCGGACTTCAGAAACAGACTACATATGTCTATGTAGATGAGTTTCACAGATGGAATAAACTTCAGCAGGATTCGCTCCTTGCAGCACTTGAAGAAGGCACTATTAAGTTTATCGGAAGCACTACGGAGAATCCTTATTTTGCAGTAAACAATGCGATTATTTCAAGAGTCAGAAACATTTATGAATTCAAGAGACTTGAAACTTCGGATGTGCTTTCAATACTCAGGAGAACTATTCTTGATAAAGAAAGAGGTTTTGGCACACTCGATATCAAGTATGACGAAAAGGCTCTTGAAGTCCTTGCAGATATGTCATCCGGTGATGCCAGAGTTGCGCTCGACACACTTGGATTCATTGTTGATAATCTGAGTGAAGGTTCTGTAATAGATCTTAAGATTGTCGGTGAAGCATTCCAGCGTCAGACTACTTTCTATGATAAGAAAGAGGACAAGTACAATCTGCTTTCTGCACTGCAGAAATCTGTAAGAGGCTCGGATCCTGATGCTGCCATTCATTATCTTGCAAGACTTATAGAAGGTGGAGCTGATATACAGATGATTGGCAGAAGACTTATGGTAATGGCATCTGAAGATATCGGCATGGCTTACCCAAGTGCAATTTCAATCGTTACTTCATGTGTGCAGGCAGCTCTCATGATTGGTTACCCTGAAGCAAGGATAAATCTCGCTCAGGCTACTATACTTCTTGCTTCCTGTCCGAAATCAAATCGTTCAAATGAGGCACTTGAAAAAGCGATGCATGACCTTAAGACAAGAAAGATTGATGATGTACCGCTTCATCTTAAGGATAGTCATTACAGCGGAGCAAAAGACCGTGGTATAGGTCTTGATTACAAGTACCCTCATGCATATGGCGGATATGTAAAGCAGCAGTATCTGCCTGACAACCTTTACAAAGAAGGTGTAAGATACTATGAACCTACTGAAAATGGTAGTGAAGCTGCATTTAAAAAATTCCTGGAAGGACTTAAGAATCTGAAATGATGGAAAACAAAAGAGAAATTATAAGAGCGAAGAACTCCGGATTCTGTTACGGAGTAAAGCGTGCAATAGATATTGCCAATGAAGAAGTTGAAAAGCATGATGCGGAAGGCGGCAGAAGAATTTACTCAGCCGGACCTCTTATTCATAATGATATTGTTACTGATGAACTCGCATCAAAAGGTCTTTCAATAATCAGAGATCTTTCTGAAGCATCATCGGGTGACACGGTAATTATAAGATCACATGGTCAGACGAAGGCTTTTTATGAAGAAGCGGAAAAGAGAAATATAAATATCATTGACGCAACGTGCCCCAATGTTACACACATTCATGAACTTGTAAGAGATGCTGAGGCAGAAGGTAAGAATGTAATAATAGTTGGCGACAGAAATCATGCCGAAGTTATCGGCATCAGCGGATGGTGCACACATGCAAAAGTTGTCGGAACACCTGAGGAAGCAGACCTTGTTGAGGAAGATAATCTGTATGTTGTAGCACAGACTACTATCAGAAAAGAACTCTTCGATTCGTGCGTCAGTGTTTTCACTGAAAAAGGCAAGAAAACCGATGTGAAAAACACTATCTGCAATGCTACTACAATACGCCAGCAAAGCTGTATGGAAACTGCAAAGAACGTTGAAATGATGATAGTTATAGGCGGTAGAGAAAGTTCAAACAGTCGTAAACTTTATGATATTGCAAATAAATATTGTGACAAAGCATATTTTATTGAAAATTTAAAAGATTTACCATTGAAAGAAGTTGAAAAATGTAATAAAATAGGAGTTGCAGCGGGTGCATCGACGCCCGAATCTGTAATTGAGGAGGTTATTGCTAACATGAGTGAAATTATCACTGAAATGAACTCAATGCTCGATTTTATGGATGATATCGATAAGTCATTGAGATTACCACGCAGCGGAGAAATTGTTAATGGTAAGGTGCTTCAGGCAACTGAAAAAGAAGTTATTGTTAACCTTGGCTGTAAGAAAGATGGTATTATTCCAAAGGACGAAGTAACTATGGAAGAAGGCCAGAAATTAACAGATTTATTTAAAGAAGGAGACGAAATCCAGGCTAAGGTTATCAGAACTGACGACGGTGAAATTATTCTTTCAAAGAAAAAGCTTGAAATCAACGAACACTGGGACGAAGTTGCAGAAGCTTTAGAAAATAAATCAACATTAAGCGTAAAGATCGTAAGAGCAGTAAACGGTGGTGTTATTGCAGCTTACAAGGAAGTATCAGGATTCATTCCTATGTCACAGCTTTCAGACAAGTATGTTGAAAGTGCAGACGAATTCATCGGACAGACTCTCGACGTTAAGGTTAACAGAGTTGACAAGATGAAGGGAAGAGCAGTATTCTCACACAAGGTAGTTCTTGCTGAAGAAAGAGCAGCTAAGATTGCTGAAATCTGGGGCAAGCTCAACGTTGGCGACATCGTTGAAGGTACTGTTATGAGATTTACTGATTACGGTGCATTTGTAGATATCGGCGGAATCGACGGTCTCTTACATATTTCAGAAATTTCATGGGGCAAGCTTAAGCACCCACAGGAAGTTCTCGAAATCGGACAGAAGATCAACGTTATCATTCTCCAGATGAACGAAGAAAAGGGCAAGATTTCTCTTGGTTACAAGCAGAATCAGCCTGAACCTTGGACAGTTATCAACGAAAAGTATGAAGTTGGACAGACTGTAGAAGGTAAAGTTGTACAGATCAAGGAATACGGTGCATTCGTAGAACTCGAACCAGGTCTTGATGGTCTTGTACACATTTCAGAAGTAGCTCATAAGAGAGTTACAAACATCGCTGATGAAATCTCAGTAGGTCAGGACGTTCAGGCTCAGATCCTTGAAATCGACGTTGACAGAAAGAGAATCAGCCTCAGCCTCAAGGCTTGCATCGAAGCTCCAGTTGCTGAAGAAGCTCCTGCAGCAGAAGAAGCAGCAGACGCTGAATAATAAAAAGACAGAGCAGGTTTTATACCTGCTCTTTTTGTACCTTAAAAGCCCTTCTCGAGAAGGGCTTTTTCTTATAATGAAGCTTCTATAAGTTCCTGTGCACTTTTCAGTGTAGTATCGGTAATGTTTGTACCACCAAGGAGTCTTGCAATTTCAAGAACTTTTTCATTTTTATCAAGGGACTCGATACTTGTCCTTGTTGTAGATTCGTTGCTTTCTTTATAAATTCTGTAGTTGTGACTTCCGCATGCAGCAATCTGTGGAAGGTGAGTGATGCATATAATCTGATGCTTATCTGCAATTTCTTTTAATTTCTTACCAACGACACTTGCAGCAATACCTGATATTCCGGCATCAATTTCATCGAAAATAAGAGTAGGGATGTTATCGTACTCAGCAACGATATTCTTAAAAGCGAGCATTATTCTCGACATTTCACCACCTGATGCTATCTTCGCAAGAGGCTTGAGCGGTTCGCCCTTGTTTGTACTTATAAGGAATTCAACTTTGTCAATTCCGTTTTCCGTAAAAGAAGGGAGTGTTTCAAAACTGATAGAAAGATTGCTTTCTGCAAAATTGAGTTCGAGAAGTTCCTTGGAAATTTTTCTTTCGAGTTCTTCTGCAGATTTTTTTCTTAATTTAGTAAGTCTTTCTGATGCAAGTTCAAGCTGATCATTGAGTACTGATAATTCTCTTTCGAGGTTTTCTTTTTCTTCATCGATGTTATCGATATCGTAGAGTTTCTTCTCGTTTTCATCAGCATATTCAAGGATTTCTTCTATGGAATTACCGTATTTCTTTTTTAATTTATTAATCGTTTCGATTCTTGAAATACATTCATCAAGTTCTTCTGGAGAAAAAGTGACATTGTCACGTGTATCTCTGATTTCTGAAATCATATCCTGGAGCTGATAGAAAAGGTCGTCAAAACCGGAACTGATTTCTGAAAGCTTTGATGTGTACCCTGAAACTCCCTGTAAAATAGTTGATATACGGGAAAGCGAATCGAGTGCTGAAGGAGTAGAGTCCTGAGCACATGAGTATGCTTCTGCAAGGGCCTTATAAATCTTTTCGGCATTCTGTAAAACTGAATACTGTTCTTCAAGATCTGTATCTTCACCAGGTCTTAAGTCTGCTGAACGGATTTCATTCACTTCATAAGCCATGAAATCACGTTTTCTTGCGTTTTCAGCAGCACCAGAAATGAGTGAATCAAGTCTGTGCTTAGCATCTCTATATGAGCTATAAAGGTCAGCTACCATATTTCTTACAGGTGCTATATCTTCACTATGGAATATGTCAACAAGGTTGATATGATAAGCAGGGTCGAGAAGTGACTGGTGATCGTACTGACCGTGAATATCGGCGAGCTTTCTGCAGTATGTATTAAGCTGAGCGAGAGTTACAAGTTCACCATTAAGTTTACAGAGGTTTTTTCCCGCAGCTGATACTTCACGTGTGATTACGATTTCTTCACCGTCAAGTGTACCGGAAAGCTGTACAATCGCTTTATCACATCCAGAACGAACAAAAGCAGTATCTGCTCGTGCGCCAAGCGCAAGGCTAACTGCTTCTATTACAATCGATTTACCGGCACCGGTTTCTCCAGTCAGGATATTAAGACCAGGCTGGAAATCAACCTCAGCATTTTCAATTATTGCAAAATCTTTAATGCTAATGTGGTCAATCATTTATATACCTCTTGGTTTATTTGAATCTGAGAGTTTCATTAAGTAAGTCTACAAGTTTAGGAGCGTTATCTGGTGCGTCAACAATTACGATAAAAGTATTGTCTCCGGCAACTGTACCTACAATATGAGGGAACTTTGTTGAATCGATAGCTTCTGCTGCAGCATTTGCACAACCTGAAAGAGTTTTTACAACTACAATATTACCTGAATATTCAACAGATGTTACTGTTTCCTTGAAGATCTTTGTGAATCTTTCTGAAATAGGGGCATCGTATTCCTTACTCTTTGCATACTTGTACTGGCCTGATGCACTAAGTACCTTAATTAACTGAAGTTCCTTAATATCACGGGAAACTGTCGCCTGTGTAACGTTGAAACCTCGTTCCTTAAGCATTGATGCAAGCTTTTCCTGAGTTTCGATTTCATATTCTCCGATAAGTTCGAGAATGGCATTATGTCTTGTATATCTCATACTGCAAGCTCCTTTCATGTGCAGATTGTATAAAGTGTGTATACTTCAGTATTATTATACTAAAACTTTTATACATTTGCAATGCATAAATTTTGAATATTGCGTAAAAACATTATATCTGTTTTTATATTTAATCACACATATAAGATAGACAAACAAATGTTCTTGTGTTAAAATATACGTGTATATTTTTTTAAAAAAAAAGGAAGAAACTATGAAAATCCTTGGAATTGACCCTGGTTATGCGATTCTTGGCTGGGGTGTCGTGGAGATGAAAGGAAACAGTTTCAAAGCTCTGAACTATGGCGCTGTGACAACACCTGCAGGAATGGATATGACAGACAGACTCAAGGTGTTATACAATGAGCTTATGAATATCATTGTAGAAGAAGAGCCGGATATTGCTTCAGTAGAAGAACTGTTTTTTAATACTAATACAAAAACTGCAATTATGGTTGGTCAGGCTAGAGGGGTAGCACTTCTTGCATGTGCAAATTCAGGATTACCTGTATATGAATTCACACCTCTCCAGATTAAGCAGGGACTCGTAGGATACGGAAGAGCCGAAAAGAAGCAGGTACAGATGATGGTAAAAACTATTCTGGGGCTTTCTTCAGTGCCTAAGCCTGATGATACGGCCGATGCTCTTGCAGCTGCAATATGCTGCGGTCATTCGGCAAACAGCAGAGACAGGCTTAAAAACAAACTTTAGGAGGTAAGTATGCTTCACTATATAAAAGGTAAACTCATGATGCGTATTGATGGTGGCGTTGTTGTTGAAACAGGCGGAATAGGTTTCGAAATTAATGTTCCGGAAAATTCTGCTGTCTACCTTGCGCAGGAAGGTGATAACGTTTCACTTTTTCTTAATATGATAGTAAGAGAAGATGACATGAGTCTTTATGGTTTTTCAGAAAAAGAAGGACTTGAGCTCTTTAAGAAGCTAATAACGGTAAATGGTGTAGGGGCCAAAGCTGCAATGGCAATTCTTTCAGTCGCACCTGTTTCTGAACTGAGAAAAGCGATTGTTTTCGAAGATGCAGATTTCCTTACAAGAGCAAACGGTGTAGGAAAGAAAACAGCTCAGAGAATCGTTCTCGAACTTAAAGATAAGATTGGCGATGCAGGTATTTCATCTGACATGCCTGTTATAAGCGATATAAGTTCAGTATCAGGCGACGCAAGAGGCGAAGCTGTCAGCGCTCTTATTGCTCTTGGTTATAGCAGGGCAGAAGCAGCAGGCGCAGTGTCGGCAGTTGCGGAACAGGATTTATCAAGTGAAGATTATATCAAACGTGCACTCAAAAAACTTTTTTAATTAAAGCGGGGAAGTATGAATAATTACGAAGACGAAAGAATTACAACGGCAAAGATGAATGAAGGCGAGGAAATGACCGAGTTTTCATTAAGACCACATCGAATAGATGAGTATATTGGTCAGAAGGCTGCTGTAGATAATTTAAAAGTATACATAGAAGCTGCAAAGATAAGAAAAGAACCTCTTGATCACGTTCTTTTCTATGGACCTCCGGGACTCGGTAAAACTACTCTTGCGGGAATTATTGCCAATGAACTTGGCGTAGATCTCAGAATTACATCAGGCCCTGCTATCGAAAGAGCGGGTGATCTTGCTGCAATTCTCACTAATCTCAACGATAACGATGTCCTTTTTATCGATGAAATCCATAGACTAAGACGTTCTGTAGAAGAAGTTTTATACTCTGCTATGGAAGACTATGCTCTTGACATTATAATAGGAAAAGGACCTTCAGCACGTTCAATAAGACTCGATCTTGCGAAGTTTACTCTTATAGGAGCTACTACAAGAGCAGGAAGTCTTTCTGCACCATTAAGAGACCGTTTCGGAGTTCTTTCAAAGTTTGAACTTTATACTGAAGATGAGCTTTCTACCATTATCAAGAGATCGGCGGACATCCTCGGAGCAGAAATCGAAGACGATGCTTTAAGAGAGCTTGCAAAGTGTTCAAGAGGCACGCCGAGAGTGGCAAACAGACTTCTTAAGCGAGTAAGAGATTTCAGTCAGGTTAAGGGTACAGGAGTTATTACTAAAGAGATTGCGAGAATGGCTCTTAATGCAATGGGTATTGACGAAGAAGGACTCGAGAATCTTGACAGAGATATTCTCAAAATAATAATTGACCGTTTTAATGGCGGTCCTGTAGGAATCGATACAATTGCAGCGTCAATAGGTGAAGAGCGTGTTACTATTGAAGATGCATATGAACCATATCTAATTCAGGCAGGATTACTTCACAGAACACAGAAGGGAAGAATGGTTTCAGAAAAGGCTTACAGACATCTCGGCATTGCTTATAACAGAGAAGAGCATGCTGAACAACTCTCAATCAACGCATAGATTTTTTAATTCAAGAGGTATTTATGAAGAAAAACATAATCAATATTATGTTAACAATATCGCTTATTCTGAGTATGATTATAACTCCCGTTTTTGCAGAGCCTGATTCTGAAACTGACGTTATAACGTCAGTTTCTGCAATAGAATCTGATAATCTGCAAGGAGATGAGTCAGAAGTTACAGAACCTGATACATCGTCGTTATTTAATGATTATGTGCTTGTTGGTCTTAAATATGGTAGTTCTGCAGAGAATTCTTTTGATATCTATTCCGAGAACGGTTTTATAATTGCTGATATTATAGATGGTGTAGTTACACCTGTCGTAACTGGTATTGATTTTGATACACTCACACTTTTTTCTGAAAACGGTGTAGTTTCGGTAGCGGGAAATGATATTTCCATTCTGTATGATTTAGGGTATCGCATTGTTCTTCCGGCTGATTATGACACTGGCGGAGTATTTGAGTTTAATGATAATCCCTACAGAGGAGGAATTGCTGCTACACTTAACTCGGATGGCACTATTAACTTAATTAATGCAATTAATATTGACCATTATGTATATGGTGTACTTGATTCTGAAATGTATCATGATAATCCCCTTGAAGCGCTTAAAGCACAGGCAGTTGCTGCAAGAAGCTTTTCAAGAGTTAACGAAGGAAGACATAGTTCTTATGGATTCGATTTATGTACCGGAACTCACTGCCAGGTATACAAGGGATATTCTGATGAACATGATGAAACAAACAAAGCAGTAGATGAGACCGCAGGTCTTTGTATTTATTATGAAGACGAGCCTGTATCTGCGTATTATTTTAAGAACAGCGGCGGACATACACAGAATATAAAGGATGTCTGGGGAAGCAGCCGAGGATATCTTGTGGGAGTTAAGGATGAATTCTGCCCTGATTATCCATGGACCGTTACTTATTCTTTTAGTGAGATTTCTTCTAAACTGAAATCAGCAGGCACAGATATCGGTACACTTGAAAAGATTGAAATAGCCTCAAGAAATGAAGCTGGTGCTGTAGACACACTGAAGTTTACAGGAACATCCGGAACGGCAACACTTTCCAAAGAAAGAATCAGAACTTTCTTTGGATCTACAATAATTAAATCCACTATGTTTTCTTTTAAGGATTCGGTTACAGATGATAACGGATCTGATGATTCTGATATTGAACCTATTACTTCAGTAAGCGGAAATCTTTCAGTTCTCGGAGCAGGTGGTCAGGTTTCGGACATTAATCTGAAAGATGTTTATGTTATAGGAGCAGGTAACAACGTTGTAAAACAGGATCTTATGAAGCTTCTTGTTACTGACGGCAGCAATATTGTTTATGCTTCTGCTTTCATTGATGAAAATGATGACATTGATGATAAAGAACCTGTAGTAAATGTAAGCGAATATGTGACTTCAGGTGAAGTTACGTTCGTGGGTAAAGGATATGGGCATGGCATAGGAATGCCTCAGGATAGTGCAATAGAAATGGCAAAACAAGGGTTTGCATTTGATGAGATATTGCAGTATTATTATACAGGTGTAGAAATTAAGTAATTAATGGTTCATACCATAAAATAAACAGATTGGAATTGTAACAATGCATATTAATGACTTTGATTATTATTTACCAGAAGAATTAATAGCTCAGCAGCCGACTGAACAGAGAGACGCATCGCGTCTCCTTGTTGTTCACAGAAAGACAGATGAGCTTGAACATAAGCATTTCTATGATATCGTAGATTATCTTAATCCTGGCGACTGTTTAGTAATGAATAACTCAAAAGTTATTCCTGCAAGACTCTACGGAACTAAAAAGAGTACCGGAGCTCACATTGAGTTTCTTTTAATTAAGAGAATCGAAGGTGACAGATGGGAAACTATGGTTAAGCCAGGCAAAAGGGTTAAGCCGGGAGATGTGATTTCATTTAGTGAAGATAACCTTTTTGAAGCCGAAGTTCTTGAATATGGAGAAGAAGGAACAAGAATCGTTGAATTCAAGTATGATGGTATATTCATGGAAAGGCTTGAAGAACTCGGAAATATGCCACTTCCTCCATATATTGAAAGAGCGAGTGAAGATAAGGATAAGGACAGATACCAGACTGTTTATGCAAAGGAAGAAGGATCAGTAGCTGCTCCGACTGCAGGACTTCATTTTACACCTGAAATTCTTGAAAAGGCTAAGGAAAAAGGTGTAAAACTTGCATATGTAACACTTCACGTAGGTATTGGAACTTTCAGACCTGTAAAAGTGGAAAAGATAGAAGAACATAAAATGCATTTTGAAGAATACCACGTTGATGAAGAAACTGCAAAGATTGTCAATGAAACAAAAAAAGCAGGCGGAAGAATTATTTCTGTAGGTACTACATCAACAAGAACTCTCGAAAGCGCAGCTGTTCTGAACGAAGAGACTGGTGAGTATGAAGTCAAAGCCGGTGGCGGTAATACAGGAATATTTATTTACCCTGGTTATGAATTCAAGATCATCGACAGTCTTATTACAAACTTCCATTTGCCGAAGTCTACACTTGTAATGCTTGTCTCAGCTCTTTATAACAGAGAAGGAATTCTAAAAGCGTATGAGACAGCTGTAAAGGAAAAGTATCGTTTCTTCAGTTATGGAGATGCGATGTTTATAGAATAATTAACATGCGTTAAGTTTAAAATTAATACATGCTAAAGGAGAGTATATATGACTGTAAAACACGCAGTAACATATGAACTTATCAAGAAAGACAGCCGCACAAGAGCAAGACGCGGACGTGTTCATACACCTCATGGAACTATTGAAACACCTGTGTTTATGCCTGTCGGAACTCAGGCTACAGTAAAAGCTATGAGACCGGAGCAGGTTGCTGAAATGGGTGCAGGAATCATTCTTTCAAATACTTATCATCTTTATTTAAGACCAGGTCATGAGATTGTAAGAGAAGCAGGTGGACTTCATAAGTTCATGAACTGGAACGGTGCGATTCTTACTGATAGTGGCGGATTCCAGGTATTTTCACTCGGTAAACTCAGAAAAATCACAGAAGAAGGAGTTAAATTCCGTTCACACATCGACGGATCTCCTCATATGATTACACCTGAAAAATCGATGGAAATCCAGAATGCACTCGGTTCAGATATTATCATGGCATTTGACGAATGTGCACCATATCCAGCAGACAGGACATACGTAAAGAATTCATACGAAAGAACTACACGCTGGCTCAAACGTTGTAAGGAATATCATACAAATATTGAAAATCAGTCACTTTTCGGAATCATGCAGGGCGGAATGTATAAAGATATGCGATACGAGAGCGCTATGCAGATAAGAGAACTTGATCTTCCAGGATATGCAATCGGAGGTCTTTCTGTAGGTGAACCTAAGGAATTATTCCTTGATGTACTTGATGATTGTACTGATTATCTTCCTGAAGATAAAGCGAGATATCTTATGGGTGTAGGAACTCCTGACTATTTGTTTGAAGGAGTAGAGCGTGGTGTGGATATGTTTGACTGCGTACTTCCTACAAGAATTGCAAGACACGGACTTGCTATGACTTCACACGGAAGAGTTAATATAAAGAATGCAAAGTATGAAAGAGACTGGGAGCCGCTTGATCCTGAATGTGACTGCTATACATGCAGAAATTATTCAAAAGCATATCTCAGACATCTCTTCAAAGCTGATGAAATGCTTTCGTCGATGCTTCTCTCAAACCACAATCTGCACTTCCTCATCAAGATGATGGAAAACATCAGAAAATCAATAGAAGAAGACAGATTCCTCGAATATAAGAAAGAGTTTTATGACAAATATGGCCGATTCTAATGAACCGGCTAATTGTCATTTTTGATAAAGGAGAAACAACTTGGAAAATAAGATAGCAAACACTGTTTGTGAAACATGTGAGATTTTAAATATCAACGGACTTCCTGTATGCAAGCACAATGAATTCTGCGGAGGATGTATTCATCAGGAGACATCTTATGAAAAACAGAAACTTGAAAAGGGTAAGGAAGTATTGAGACTCATGAAAGAGAAGGAAGCTGATCTTTCAACTCTTGAAAAGGAATTCAAGCCTGAAGACCTTATCGGTGCACCTAAACTTTACCATTACAGAAACAAGATGGAATATACTTTCGGCGATCTTGTCAAGGACGGCGAAATGACACTCGGTATGCACAAAAAAGGCAATTTCATGTCAATTATCACAGTTGATGAATGCCAGATTGTCGACGAAGATTTCAATAAGGTTTTAAGAGCAACTCTTGATTTCTGTAATGAAAAGGGATATAGATTTTACCATAAGAAGAGTCATCTCGGACTCATGAGAAATCTCGTTTTAAGAAAAGGTGTAAGAACTAATGAGCTTCTTATAAATGTCGTTACTTCATCACAGATAGAGTTTGCTGAAGAAGAATATGCTGAAATGATTCTTTCGCTGGATCTTGATAACGAAGTAGTTGGAATACTCCATACTTTGAATGATGGAATTGCAGATACTGTTAATCCTGAAGAAGTAAGAATCATAAGAGGTCGCGATTACTATAATGAAGTAATAATGGGACTTAAGTTCAGAGTCAGTGCCTTTTCATTTTTCCAGACAAATGTTGAAGCTGCAGAAAGACTTTACATAGATGCACTTTCTATGCTTCCTGACTTTGGTGGAAAAATAGCATTTGACCTTTTCTGCGGAACAGGTACAATTACTCAGGCTCTTGCAACAAAAGCCAAAAAAGCAGTAGGTGTTGAAATCGTAGAAGAAGCAGTAATTGCAGCAAGAGAAAATGCTAAACTCAACGGACTTGACAATTGCGAGTTTATCGCAGGTGATGTTTTCGATGTTCTTGACAATATCACAGAAAAGCCGGATGTAATAGTTGTAGATCCACCAAGAATGGGAATCCTTCCTAAAACTATCGATAAAATACTTAAATATGGGGTTAATGAAATACTTTACATATCATGTAATCCTAGAACTTTAGCTGAAAACATTCATTATATGGAGTATTACGGTTATAAGCCAGTTAAAATGAAGGCTTATGATAATTTCCCTATGACAAAGCATATTGAGACAGTTGTTCTTTTATCAAAGAATTAGTATGAAAGATCTAAATGTTAAACCAAAGAAAAGCATTTCGGCTTATATAATGCATATTATGATAGGAATTGCATCAGTATTATCAATACTGTCATTTTATATGTATTATATTGTGGGTAGTAAGAGTGAAGGATTGCTATGGGTGGGAATAATATCAGTTCTCATAGTTTATCAGTTTTCACTGAGACTTATATTCGGAACTGTAAATTCTCATCTTCCTATTTCTTACAGACAGAGACTTTTCAAAGAGCTTGGTTTTGAAAAAAGTATATATAAAAGAGTGTACGTTAAAAAGTGGAAGCATAAAGTTCCTACCTACAATCCGGAACTTTTTGTGCTTGAAGATTTTACGATGGAAGAAATTGCCTCAACAATGGCAAAAGTTGAAGCTGATCACTGGGCAAATGTCCTTATATCGTTTTCGTCTTTGTTATTTATTTTCATATGGGGTCGCGCGTGGTTTTTCGTTCCTGTCGTAATATTTGCCGTGCTTTTCGATCTGGTGTTTATTTCAATACAACGATTTAACAGACCAAGAGTACTAAAAATAATCGAAAAAGAAGAGAGTAGAAGAAATTATGAATAATGTTTTTGTTGTACAAGGTATAGGTTTTATAGGTGTAGCACTCTCGCTTCTTTCATACCAGATAAAATCTAATAAAGTCCTTTATATGATGCAGACTCTCGGTTGTCTTGTTTTCTGCCTTCAGTTTGCACTTATGGGGCAGTTCAGCGGGACATTCAGCCTTTTGGTGACTATATTGAGAAACTGCATGATTCTCGGTCATAAGAAGTACGAATGGCTTAAGTGGAAAGGCTGGATCCTTGTTCTGATGGGAATCAGCATATTTGTTATGATACTTACTTGGAAAGGACCACTCAGCATACTCGCAACACT
Source organism: Clostridiales bacterium (assembly GCA_015058155.1). GTDB lineage: Bacteria > Bacillota > Clostridia > Peptostreptococcales > Anaerovoracaceae > QAKD01. The sequence continues at coordinate 9,315 of SVCW01000006.1, read as the reverse complement.
TGGTGTTTTCGTATGTCACTATTTCTACTGGGAAAACGACGCACAGAAAATCAGAATAGGAAATCTTTTCATTGCATCACCATCGTGGATTATTTACGATGTATGTGTCGGAAATCTTGCAGGTGTTGTAAACGAATCAATCTGTATGGGCTCTGTGCTTCTTTCAATTTACAGATATGGCTGGAATGCAATGAGCGGAGAAAATTCAGAGTTTCAGAATTAGATTGAGTTATTTTACGAGGAGATATAGTTATGCAGTACAGAAGTGATAAATACGGGAATCAGATTTCTGTCCTCGGGTATGGTTGCATGCGTTTTACGCAGAAGGCAGGAAGACCCGACGTAGATAAAACTGAAAAAGAAATCATGGCTGCTTATGAAGCGGGTGTGAATTATTTTGATACTGCGTATATTTACCCGGGAAGTGAAGCTACTCTTGGCACAATCTTAGAAAGAAACGGTATAAGAGAGAAAGTCAATATTGCTACTAAACTTCCGCATTATATGATAAAATCAGTTGATAATGCAGAAAAATTCTTCCAGGAAGAGTTAAGAAGGCTTAAAACAGATTATATTGACTATTATCTTATGCATATGCTGACTGACCTTAAGACATGGGAACGTTTGAAGGAGCTTGGCATTGCAGAGTGGATCAATGAAAAGAAGGAAAGCGGTGCTATACGTCAGATAGGGTTTTCATATCATGGTAATTCTGATATGTTCTGTGAACTTGTAGATGCTTATCCTTGGGATTTTTGTCAGATTCAGTATAATTATCTTGATGAACATTCGCAGGCGGGACGAAAAGGTCTTATGCACGCAGCAGACAAAGGAATTCCTGTAATTATCATGGAGCCTTTAAGAGGCGGCAGACTTGTAAATAATCTTCCTGAAAAAGCAAAGAAGCTTTTTTCAGAGTATGAAATCAGGCGTACTCCTGCAGAATGGGCTTTCAGGTGGTTATGGAATCAGCCACAGGTGACGTGTGTGCTATCCGGTATGAATTCCATTGAAATGGTTGAGGAAAACGTGAAAAACGCCGATACGTCAAGAGCCTGCGAATTCAGCGACAGCGATTACAGACTGCTCAATAAAGTCGTTGAATCAATAAATGAAAAAATGAAAGTAGGATGCACAGGATGCGGTTACTGTATGCCATGTCCTATGAAAGTTGATATTCCGGGAACGTTTTCTGCATATAATAAAAAGTATACGGATAACACTTTTACGGCTCTTAAAGAGTACATGATGTGCACGACTCTTCGCAAAGATTCAACATCAGCATCGAACTGCATAGGTTGCGGCAAGTGTGAGCAGCATTGTCCTCAGCATATTGAGATAAGAAAGGAACTTCAGAATGCAAAGAAAGCGCTTGAAGGTCCTGTGTATAAAATAGGTAAAAAAGTTTTACCGTTGTTTATGAAGTATTAGAATTATAACTTAGAGAGGAGACTGATATGAATACGATAGTAGTTTATAAGACTAAATATGGTTCAACAAAAACACATGCTGAATGGATTGCTGAAGAACTTGGATGTAATGCGGTAGACGTAGCAGACGTTAAAATTGATGACCTTTTAAAATATGATAATATTGTATATGGCGGTGGCCTTTACGCAGAAGTAATTAACGGTGTTAGTATTATTACTAAAAACCTTGATAAACTTAAGGATAAGAAGATAGCAGTATTTACTACAGGACTTACTCCTACAGAATACAGAGAATATTATGATGTAATGGTCATTGAGAAGAACTTCAAGCAGGGAATTCCTGAAAACGTAAAAGTTTTTAATTATGTAGGAAAGATGATAATTGAAGAATTATCACTCGTACATAGAACTGCTCTCAAAACACTTAAAAAGATTATGTCAGGCAAGGAAAATCCAACTGAAATGGAAAAACTTCTTATTGATCTTTGTGACGCAAATGGCGATTTTTCGGACAGAAATGCAATTGCAGATTTAGTTGAGTACATAAGAGGATAAATTCGTAGTTGATTATTATTTAATAAAAGTATAAAATAAGGTGTTGTGATTTTTTTCACAACACTTTTTATGTGTAATTTTTGTATTTATTAATATATGTTGAAAGGAATATACTTTTATGGCAGAACAGGTCAGAGAAGAAAACAAGATGGGGACGATGCCGATTCCAAAGTTACTTGTGCAGATGTCTCTTCCAATGATGCTTTCTATGCTCGTACAGGCTCTCTACAATATGGTAGACAGTATATTTGTTGCTCAGATCAATGAAGAAGCACTTACAGCAGTTTCACTCGTATTTCCAATGCAGAGTTTGATGATTGCTATTGCAACAGGAACATATGTCGGTGTAAACGCACTTCTTTCAAGAGATCTTGGAAGGAAGGATTTTGAACGTGCAAATCAGGTTGCAAAGAATGGTATTTTCCTTGCACTCTGCAGTTATATTGGATTTGCTACATTCGGAACATTGCTTGCAAAGCCTTTTATTTACTTCCAGACAGATGATCCTTTGATCAGAGAATATGGAGTACAGTATCTTACAATAATCAGCATTCTCTGTATCGGAGTATATGCTCAGATGATTATGGAGAGACTTCTCCAGGCAACAGGTAAGACTCACTTTTCTATGATTTCTCAGATGATGGGTGCCGTTATCAATATTATAATGGACCCGATTCTCATTTTCGGTCTTTTCGGATTTCCGGCACTCGGAGTAAAAGGAGCTGCCATGGCTACAATTTTCGGGCAGATGGCAGGAATGAGCTTCGGTATATATGCAAACATCAAATTCAATAAAGAGATTAATATCAATATGAAAGGTTTCAGACCTAATATCCATATTATTATTAATATATACAAAATAGGGGCACCTTCGATTGTTATGCAGGCTATAGGTTCACTTACAACTTTCGGAATGAATAAGATTCTTATTCAGTTCAGTTCAACTGCTACTGCTGTTTACGGAATATTCTTCAAACTTAACAGTTTCATATTCATGCCTGTATTCGGTCTTAACAATGGTATGATTCCGATTATTGCATATAATTACGGAGCTCGTAAGAAGGACAGAATTATCTATACAATGAAGATATGCATTTCTGCAGGTATCACTATTATGGTTTGCGGAATTGCAATATTCTGGCTTTTCACACCTCAGCTTCTTGCAATGTTCAATGCATCAGAAAACATGTATGAAATCGGAATTCCTGCTTTAAGAATCATTGCAATCAGTTTTTCATTTGCAGGATACTGTATCGTTTCAGGTTCTGTTTTCCAGGCACTTGGAAACGGTGTATACAGCCTCATCAATTCAATCTGTCGTCAGCTCGTATTTCTTCTTCCGTCAGCCTTCATACTTGCTAATTTCGTAGGACTTGAAGCAACATGGTGGTCATATCCGATTGCAGAAATTGCTTCAGCACTCGGAACAACATACTTCCTTGTGAGAATCTACAGACAGAAGATTGCGCCGCTTGGTCACGAAAACGATGAGCATAAAAGCGAGCTTACCTAGGTTATAATTTTATAATGACTTATTTTAAGAATAGTGTTATCCTTATATAAACACTATTCTTTTTTTATGGAGAGAAATATGAAGACAGCAGTTATATTCGCAATGCAGAAAGAAGCAGAACGATTTATAAAAAGTTATGCAGATGTAATGCCGACTATGATTAACGGGATACCTTTTTATGAAATTACAGATTCACTTACAGTATGTGTAGGAGGAGTAGGTAAAGTAAATACGGCTATCTCCGCAACAATTTTACATGAACACTACAGGCCGGATGTTATTATCAATGCCGGTGTGGCAGGATGTCTTGAAGACTATCCGGTAGGAAGCGTTGTTGTAGCTCCGCACTGTGTCCAGCACGATGTAGATACTACTATTGCCGGAGATCCGATAGGGCTTGTTTCTACAGTTAATGTAAGAGAGTTTTACACATATAATCCTGATAATACTCTTAAAGTACTAACTGAATCAGGTATTGAATCAGAATTCGGTATAGTTGCAACCGGTGACTGGTTCGGTAAAGATTTTGATCGTGCAAGATGGGTAAAGAATGAATTCGGTGCCCTTATGTGTGATATGGAAGCAGCTGCTGTATGCCATGTGTGTCTCAGATACGGAACAAAGCCTGTAATTATAAAAGTTGTTTCAGATCATGTTTTTTCAGAAAATCAGGACGAGGAATATATAGCCGGTGTACCGCTTGTATCAAAAACACTTACGACTGCAACAAAAATGCTCGTAATGCATTTCCTTAACGAATAAGAAGAATAGAAAAGTTACTATTTTTATTAAGTATTACTTGCATATGAATGTTTTCGTATGGCAGAATATACAAAAGATTTGATAGGAGGTCAGATAATGAATTCAATTTTCGAAAGAATAAGCGTCAGAAAATATGAAGATAAACAGGTTGAACCTGAAAAGATTGAAAAGATTTTAAGAGCAGGAATGCAGGCTCCTACATCAGGAAACCAGCAGCCATGGGAGTATTATGTTGTTACTAACCCTGAAGTGAAGCTCGCTCTTTCACAAACACATAAGTATTCAGGATTTGTAAAGGATGCACCACTTTGCATCGTTCCATGCTACAGAACAGACGAAACAAAGCTCGTACATGCTGAAGATACACAGATTGACCTTGCAAATTCAACAGAAACAATGCTTCTTGAAATAACAGAACTCGGTCTTGGAGCAACATGGATCGGAATATGTCCGGGTCCTGATAGAATGGCGCATGTAAAGAAAGTACTTAATATGCCGGATGATCTTGAACCGTTCTGCCTCATGCCTGTAGGCTATCCTGCAGAAAGTCGTCCTCAGCAGAACAGATATGATGAAAAACGAGTACACTACGCAAAATAGGAAGGAGGAACTAAAATGGAAGCTATTTTCAAAAGAATAAGTGTAAGAAAGTTTGAAGACAAGCCTGTAGAACAGGAAAAAATTGATCAGCTTATGAAGGCAGCCATGGCAGCTCCTTCAGCTGGAAATCAGCAGCCTTGGGAATTCGTAATTGTAACAGATAAGGAAAAGATTCTCGCTCTTTCAAAAACTCATGAATTTGCGATGTCAGCAAAGAATGCAAACACTGTTATTATTCCATGCTACAGAAAGGAAGAGTATCATCTCATCTACCCTGAATATACACATATAGATCTTTCTGCTGCCTGCACAAACATTCTTCTTGAGGCAGTAAATATCGGTCTTGGTGGTGTATGGCTCGGGGTTGCACCTTACGAAGAAGCACAGAAGTATGTGGAAGAAGTAGTTGGTATTCCTGAAGATTTAAGAGCTTTCTGTATTATGCCGATAGGCTATCCTGCTAAGCTCAGAGATTGGAAATCACGTTTTGACGAATCAAGAATTCATTATGTAAAATAAATATCAAAAAGGTTCTGGTTTTAACCGGGGCCTTTCTATTTTATAATATTATTTGTAATATATTGTCGAAGTCTGAACGTTATTGTAGAGGGAAAGGCGATAAATTTTTAGTATAAAAGTCATATAATGTTTATAAAATTATAGATTCAAAGGAGGGAAAAGTATGATTCTGATTATCGTATTGGGATGTGCAATATTTCTTACCGTTGGTTATCTTACATATGGTAAATTTCTTGCACAGAGAGTATTTGAACTAAGTGATAAGAATCCTGTACCATCACATGAAATGGAAGATGGCGTCGATTATGTTCCTGCTAAAAAGGGAATGCTCCTGGGGCAGCATTTCTCGGCAATTGCCGCAGCAGGACCAATTAATGGACCGGTACAGGCTGCAATTCTGTTTGGCTGGGTTCCGGCACTTATCTGGGTACTTCTCGGTTCAGTGTTTATCGGTGGCGTACACGATATGGGAAGTCTGATCGCATCGGTAAGACACAAGGCAACTTCAATTTCAGAAGTAGTAAGACAGCATGTATCACATAGAGCATGGATTCTGTTTATGTTATTCATCTGGATTTGTCTTGTATATGTAATTGTTGCATTTACTGATACTACTGCATCATCTTTTGTAGGACTTGTAACACTTGAAAATGGTGATACTGTTGCAGGTGCAGCAATTGCTAGTTCATCCATTATGTATCTTATCTTACCGATTATAATGGGCCTTCTCATGAGATTCGCAAAGCTTAAAGAAGGGCTTGCTGTAGCTATTTTCCTGCCACTTGTAGGTGTTGCAATCTGGGCAGGTAAATATATTCCGTTTTCTATTCCTGTTGCAAACGAGGCTATGGAACAGAAAGTATGGTGCGTTATTATTCTTGCTTATTGTCTTATTGCAGCGATGCTTCCTATGTGGCTTTTACTCCAGCCTAGAGGAGCCCTCGGCGGATACTTCCTTTACATTGCACTTTTTGTAGCGGCAATCGGTGTTGTTTTCGGCGGATATGAAATCAATTATCCGGCATTTATACCGATGATGGCAGATGGTAATATGCAGAACAATATGTTCCCGATTCTCTTTATAACCATTGCATGTGGAGCATGTTCAGGATTCCATGCACTTGTATCTTCAGGAACTTCAAGCAAGCAGCTTAACAAGGAATCAGATGCCAAGTCAGTAGGATATGGTTCAATGCTTCTTGAAGGCATGGTTGCTGTAATTTCAATCGTTTGTGTTATGATTCTTGCACAGGATTCTGAAATGATTACAAAGGCACCAAACTTTATCTATGCATCAGGTATCGGTAGTTTCATGGAACTTATAGGTATTCCGGCTGTATTCGGAGTAAGTTTCGGACTCATGGCATTTACAACATTTGTATATGATACTCTTGATGTTTGTACACGTCTTGGTAGATACATCATTCAGGAACTTACAGGCTGGAAGGATAAGAAGGGTATTGTAATAGGAACTGCACTTACTGCAGGTGTTCCGGTATTTTTCATCTTCCAGACTAGCGGCGATGTTCCGGCATGGAAGATTTTCTGGAATCTCTTCGGTGCTTCAAACCAGCTCCTTGCAGCACTTGCTCTTGTAGGAGTTACAATCTGGCTTTATCATTCAAAGAAGGGTGTCAAGCTCTGTATGGTAACACTCATACCTGCAGTATTCATGTTTATTATGTCAAACTGGGCACTTGTAATCATGATTTTCGAGGGATGGGTACTTAAGAAGGGTAATCCTGCTGTTCCTTTTGTATCATTTATTTTACTCGTTCTTGCATTCTGGGTAGCAATAGAAACTATCATTTCAGTTATTAAAGATAAAAAAGCTGAAGATGAAGATATAGCAGTAACACCGGCATAAAAAGATGCATTTGAAAAGGGTTAGCTGATTCAGCTAACCCTTAGTTTTTTTATTCCGCATTTCCGTTTTCAAGATACTTGATAAGTATTTCTGTTGATTCCAGTATTTTGTCTTCATGAAGTCCGAAACCAACAATGTTCATTTTAGTTACACGCTTTGCAACATCAGTACATGGTGTGTATTCCAAAGTTCTTTCGATGTCAGGAGTTTTTCCTGTGATATCGCTTGACGCAGTCATAAGAGACTGGACAAGTGAATTATACTTTGCTGTCTCAGTATCTTCCAGAACGTCAGATTCTGAATAATAGTCCTGTTCTTCCAATGTTATAGTATCCCATACAGGGTCGCCTGACTCTTTTGAATATGATATTTCCGAAAGTCCGCATACAGTTTCGAAAACTGTTTCCATCTCGCTGAGAACGTCACTATTCTTACTTGCTGCAGCTATTTTAGCTGTGAATCCGATGTTGTCAGTATGGAATGATCCGAGATTTGCTTTTGCTATTAATTCACCTGAATCATCCTTAAGGTAGTCACCGTCAGGACATGTGTAAATGAAACTGATTATTCTTGCCGCATCTTCGTAAGAGATTACCCACTCAGGTGCTTCAACTTCACTGTATGTGAATGTAAATGTTTCAGGATCTACACTATACTTGTCATAGAAGTTGTCCATTGCAGAGTTAACACGTTTCTTCATGTTATTTGCATCTTTTTGATTAACAAGAATTGTACATGTAAAACTTGTAGGGTAGGTATCTGATGATGATCCGCCGTTAAGGCTCGCAAGTTCAAGAAGAATACCATTACTCTTCGCATTTGCAAGTATGTCTCCGATTATGGTAATAGGATTAGGGCAGTCCTGTGAACTTTTGAAACTAATTTCAGGAAGTCCTTCTATAACTATCTGATAAGCATCTGTATATGAAGCTTTATCGAATTTGAGTCTTCTTGATGCAGTGTAGTAGTCAGTACCGGCACTGCCGATAAGAAGTGAATTCTTACTGAACCAGTCAAGACTTATGAAGTTATCTGCCGTAAGATAAGTTCTTGAAAGTTTGCCTGCATTTTCAGGTGTCGTAAAAAGCACTCTGATAAAACCATGATTATCTGTGTTCTGAATGATATATGATGCTACAGACATTGAAAGGGCACTTGATTCGGGATTTTCAAGATCTACTGTGCACTGGAAAATATTAGTCTCAGCATTTTCATAGCCTTCGGTTGCTTTTGATGACATTATAACGTTACTGTATTCATCGTATGAAACTCTGATATCATTTTCGTTTGCCCATGACAAGAGATATCTCATTATATCTTTATTAGAATCTGTTGAAGAAAGAAGTTCCAGATATTCTGTATATTTTGAATCCAGCGTTTCTTCAATATTCTCTTCTTCAACGGTATTACATCCAGTGAAAGTGCAAACAGAAAAAATAAGAGTTAACAATAGTAGTATGGATGTCAGTTTTTTCATAATTTACCTCTCCTTATTGTATACGTTATGATAACATAATCGAATAATAAATTATACCACTTTCATAAAATCTTCATAAATTATTAATAAAATATGCGAGAAATGTACGAAATCATTAAATTTACAGAAATATATAATTATGTAAACTAAAATAGTGAGTTCTTACATTAAATTACAAGAGATACTTTGAGTGGAAAACCGGTTACCTGATGTTAAGAAAAAATTTTTGTTCAGCCCGCATTTAACGTTTTTTGAAAGTGCCTGTATTTTCAATGGTTTTCAAAAAGTAAGCAATTATTTAAGGTTTTCAAGGTTATTTCATGCTAAAATTTCTCCTTGTAAATCAAAGCAAAAAGTAGTAGACTAAAGAAGCTATCAAAGGGGAAAAGCACAATATCTAGTAGGTGTATTGTGCTTTTCGCGTCACATGAATAAATATGCGTTTTTTCGCAGTTATCAAAATAAGGAACAGGAGTATTACAAATGGACAGCATCAAAAAAATCATTAAGCGTGACGGTCGTGAAGTATACTTTAATATCGATAAGATTGCGGAAGCTATCTTCCAGGCCGCAAAGCAGCTCGGAGGTAATG
>SVCW01000040.1 GCA_015058155.1 Clostridiales bacterium | reverse complement strand
CCTTTAATATTCTTTTCACATACATTTATAACATTTACTTCGTGGCCTGCACCTGTTGCACCTTCCTTGAAAGCGTTTACGAGGAATGCAGTATTACCGTCTTTGTGAGGGCTTCCGTTTAAAACTAAAATCTTCATGGTTCAATCCTCCTGCCTTAAAATAATCAGTTTTAGTTACTTAATTATATATCACGGAATATACTGCGGTAAAGTGTTAAAAATACTATTCAAATCAAGAAAAATGTGATAAAATATATGGACGCACGGCCTCACGCATCGAGTCCGGCAAATTTCACATTATCCGTCTCTCATTCGAGGCGGTAAAGAAAGGAATGATTTTAAAATGACAGAAAAGAAGGGAACATATTACATCACAACCCCTATCTATTATCCAAGCTCAAATCTTCATATCGGACACACATACTGCACAGTAATGGCTGACGCTATGGCAAGATTCAAGAGACTCTCAGGATACGACGTACACTTTCTTACTGGTACTGACGAACACGGTCAGAAGATCCAGACTATCGCTCAGGAAGCCGGTATGTCACCACAGGAATATGTAGACAACGTAGTTGACGGAATCAAGAAGCTCTGGAAGACAATGGAGATTTCAAATGACGATTTCATCAGAACTACAGAAGAACGCCACGTACACCGTGTACAGAAGATGTTCATGCGTATGTACGAAAAGGGCGATATATATAAGGGAGAATACGAAGGACTTTACTGCACACCTTGCGAATCATTCTGGACAGAAAGCCAGCTCGTAAACGGCTGCTGCCCTGACTGCGGAAGACCTGTACAGCCTGCAAAGGAAGAAGCTTACTTCTTCAAACTCTCAAAGTATGCACCTGCTCTCCTCGAACTCTTCGAAACAAATCCTGACTTCTTACAGCCTGATTCAAGAAGAAACGAAATGGTAGCATTCATCAACCAGGGCCTCGAAGACCTCTGCGTTTCAAGATCAACATTTGACTGGGGTATTCCTGTACCTGTAGATGAAAAGCACGTTATCTACGTATGGCTCGATGCCCTCACAAACTATATCACTGCTCTCGGATGGCCAGATGATGATGAAATGTATCAGAAGTACTGGCCGGCTGACGTTCACCTTGTAGGTAAGGAAATCGTAAGATTCCACAGCATTATCTGGCCTGCAATGCTCATGTCAGCAGAGCTCCCTCTCCCTAAGCAGGTAAGAGGACACGGATGGCTCCTTCTCGAAGGCGGCAAGATGAGTAAGTCAAAGGGTAACGTTGTTGACCCTGTAAAGCTCATCGACAGATACGGAATCGATGCTCTCAAGTACTTCCTTCTCCGTGAATACACATTTGGACAGGATGGTATCTTCACAAACGAAGTAATGCTTAAGAGAATGAACTATGACCTCGCAAACGACCTCGGAAACCTTGTTTCAAGAACAGTTTCAATGATCGAAAAATACTGCGGCGGTTATATCCCTGGACCTGCAAAGGAAGAAGATGCTGAAGGTACAGATGCTGACCTCAAGGCTATCGCAACAGGTGCAGCTGATAAGGTTGAAGCTCAGATGGACAAGTTCATGTTCAACATGGCACTCGAAGAAATCTGGGTTCTCGTAAGACGTGCAAATAAGTACGTTGACGAAAACACACCATGGCTCCTCGCAAAGGATCCTGAAAAGAAGGAAAGACTCGATGCAGTAATGCACAACCTCGCGGAAAGCTTAAGAATCGTTTCAATCCTCATCTATCCTTTCATGCACTCAACATCAAAGGAAATCAGAAAGCAGCTCGGTATCTGGTATGCTGACGTTGCATGGGAAGATGCGTTCACATTTGATATGCTCGAAGGCGACCAGGTTAAGAAGGGCAACCCTATCTTCCCTAGACTCGACATCGAAGCAGAAATCAAGGAACTCGAAGCAATGAACAAGCCTGCAGAAGAACCAAACATTCCGCTCAAGCTCAAGGACCCTATCGAATACGACGTATTTGACAAGATTGACTTCAGAGTAGGTACAGTTCTCAAGTGCGAAAAGCACCCTAAGGCTGACAAGCTTCTCGTATTCCAGATCAAGATGGGTACAGAAAGACGTCAGATTGTATCAGGCGTTGCTGATTCATACGAACCTGAAGATCTCATCGGCAAGAAGGTTGTAGTAGTAGCAAACTTAAAGCCAAGAATGCTCCGCGGAGTAGAATCAAACGGTATGCTTATGTTTGCTGACAACGTTGTTGACGGTAAGGAAAGATTCGAATACATCACAACAGTTGCAGACGATGGAAATCCTGTAACATAAAAAAAGACAATATGTGCCCGCAGGGAAACCCTGCGGGTATTTTTATGTGCAAGGTAATATGCGATTAGTGACGTTTTGATTATTGTTTTCACATAAAAACCGAAAAAGATTTCAGGGGATAATTATTAGAAAATTCAAAAATATATTGCGGTATAGCCGATTTTTTGGTATCGTGTTTGTAATTTCTGCAGATATACGCATTTGCACACAAAATTCGCCAAAAACGACATCGAAAACCTCTGAAAAACAGCTGAAAATTTGTAATTCTTGCAGAAACGTACAGTCTCACACAAATGAGAAGCCCTGAAGAAAACGAATACGGCCTTGGGCGCTCAAGGATTTGTATTGAATAAGTGCTGGCTGAGGAAACGAAAGAAGGCTTAATAGCACTAATAAAAGGCTTTTTAGTGATTTCCTTATTCTACTTAGTGTTAATAGGGCCTAGTCTTGCAGCAATACTAACGTAAAAAGCGAGATGGTTTGTGTGCACTTGATGTGGGCTCGCATTTTTACAAATATTGCAGCGAAAAATGCTTGAAAACGGCAGTTTTTACTAACTTTTTCGGGGCAGAGTTGTGTGCTAAAGTCAGTCGACGTTAAAATCACAAACAAAAGGGCAGTAAACAGGCCGAAAGTTTGTATTATTCGTAGGATACTCGGCATACACACAAAATTCGCCAAAAACGACATCGAAAACCTCTGAAAAACAGCCGAAAATTTGTAATTCTTGCAGAAACGCGTATTCACACACAAAGGAGAAGCCCTGAAGAAAATGAATACGGCCTTGAGTGCTCAGGGATTTGTATTGAAGAAGTACCGGAAAGGATTTGATTTGCGAAATATAGCCGGAAGGGTAATTATATAAAGCAAGGGGGAGATTATATGAGAAAGATAATAGCAATTTCATTAATCGCGATACTTATATTTGCATTTTCAGCTTGTTTCGATAGCGAAGTCACTTCAATTGAGTTAAGTCCGGATTCAATATCAACAGTTACCGGGGTTAATATAACCATTAATGTTACTGGATATGATGCGGATGGAAATGAAGTGACAGACGATGAATTAAACGAATTAGGACTTGTTTGGAAGTATGAAACAGCATCCAACAGCTTTGTTGTATCTAATGGTGTACTCACTCCAATTGCTCCTGGTACAGGGACGGTTTGGGTTGAATGCGAAAACAGCAACATCAAATCGCAGAAAAGCGAAGTGTTGGTTGAGGAAACGAAAGAAGCAGAGTTTATAAACGACGGACTTGAATACGAATACCTGAATGTTTTAAGAGATGGTTCCCCAAAGCCGGATGATTTCCTGAGTTTAACGGATTATTACGAGCTTTCAGATGAAGAGCGTACAATGTACGATATCAGGGATTTATCGTTTAGCGGTCATCTTGTTAAAGTATCGGGGCTTAAGGATAAAGCAGTTGAAGACAAGGTGAATGAGCTAATTTTTGATTTCTACATCAAGAATGTTAATGGTGTCCCTGAAAACGAAGGCTTCAGAGAACTTATTACGGACAATTATGTTGAAGTTCATGGCAATCATGAAGCATCACAAAGACGATATATTACTAATGAGGTTTATGTTCATCCAACGGGTACGTATAACAACATTGCATCTTTCTGGGCTGAAATGGTAAAACATTATGATAATGTTTCCGGAAGGGCAAGCAGTGAGAATTCAAGTGTGGTTCCTTATGTGATTCCGGTTATTTACACTGACACGATCAATATTGACCTGAATACCGGGGAAGTAATCGAACTCGGCGATTTGTTCAGAGAAGGGTATGACTGGAAGGCGTATGTAACAGAAAAAGCACAGTATTATGTTAGCGACCGCATTGCAGAGGCTAAAGAAGCAGGACGAACGATAAATTATACCTTTGAGATTACTGATGATGTTGATTTTTACCTTCACCCCGGCGGTATTCAAGTATACTTTAACCTCGAATGTGGCGGAGAGATGGGTATTGGCGGTAATACAATCGTGGAAGGAGTAGCAAGATTACCGTACACGGATGATATGGTTGTGTGGACAAAGTATTATAACCCTGAAGTAGATTTGTATGAGACTCCGGTTATTGTTATCACTGAAGAAAGTACGGAAGAAGAAATATTTGATTTTTGGAAAAAAGCGCACATAATCAGATCCGCGTTCGCAAATATGGATGTAAGTTATTCAGATGCAATCAGTGCAGATGATATGAATTATTACAAAGTGACGGATAAACGTTTTGCGACATATGAAGATTTTATTTCAACATTTGAGCCATATTTTAGCGAGAGATATATAAGTGAGTTCATAGAAACGGATTCTCGCTTCGTGTTTAACGATGCTGGCAAAACATATGCTGATGGCGGTGCCATGGGTAGTAATATATATGATGGCTCGAGTTCGTTTGGGGAAATTTCCTTCAATGACAACGTTGCAACTTTAGTTATATATTCTGATATATTGGATGATAACCGCGAAGTAGTGGACTATAAGAAAACACAATATACTTTAGTTTTGGAGAACGGAATATGGAAGTTTGATACGTTTGAGTTAACTAACTTTCAGTTTTAACATAAAGCACGTGAAGAGTTTTCGAACGCTATAGTTTTGTGGGTCAAAACTGTGTAAGCTTAAAAGTGACACTCTTTAGCAATGGTGTCAAATTAAACTTTCTGCGATTACTTCAGGAGCAAGTCAGGCTATGTTCTTGAAAATTTTCACATGTGGCGAAGAAGCCTTTCTTCAGAAGTCAGCGGAAATATTATAGGAGGGGATATGAAACAAGTCGTTTTAGTTGTTGTTGCCTTTATCGTTTCTTTTGTTGTCAGTATGTTATTGATGGTTCTAAGAGGAGAGTCCATTATTGTTCGTGAGGCATTTAGTTCTGCTACGATTTATTGCTTGGCGTTTGTAACAGTGAACTTCTTTGTTAACCGCAAGAAGAAAAAGTAAGAGTGTATTTTTTTACCGTTTTAAAGGATTTCTTATAAAACATATAGAAGCGGGCAGGATTTTCCTGCTCGTTTTTTCGTGCTGCGTTTAGTTGTTGTTTATTGCCGGGGGCTTGTGGTATAATTAGTTATTATGCAAAAAAAGGGGGCGGGGAAATGCTCTACGATTCACATGCACATCTTAATAGTGAATATTTCGAAGAAGGCGAAAGAGAGGAATTCATGGAGAAGACTCTCGCAGCGGTTGATTCGGGACTCCTTTCGTACGTTAATGACATAGGCTGCGATCTTCCAAGCTCGAAGGTGGCTTATGACAACGCACAGAAGTATCCGTGGTGTTATGCCGTTGTCGGTTGCCATCCTCATAAAGCAAAGGATTTTGATGAAACGCAGCTCATGTTTATAAAGAACCTTGCTGGTAAGGACAAGGTCCAGGCAATCGGTGAAATCGGACTCGATTTTTACTATGATCACTCGCCAAGGGACGAACAGCGCTACTGGTTCAGACGCCAGATACAGCTTGCAAACGAACTCAGGATGCCGATTGTCATCCATTCAAGAGAAGCTGACAAGGAATGCCTCGATATCCTTAAGGAAGAGGGTGCATTTTCAGACGAAAGAAAGTCGTGGTTTCCGAAGAGACCTGGCCCGGACGGCACCGAAGTTCCTGACGCAAGAGTGCTTCTTCACTGTTTCTCGGGAAGCGCGGAACTTGCAAAGCAGTATGTGAAACTCGGAGCAACAATCTCGATGGCAGGTCCTGTTACATACAAAAACAACAGGCGCGGAGTCGAAACTGTTGCACAGATTCCGGTTGAGTTCCTTCTTGTCGAAACTGACTCACCGTTTTTAACTCCGGTTCCTCACCGCGGCAAGAAAAACTGTCCTGCGTATGTCGAACACACAGCACGCCGCATGGCAGTAATCAAAGGAATCCCATTTGAAGAGCTTGCAAGAATCACTTGCGAAAATGCAAAGAGATTTTTCAATATAAAATAGTAATCAAGGCTGCGTGCAGCCATTAAATACAGAAAAGGAGGCCATTATGAGCGACCACAAGATTGAAACTAAATGTATCCAGTCAGGTTACGAACCAGGAAACGGAGAGCCAAGAGTTCTTCCTATTTATCAGAGCACAACATACAGATATACATCAGGCGAACATCTAGCAAAGCTCTTTGACCTTGAAGCTTCTGGTCATATGTACACAAGAATTTCAAATCCTACAGTTGATGCTGTAGAGAACAAGATTGCTGATCTTGAAGGCGGAGTTGGTGCTATGTGCACATCATCAGGTCAGGCAGCAAACTTCATCGCGATTTTCAACATCGCATCAGCAGGAGATAACTTCCTCTGCCTTACTTCAATTTATGGCGGATCAGTAAATCTTTTCGGTGTTACAATGAAGAGAATGGGTATCGAAGCACGTTTCATCACTCCTGACGTACCGGACGAAGAAATTGAAAAGCTCATCGACGACAGAACTCGCTGCATATTCGGCGAAACTATCGCAAATCCTGCTCTTAAGGTTTTTGATATCGAAAGATATGCAAACCTTGCGCATAAGTACAACATGCCGCTTATCGTAGACAATACATTTGCAACTCCTGTGTTCTGCAGACCTTTTGAATTCGGAGCTGATATCGTAACACATTCAACAACTAAGTACATGGACGGGCAGGCTACAGTGGTCGGCGGCGTTATCGTTGACAGCGGCAACTTCGACTGGGAAGCTGCAGGGAAGTATCCTGAACTCACAGAACCTGACGATTCATATCACGGCGTTGTTTATACTAAACAGTTCGGAAACGCAGCGTATATCACAAAGGCAAGAACACAGCTCATGCGTGACCTTGGTGCAACACCGCAGCCTCTCGCAGTATTCCTTTTAAACCAGGGACTCGGTTCACTTCACGTAAGAGTTGAAAGACATTTCAAGAATGCTATGGCAGTTGCCGAGTATCTCGAAAAGCACGATATGGTTGAATCAGTAAGCTTCCCGAGCCTTCCAAGCTCACCTGACTACGAACTCACAAAGAAGTATCTTCCAAATGGTTCATGCGGAGTTATTTCATTCGTAATCAAGGGCGGAAGAGAAACAGCGATGAAGTTTATGGACAGCCTTGAACTTGCAGAAATCGTAGTACATGTAGCAGACGCACGTACAAGTGTACTTCACCCTGCATCAACAACTCACAGACAGCTTACTGACGAACAGCTCATCGACTGCGGCATCAGCCCTGGTCTCATCAGATTCTCAGTAGGAATCGAAAACATTGACGACATTATTGCCGATATAGATAAGGCGTTTTCAAAGATTAAATAATCGACAGAAAAATAGACATAGGAGGATTTACGACCAATGCCGATTAAAATTCCAAACGATTTACCGGCGACGCAGACGCTTCGCGACGAAAATATTTTTGTGATGACAGAGCACAGAGCGATCACTCAGGACATAAGAGCTCTCGAAATCGTAGTGCTTAACCTCATGCCTACAAAGATTGCTACAGAAACACAGCTCACAAGGCTCCTCGGAAATACACCGCTTCAGGTAAATCTCACACTTCTCAAGATGGACGGCCACGACTCAAAGAACACATCTGAAGAACATCTTGAAACATTTTACAAGACTTTCGCAGAAGTCAAGAATAGAAACTTTGACGGAATGATTATAACTGGTGCACCTGTAGAAAACCTTGAATTCACAGAAGTTGACTACTGGGATGAACTCTGTGAAATCATGGAGTGGACAAAAACGCACATTACAAGCACTATGCACATCTGCTGGGCAGCACAGGCAGGACTCTATTACCACCACGGCGTGCCTAAGGTAAGCCTTCCTGAAAAGATGTTCGGCGTGTTCCCTCACACTCTTGACCACAAGTATTCAATTCTCTTCAGGGGATTTGATGAAGTATTCATGGTGCCTCATTCAAGACACACAACTGTTCTCCGTGAAGATGTTGAAAACGTTCCTGAACTCAAGATCCTTGCATCATCAGAAGAGGCAGGTGTATATGCTATGTCAACAAAGTACGGCAAGCAGATTTACATTACAGGACATAGTGAATACGACTGGGACACTCTTCAGAATGAATACTTGAGAGATAAGAATGCAGGCAAGCCGATCAAGATGCCGGTGAATTACTACCCTGGAAATGACGATACGAAGAGACCTGTTGTAAGCTGGAGAAGCTCGGCAAACCTTCTCTTCAGCAACTGGCTCAACTATTTCGTATATCAGATTACACCTTACGATATTACAACAATCGGTATTGATCCGAAGGCGGATCCGGACGATTTGAGAGAACTCGATAAATAAATAAAGTTTGTCCAGGCGGCAACCCGCGCACAATAGCGCAGGTTGCCGTTTTTTTATTGTCGTAAAGTGTCGATAATTTCATTGATTCTGAAACGTACTGTGACATTATTCGACATTTGATTTTGTTAGAATATGCTTGCAAAAGGGATTTGAATATAAAAATGTACAAGAGTATGAAGCTTTTATGTAACAGGAAAAGGAGCAGAAAATGGGAATTGTAAGTGTAAAAGGATCTGGTGAAATGAAAATCAGCGGAGTAAAAGCCCTTAATATCACAGGGAAAGTAAGAGAAGGTTTCAGGGAGCATGTGTGGGTGCTTCAAATCGTGATGATTGCACTCATAGCATTTTCAGTTACAAGAGTATCGCTAATGGCGACTTTTTATCCGTGCAGCATTGCGATGATGGCAGCATCGCTCAGAAAAAGTACTTTGAATCTTTATCTTATGTTTCCGGTAGTCATCAGCTTTGTGCTTCTGATTCCGGGTTCGGAAAATAGTACATACTTTATTTCGAGCCTTGCGGCTATGCTTCTCTGTACTGCGTTTTTCATGGCAACTACAAAGAAGAATTACTCGGATTTTTCGAGAATGATAGTTTGCGCTTTTGTGAGCCTTGCAACTAACGTGGCGTATTTCATCGCTACCGATACGGTTTACATGATAAATGGAAGTCTGATACTTCTTGATGCGGTAACTGTTTGCGCGCTTTACTTTGTGTTTCATGTTTTCTTTGCCTTATTTGACTGGAAGAGAGAATTCGTCTCTTCACCTGAAAGCGGAGTTTCTGCAATCAGTGCAGTATGGACTCTTACGTTTACAGGCATATTCCAGGAAGCAGAGGGGATGCTTTCGGGAGTTCCTGTACTTTCAGTTCTCTTCGGAGTGCTTGTAATCGGTTATAAACTCGGCGTTTATGCCGGAGTTACGGCAGCGGCAGTATCGTCCGCTACGCTGTTTCTGACAGGTATGATTATTTCGTCACACGCTTTGATTATCATATGCGCAGGGGTAGCGGCAGGACTTTTCAGCGGTCTTAACAAGCATACGACAGCGTTATGTTTTACGGCTGTGTGTCTGGTTTTCGGTCTTACTTGCAGTGGCAGTCTCGGAGCATTTCCGAAATGGCCGCCTCTCGCTTCAGGAATTCTGTTTGTACTTATGCCTTCATCACTTTCGTTTGCACTCACAAAATTTTTGAGAAGGCTTGCACATACTCAGGAGGGAATCAGTGATATAAGAACTGATGACATTCTGAAAATCCTCGAAAGATATAGAAAATGTTTTGGTCAGCTTGGAAGTCTTTATAATCTCGGACTTGATAAAAGGAGCATTGTTTCACATCAGTTCAAAGGTATGGAACGCGTTATCGATAAGCTCGAGGAAGATATAAAAACGGCCGGAAACGGCAGAATTACGCCCGTATCGTTTATAAACGATACACGATACAGAATTGAAACTCAAGCCTCAGGATATGCACGAAGCGGAAGCATATCAGGAGATAGTTATATAACAAGGCGCATCAGCGGAAACAAATATCTTATGATACTTTGTGACGGGATGGGCAAGGGCGAGGCTGCTTCACTTGAGAGCAATCTCGCAGTAAAGACACTTTCCAATTTAATTGATGCAGGTTTCGAAACGGAGCTTGCTCTTCATACGCTCAACTCAATCCTTCTTTTAAAGTCGAAGGAAGAGATATTCTCAACCGTTGATATCGGGATCTTCGACTGCGAAAAGGCTGTCTTGAAACTTTATAAAATCGGTGCGGCGTCCACTTACATCAAGCGGGGAAACAGAGTGGATGCCGTAAAGATGGCCACACTTCCGATGGGGATTGTTGACGGGCTCAAAATCGATTATGTCAGTATGAAACTTCAGGATGGAGACCAGATTATAATGGTTTCCGATGGTATTACGGATTCGGGAAGATATGCAGGAAGCAGCGTAAAATGTGCAGGTGCTGAAGATGCTGCACATTCCGCAGATTCAAAATGGCTTGACGGACTAATTGCAAATGTCAAGTCAAAGGATCCGGGAACGATGGCCGATCTGATTGTGAGTGCTGCAATCGAAAACTACGGACTTCGCGAACGCGATGATTTGACTGTCATCAGCGCTGTGGTCCGCTCAAAATAAGAAATTTTTACCGGGATATTGCCTCCTATAAAACATAATGAATATTGCGGCTGAAGAGGGACTTTGAGGGGAGTTCCTCTTTAGTTTTTTGTCCCTGAAATATTCTGTAATTATTGAAAATATGTTGCAAAAGTTTTATAATGTATACATCTATGTGTTATATGTATTTATTAAGTTTAAGATTTTATATTGTAGGAGGTTATCATGCTTAAATATGTAGACAGACTTAATACTCACTCATACAAGTGGGACGCACTTGAAAGAGAATTCGGTTCATCAGATCTCATCGCAATGTGGGTTGCTGACATGGACTTCGAATGCCCTGAATGCGTAACTGATGCTCTTCATGAATACATCAGCCATCCGCTCGGATATTTTGCAACTCCAAGAGAATATTACGAAACAGTTGCAAAGTGGGAAAAGGAAAGACACGGATATGACATCAAGTACAGATGGATTTCAGTAACTCCTGGTATCGTACCTGCACTTTACTGGTCATGTAAGGTATTTGTTCAGCCTGGCGACGCTGTAATGATCAGTGCTCCTGTATACTATCCATTCAAGAGCGCTATCGAAGCAGGCGGATGCAAGTGCGTTGAATCACACCTAGTAGCAACAGGAACTACATATGTTATTGATTACGATAAGTTCGAAAAGGATATCGTAGAAAACGACGTTAAGATGTATATCCTCTGCAATCCTCACAACCCTGTTGGTCGTGTATGGACTGAAGACGAATTAAGAAAGATCCTCGAAATCTGCCGCAAGCACAATGTACTCGTAATCTCTGACGAAATCCATCAGGACCTCGTAAATCCTAAGCTCGGACGCAAGAAGGTTACAACTGCTTCAATCGACGGCGGTGCATACAATGACATGGTTATCACTATGGGTGCTGTTTCAAAGACTTTCAATATCGCAGGCGGACAGAACTCATTTGTAATCATTCCAAACGAAGAACTCAAGGAAAAGTTTGACAGCTTCCTTTCAAACTACTACCTTGACGACGTTAACGGATTCGGTCACATTGCAGCAATGGCAGCAATGAAGAACGGAGTTCCTTGGCTTGAAGAAGTTCTCGATGTTATTTATGGAAACTACGAATACATGAGAGAAAGATTCAACACTGAATTACCTGACGTAACTGTTTACGATCTCGAAGGAACATATCTCCCATGGGTTGACTTCGGTAAGTATGTAAATACTAGAGAAGAACTCGAAGAACTCATCCAGGGTAAGTGCAAGATCGCTATCGACTACGGTGAATGGTTCGGTGGCCCTGATTACGCAGCATTTGCAAGATTCAACCTCGCAACTAAGAGAGAATTCGTAGAACTCGCTTGCGACAGAATCATCGCAGAACTCAAGAAATAAGAAAAAGCAAAAAGCGTGTTTTGAAGTGCGGACAGAGATGTCCGCACTTTTTAGTTCTGAAATGCGCCACAGCAGCATAAATATAAGTAAAGGTTTTTGTGCTTATTTTCTTAACGAATGGTGTATTTCTGTTGCGGTATTACAAACGTAGTGATATAATTTGGGCATGGAAAACAATTTTAAAGGCGCGGCACTCAAAGTCATGAATGACATAAGGGCAGCATCAGCGCAAAATGATTTAATAAGTAAAGGTGACCACATCGTAGTCGGCCTCTCTGGAGGGCCTGATTCGGTGTGCCTTTTTTTTGCACTTTATAACTTAATGGACGAACTTGAACTGACACTTTCGACAGTTCATGTCAATCATAAATTCAGACCTGGTGCTGCAGAGGAGGATCAGGAATACGTAGAAAACCTCTCAAGAAAACTCGGAATAAGGCAGACAAGCGTTGTGAAAGACTGCAATATTGTTGCAAAAGAGTACGGAATTACGAGCGAAGAGGCAGGCAGACGAGTAAGATACGAAGCTTTTGATGCTGAAGCCGATTACGTATTGACACACCTCGGGAAGCGCAAAGACCAGATTAAAATTGCCGTAGCACACAACGCGGATGATCAGGCCGAAACAATTCTTTTCAGGCTTATCCGCGGGACAGGTACAGACGGCCTTTCAGGAATTGAACGAAAGAGACTTTCAGAAAAAGGATATACTATTATAAGGCCGATTCTCGGAATTAAAAGAAGTGACATCGAGGCATTTTGCGATGAACTCGGACTCAGTCCGCGAATCGACCACACAAACCTTGAACCGATTTATTCGAGAAACAAGATAAGACTCGGTCTCATACCGTATATTTCAGAGAATTTTAATGAAAATATCACAGAAGCTTTAAACAGACTTGCTACAATTGCGGGGGAAGATAAGGAATATCTCTGGCAGAAAACGGAAGAAGCTTATGCTGCGGCTAAGGTTACAGCTGAATCAGAGGTTGTGCTTTCTCTCGAAGCGCTTAAGTCTTCTTCTAAGGCTATCCGCCACAGAATGATTATGAAAGCTTTTTCTGAAATCGGGCTTTCGCGTGATATCGGACAAGCCCATATGGAGAGCGCTGATGCACTGATTGAAAGAGGCGTTACAGGAAAAACTGCAGAGTTTCCTTACGGATATTCGATGGTAACAAGATATGGTGAGGTCGCATTTAAAGCACCATACTCTGAAACAGTAAACAAGAAGACTGATGATGAAAATCCGGGTCATCTGAGAAGTCAGAATCAGGAGCTGGAAGCACACGTAATTTCGCTTCACGAATGGAATGCATTCAGCATCTCAAGAAGAAACAGCCACAAGAACTATGCAGCCTTCGATTTCGATCTGATATCAGAAAAAGTCGCAATTCCTACCGACTCGCAAGGTAAAGACAGCAAAAACACATGTCCTGTCGTAATCAGAACAAGACAGGCGGGCGATTACATCAGGCTTGCTTCGGGAACAAAGAAACTCCAGGACTTTTTCGTTGATAATAAAGTGCCGAGAGACCAGCGTGACATCATCAAGGTAGTTGCCATG
>SVCW01000005.1 GCA_015058155.1 Clostridiales bacterium | reverse complement strand
CGCTGACTGAAAGAACCTTGCGGTTGGTGGAACTTTCAGTGCGTCTTAAGGCGCAGCTAGCACAATGCCCTTTTAGGGCTAGTACATACCACTAGTTTTACTAGTGGTTATGATTTTGCCAAAAGGGGTGTATTATGGGAAATGTCCGGATGTTTTCAGTTTTCAAAATTGCAGGTGCTTATATTGCATATGTGATTGGCTCAGGGTTTGCAACAGGGCAGGAGATTGTACATTTCTTTACTGTATATGGGTTAGAGAGCACCACAGGGATTATCGTAAGCGGAATTCTTTTTGGATTTACAGGCGGTTTCATGATTTCAGATGGTGTTCAGAAAGGCTCTTCCGGTATACTCAGGATTTATAGCGATTACTGCGGAATATTTATCGGTTTTCTTTTTAATATGGTTGTTCCGCTTCTTCTTTTCGGCTCAGTAGTAATCATGCTTGCAGGTAGTGCGGCAACGTTTGAAGAATACTTCGGACTTGAGTACGAGACCGGAGCACTTGTTATGGCTCTTTCAGTTTACATATCATATCTTCTCGGATTCAGAAAAATCGTAAGTATTATGGGTGTATTCGGACCGGTAGTAATAATGTTTACGGTTATTGTGGGGCTGATAACTTTTATAAATTCAGGTAGTATAGGTTTAGTATCCGGTTGTGAAGAAGCAGCATCAGGAATTGTGCCTCCTGCTGATACTGCACTTGGATCAGCGCTACTTTATGTGTCGTACAATATTTCAACGGCTGCAGTATTTTTCAGGTCACTTGGTGAATCAGGAATTAGCAAAAAGGAAGCATGGACAGGATCATTTCTAGGTGCAGGACTTCTCGTGTTGTCGCTGTTTTCAGTAAATCTCGCACTTCTTTCAAAGGGAAATGAGATAGCGGAACTTTCAATTCCAACGCTTCATCTTGCCCGGGAAATATCACCAATTCTCGGGACACTGTTTTCTATTATACTGCTTATAGAAATATATTCTACGGCAGTTCCTATGATGTGGAGTGTATGCAGCAGAATATCACCTGAAGGAAGCATGAGTGCGATGATTACAGGTGCCGTGTTTATATCAATCGCAATTATTTGTAGTTTTACACCATTTGAAGAACTTATAGGCGTGATATATCCTTACGAAGGAAGAATAGGACTGGTATTTCTCATATGTTTACTTGGAAGTAAGTTAAAAACACTTATTACTGGTTTCATTTCCCGGGTAATGTGGTATAATTGATTTAATAGATTTTGTATTATGCCGGGAGGTAAATATGGGAAAATATATTATGGCGCTCGATCAGGGCACAACTAGCTCAAGATGTATAATTTACTGCAAAGAGGGAAGAGTAGCTTCCATGGCTCAGAAGGAATTCACTCAGATTTATCCGAGAGAAGGCTGGGTTGAACACGATGCAATGGAAATCTGGTCAACTCAGATTGGTGTTGCGCAGGAAGCTCTTCACAAAATCAATGCTACATTTGAAGATATAGAAGCAATCGGAATCACAAACCAGAGAGAAACAACTATTGTATGGGATAAGAATACTGGCAGACCTGTATATAATGCAATCGTATGGCAGTGCAGACGTACAGCTGACTACTGCGAACAGCTCAAGGAAGAAGGAATGACTGATTTCTTCAGAAAGAAGACAGGACTTCTCATAGACCCGTATTTTTCAGGAACTAAGCTCAAGTGGATTCTTGACAACGTAAAGGGAGCACGTGAAAAGGCAGAGGCCGGCGATCTTCTCTTCGGTACAGTAGAAACATGGCTTATCTGGAAACTTACACGTGGCAGAATTCATATTACTGACTATACAAACGCGTCAAGAACAATGATGTTCAACATCAATGACCTTGCATGGGACAAGGAAATACTTGAAGTTCTCAATATTCCTGAATCAATGTTACCTACACCTGTTCAGTCAAGTGAAGTTTACGGTGAAACTGATCCGGTATTCTTCGGAGGACCTATCAAGATTGCAGGTGCAGCAGGTGACCAGCAGGCGGCTCTCTTCGGACAGACTTGTTTTGCAAAGGGAAGTGCAAAGAACACTTACGGCACAGGATGCTTCCTTCTCATGAATATCGGTGACAAACCTATCTATTCAGAAAAGGGACTTATTACAACTATTGCCTGGGGAATAAACGGAGAAGTAACTTACGCACTTGAAGGCTCAGTATTTGTAGGTGGTGCTGTTATACAGTGGCTCCGTGATGAATTAAGACTTATCGATACTGCGGCACAGTCAGAAGACTATGCGGACTCAGTTCCTAATGCAGGCGGAGTATATATCGTTCCTGCTTTTGTGGGACTCGGTGCACCATACTGGGATCCTTATGCAAGGGGAACGATTACAGGAATTACAAGAGGAACAAACAAATATCATATCGTAAGAGCAGCTCTTGAATCAATCGCATATCAGGTTTACGATTTAATCGATATTATGGAAGATGAATCAGGAATTGCAATCATGGCACTTAATGCCGATGGTGGTGCTTGCGTAAACAATTTCCTCATGCAGTTCCAGTCAGATCTCTTAAACAGAAAGGTACAGAGACCTGATAATATCGAAACAACATCACTTGGAGCAGCTTATCTTGCGGGACTCGCAACAGGCTTCTATGATGATATGACTATGCTCAACAATACCAAGACAGGCAAGTCATTCAAGCCGCATGTTGATGAAACAAAGCGTGAAAAGATGGTAGACGGCTGGAGAAAGGCAGTAGGCAGATCTCTCGGCTGGGATAAGTAAATTCACAAAAATTACACAAAAAACTTTATTAACACTGTTGACAATATACGTTAACAGTGTTAAATTTAAAATGTAGTTAGCACTCGAAAGAGGTGAGTGCTAACAAGGAGAAAAGATTATGGATTTAAACGAAAGAAAATTACGCATATTACAAGCGATAATAAGTGATTTTATACGAACAGGGGAACCGGTTGGATCCAGAACTCTTTCAAAGAAGTTCGATATGGGTGTAAGCCCTGCGACTATCAGAAATGAAATGGCGGATCTTGAAGAGATGGGATTCCTTACTCATCCTCATACATCTGCAGGTCGTATTCCATCTGACAAGGGTTACAGACTTTATGTTAACAGTCTGATGGAAAAGTATGAACTTCCGGCTGAAGCAAAGCAGGTTATTGCCAGCCGTCTCAATGATAATTTCATGGAACTCGACAAAACAATCGAGCGTGCAGCAAATCTGCTTTCAGAAATTACAAATCTGACATCATTTGCAATTACGCCGAAACAGGATGAGGATATTCTCAAGTATATAAATATTCTTCCTGTAGATAAAAATACTGTAGTTCTCATGATTGTATCGGAGAGTGGAAAGGTTTCAAACACAGCACTCCACATTGATTTCCCTTATACAGAGGAAAACATCACATTGTTATCAAAAACTCTGACATACAATTACAGAGGAAAGACAATCAGCCAGGCACTTACAGGCAACATAATCAAGGATTTTGAAAATGATATGGAAGCAATGAGTAAGCTTGCAGAAAATATCATGCCTAATTTTGTGAAGACACTTGAAAATATGTTGAATGTAGATTTATACATGTCAGGAATTACGAATATTTTTTCAACACCTGAATTCAACGATATCGAAAGAGCGAGAAACTTCCTTGAAATGATGAGTAAAAAGGATGATCTCACTAAGACTCTTGTTAACAGACAGAACGGAGTAATCATTACTATCGGAGATGAAAATTCTGAAGAGATTCTCCCTGACTGCAGCCTTATTACAGCGACATACCATATAGATGGAAAACTTGTCGGAAAGATTGGTGTAATAGGACCTAAGAGGATGAGATATGATGAAATAACATCGATAGTTGAGTTTATGACTGAGAATTTGACAAATACATTTAAACTCACTGACGGAAAGGAAAAAGAGTAAATGGCGGATAAAGAAAAATGCTGTTGCGGCGGAAACTGCGGCAGTGAAGAAGCTGAAGTAAAAGAAGAAGCTTGCAAGTGCGGATGCGGCGAAGAAGCAGAAGGCTGCGGATGCGGTGAAGATGCTTGCGGATGCGAAGAAGATTGCAAGTGTGGTGAAGATGCTTGCGAATGCGAAGAAGGACCTTCACCTGAAGAAGTGGAATCAGAGCGCTACATGAGACTCATGGCTGAATTCCAGAATTTCAAGCGCAGAAGTGAAAAAGAAAAATCAGAAGTTTATGCACGTGCAAATGAAAAGGTTGTTACAGATCTTCTTGCAGTTGCAGACAACTTCGAAAGAGCTCTTGCTTCAGGTACTGAAGCAAACGAAGGCTTTGCAAAAGGTATGGAGATGATATTCAAACAGCTGCAGGATGTTATGACAAAAGCAGGTGCAGAAGAAATCAAAGCTCTTGGGGAAGACTTTGATCCTAATTTCCACAATGCAGTCATGATGGAAGACAGCGAGGAATATGAAAGCGGCAAGGTTTCAGCTGTATTGCAGAAGGGGTACACGCTGAACGGAAGAGTTATAAGACCAAGTATGGTTAAAGTCGCTAATTAATTAGTAAATAATATTTTGTATAGAATTTTCGGAGGTTAAGAAAATGGGAAAAGTTATAGGTATTGACTTAGGTACAACTAACAGCTGCGTTGCAGTACTCGAAGGTGGAGAACCAGTTGTAATCGCAAACGCAGAAGGTAATAGAACAACTCCTTCAGTAGTTGGTTTCACAAAGGCCGGCGAAAGACTCGTTGGTGAAACAGCAAAGAGACAGGCAATCACAAATCCTGACAGAACTATCGCTTCAATCAAGAGACATATGGGTACAGCTCATACTGTTGAAATCGACGGAAAGAATTACACTCCACAGGATATTTCAGCTATGACACTTGCAAAGCTCAAGGCTGATGCTGAAGCTTATCTCGGACAGAAGGTTACAGAAGCAGTTATCACAGTTCCTGCATACTTCTCAGATGCTCAGAAGCAGGCTACAAAGGACGCTGGTAAGATTGCAGGCCTCGAAGTAAAGAGAATCATCAACGAACCTACAGCTGCTGCTCTCGCATACGGTCTTGACAAGGACGATGCATCACATAAGGTGCTCGTATATGACCTTGGTGGTGGTACATTTGACGTATCAATCCTCGAACTCGGTGACGGAGTATTCGAAGTACTCGCTACAAACGGCGACACTAAGCTCGGCGGAGACGATTTCGACGAAGCTCTCATGAACTTCATGGCTGATACTTTTGCAAGAGAAAACGGCGTTGACTTAAGAAACGACAAGATGGCGCTCCAGAGACTCAAGGAAGCTGCAGAAAAGGCTAAGAAGGAACTCTCATCAGCTCAGACAACAAACGTAAACCTTCCATTCATCACTGTTAACCAGGATGGTCCTCTCCATATGAATATGGACATCACAAGAGCTAAGTTCGATCAGCTCACATCAACACTCGTTGACAGAACTATCGAACCTATGAAGAAGGCTATGGCTGACGCAGGAGTTTCAAACTCAGATATCGCAAAGGTTATCCTCGTTGGTGGTTCAACAAGAATCCCTGCAGTTCAGGAAGCAGTAAAGAGAGTAACTGGTAAGGAACCATTCAAGGGCATCAACCCTGACGAATGCGTAGCAATCGGTGCTGCTATCCAGGCGGGCGTACTCACAGGTGAAGTAAACGATGTACTTCTCCTCGACGTAACACCACTTTCACTTTCAATCGAAACTCTCGGTGGAGTTGCTACAAGACTCATCGAAAGAAATACAACTATCCCTACAAAAAAGAGCCAGATTTTCTCAACAGCAGCAGACAACCAGACTGCAGTAGACATCCACGTAATGCAGGGTGAAAGAGAAATGGCTGCCGGCAACATCACACTCGGAAGATTCCAGCTCACAGGAATTCCTGCAGCTCCACGTGGTGTTCCACAGATCGAAGTTACATTTGATATCGACGCAAACGGTATCGTAAACGTATCAGCTAAGGATCTCGGAACAGGAAAGAGCCAGAATATAACAATCACTTCATCAACTAAGCTTTCAGATGATGAAATCAAGGCTAAGGTTGCAGAAGCTGAAAAGTATGCTGAAGAAGACAAGAAGAGAAAAGAAGAAGTAGAAATCAGAAACAGAGCAGAAACTCTCGTTTATGAAACTGAAAAGAACCTTAAGGAAATCGATGCAAGCCTTACAGAAGACGAAAAGACAGCTATCAATGCTGCTAAGGATGAACTCTCAAAGGCTCTTGAAGGAAACAACATCGACGAAATCAAGGATAAGACAGATAAGCTTACAGAACAGTTCCACACTATTTCAACTAAGCTCTATCAGCAGGCTCAGGCAGCTCAGGGTGCAGCAGGCGGCGCAGGCTTCGATCCTAACATGGCTGGTGGCTTCAACCCTAACATGGGTGGTGCAGGCTTCAATCCTGGAGCAGGTGCAGGTCCTCAGGGTACTCCAAACGATAACGTTGTAGATGCTGACTTTGAAGTTGTAGACGAAGATAAATAAGATAATTTGAGAATAATTCCGGGAGTTTTATACTTCCGGAATTATTTGGACTTTAAGAATATAGAAGGATATTAATCCAATGGCAGATAAAAGAGATTATTATGAAGTCCTCGGACTCCAGAAAGGTGCGTCAGAAGAAGAAATCAAAAAAGCTTTCCGTAAGATGGCTATGAAATATCATCCTGACAGAAACCCTGGAGATAAAGAGGCTGAAGAAAAATTCAAGGAAGTAAACGAAGCATACAGCATACTTTCAGATCCTGAAAAGAAAGACAGATATGACAGATTCGGTCATGCGGGCGTAGATCCGAATGCAGGATTCGGAGGCGGTGGCTTCGGTGGTGCAGGATTCGGCGGATTCGAAGATATCTTTGATATGTTCGGCGGATTCGGCGGATTTGGTGGTGGCTTCGGAGGCGGAGCAAGAAGAAACGGTCCTGCAAAGGGCAGAGATCTCCAGAAGGAAGTTACTATTTCGTTTGAGGAAGCAGCGTTTGGTACAAAGAAGACAGTAAAACTCAACAAGTATGTTGAATGTGATGACTGTCACGGAACAGGCGCAGCTCCAGGTACATCAAAAAAGACTTGTCCTCACTGTAATGGAAGCGGACAGGTAAGAACAACTCAGAAGACTCCTTTCGGAACATTCCAGAATATAGGTCCATGTCCGAACTGCGGAGGCACAGGTCAGGTTATTGAAACTCCATGTAGTACATGCGGAGGCACAGGTCGTGTACGTAAAGATGTAACACTTTCTGTTGATATTCCGGCAGGTGTAGATAATGATTCTGTAATTTCAATCAGAGGTCAGGGTGAACCTGGCGTTAACGGCGGTCCGGCAGGCGATCTTTATGTTGTTGTAAATGTAGCTCCTCATAAGATCTTTACAAGACGTGGAAACGATCTTTACCTTGAAATTCCTATCACGTTTGCACAGGCAGCTCTCGGAGATACTATCACAGTACCAACGCTCAGCGAAAAAGTTGCATATAAGGTTCCAGCAGGAACACAGCCTGGAACTACTTTTAGACTTAAGGGCAAGGGAATTCAGGGACTCAGAAATGGCAGAATGGGAGACCTTTATGTAAAGGTTAATCTCGAAGTACCTACAAAGCTCAACAATAAACAGAAGAAGGCTATTGAAGAAGTAGGCAAGGTTGTTACAGACGACTGTTATCAGAAGAAGAAGGGTTTTGCAGATATGCTCAAGGACCTTTTCAAAGATAAGAATTAGAGGTGTATATGAAAAAAGTATTATCAATGTTAGTAGTATTTGTGATGGTTTTCGGACTTGTTGCCTGCGGTGGCGGAAGCAGCGAAGAACCCGACAGACTTGAACAGATTAAGGAAAAGGGTTATATCGAGCTTGCTATTGAGCCATATTCAGCACCAGCAGGTTTTATCGATCCTACAAAGGAAGGCGATGCACAGTATGTAGGAGCTGATATGGAACTTGCGTATTATATTGCCGATAAGATTGGTGTTGAACTCAAGATTGTTCCACTCGAATGGACAGCTGTGCTTGTCGGAATCAGCGAAGGCTTATATGACTTTGCGATTTCAGCGATTTCGTATTCACCAGAAAGAGAAGAATCGATGAATCTCTCAGATGGTTACTATTTCGGTGGTGCAGAAGCAGGTGGCTATGGCTGGATTATGAGACCTGAAGACGTTGATAAGTACAAGACAGTTGAAGACCTTAAAGATGCTATCGTAATTACACAGAGCGGTACTATTCAGGAGTTCATCATGAACGAATACGTTCCGGAAGCAAAGGAATTCAGACTTCTACCGATGATGACAGATTCGTATATTGCCGTTGCTGAAGGAATGGCAGACGTTTGTATCACAGACAAGAGCACAGCAAACCTTTATGTCGAAGCAAACGGTAATCTTGTTGTTTCAGAATACTCTTTCGAAGTTGATCCAAGACTCAGCAGTATCGTTGTTGCTATGCCGCTTGAAGGAACTGACAGCCTCGAAGCTGTCGTAAATGAGTGCATTGCAGAACTCAGAGCCGAAGGCCAGATTGACAAGTGGTTTGACGAGTATTCGGACTACGCAAAGACACTTGGATTATAGGCTTGCTTGTAAAAAGTACATTCTATTGACATGTCCATATATTAAAACAATGATTATAAGCTCGCACTATGTGCGGGCTTTTATTATTTGAAAGATAGACATCCATGCAGGCATATGATAAAATGGTGATACCAATATAGAAAATTCGGAAAACATGGTATTCAGAAAGTAGGAGCGTTATGAAAAGATGGTTTAGTCTTTTTCTTATCATGGTAATGTGTCTGGTACTTGTTGTGAGTGGTTGTTCAGACACAACGCCGGTAGATGATATAAAGAATGATGATATAAATGAGAAACTTGTTTTCAATGGCGAGGAGCTGACTAAAGAAGAAATATGGAAACTGACGGGTGAAAAATACTATGAAGTTAAAAAAATATTTTTCAGCGGACTCGATTGTGATATGGATGCAATTACTGAAGATGGATGGGCACCGGTTACTGAAGAAGGTTTTGACAATCTTACTTCATTGAGAGCATATTGTGAAGAGCGCATTTCACCGGAACTGGCAGAGAAAGAATTTTACAATTATTATATTGATGGTGGTATGACTTCGGTAATGTATAAGGATATCGAAGGAAGGCTTTACTATACACCTGCAGATGGCCCATATTCAACTCCTGAAATTGATTCTTTGGAAGTGGTATTTTCAACAGAAAGAACAGCTTTAATCAAACTTCATTTCTCGGAAAGATACGGCGGAGAAGAAATACACTTCTATTTATCAAACAATGGAGATAATAATTATTCATGGAGAGTAATCGATATTCATGAAGGGGAAATAAGTTCAGATATTTCTGAGGAATCTTTCAAACTTGATTGGTTCAATTCTTCAAATGCAGACAGTTTTACTATTACAAAGACTTATAATAATCGAAAAGCTCCGCTTGGAATACAGATTGGAGATTCTTTTAGCAAATTGAGCCACTTGCACCCAGATACATATCAGGATGTTGAAAATCCGGAAATTACAGGAGGCTATGTCCTTCATGCTGTAAGTCAGTATGAGTATATTGAAATGGTGTTTGTACCTGAAGAACTGTATCCTCGTATGTATGTTGAGTTTGAGGAAGGAGATTATGTAACAGCTGTACGAATTGAATATGCGCCTGATACTTCTACTGCGTTAGATAAGGTAACAATTAACGAGCCGTGGGTAGTTGATTTGTATGATAAAGGAAATTTACTGCTAAATCCGTTTGAATTCGGAGATGTAAGCTTTGACCCTGATGATTCTGTTTTGATAAATGATACGGAATACTACAGGATTACTAGTAATAATCTTGTGGACTTCGATACTTTTAAAAGCTCATATCGAGAAATATTCACAGAAAGTTTCATAGATAACTATTCAAAAGGGAAAACACATATTGTTTTTCTTGAAGATGGAAAAGGATATTACCTTCCAAGTGGGAGAGGTAGCAACCTTAGTGTTGGTAGCGTTGTGAGTTACAGTTTTGGTTGCAATGGGAACGAAGGCTACATAAAAGTAATAGCCGAAATATGGTATCCGTTTGTTGGAAATGAAGTTACTAGAGAACATGAGATTATCGGATATAAAGAGCACACTTTCGATTTGAATAAGGAAGATGATGTCTGGAAATTTGATAAGTTCTATTCGATTCGTTAGTGTCGTAAAAGGGGAGGATTAATATGGAGTGGGAAATTGTTTTGAATAGTCTCCCGACTGTTGTGATAGGTATAGTAGTCATTATAGGAATTTATTTCAGAGTAATAAAGAAAGTTCCTTTTGAGAAGGGGAAGATTGAAAAAATCGGGTATTTCGATGATCTGCCTGATAGTGTACTGCCGGAGCAGCCCGATTATGAAAAGATTATAAGCAAAAGTTCAAAGAAGGAAGAGTAGTTTTGAAAGGGGTGTTGATATGAAAAGAGTATTATCATTAATAATCGTTTTGTTATTATTTTTTTCATGCGGAATAGTTTATGCAGTGCCTGTTGAAATTACTGACAGAGCTTTGGATAGTAATAAAGTAGTAGACCTCGAACTTAAGTATTACGATTTGGAAGCAGAGATCCATGGAGATAATAAGGAAAGTACCATTGGCGGTAGTAGTTCAGTCAGTTGTGGAAATGAAGGAGAGTTCATTTCGTTAGTGGTGTATATCGGATATGGCAGTGCTGAAGAGTACTATGGCGGAAGAGCAACAGGCGCGAAATTGTATACTCCTGAGTATTATGGAATGAGAGTATCTAGTATCAGAGAATATGTTGAAATTACGTCTGTTAAGGGCCATTATATTGAAAAGGGCCAATACACAATCTCTGATGATTATTTTAATCAAAGCAGACTGTATAAACTGAATCTAGGATATGAAGAGACAATTGAATTTGATTTAGAAAAACTAGATAAGATTCAAATCAGAAATATCTTGACTGATAAAATGTATAGAACAAGAACAGTAGGTACGACAGTTGCTTGTACTGTTGTAGTTGAGGGAGTTGCTGACGGAGCTGAGTTTGAAACTTCAGTTGAATGTCGGGCAATAGTTCTTCGTGAACCACAGAAGCTTTTAAACATATATACAGATTTTTCGGATTGGTTCAGACCAGTAGTGTAAAGTGTTAATTAAGTCAATCTTTAGCGGGGAAATCATAAGATTTTCCTGCTTTTTTGTTTACGAGAATGGTAGAAACATTTATAATAGAAATATTAAGGATTTATAATTACAAACATTTCGGAAGTGTAGTTTTATCGGTAGTTATATAGGGAGCGGAGACGCTCATGTAGAAATTGAAGTATATGACACAAAGCGAAAGACGAAAGTATTTAATAAATGCTTTGCTTGAAGAGCAGCCAAGATACAGAGGAATGGAAATTCCCGATAATGAAGAAGAGCAGAAGCTTTTACTAAGAGCACTTTTTAATATCAGATATCCCGGTTCTGTGAGCGAAGAGTTTATAGAAGTGCAGGATGCATATCTTAAAGAGGAAAATGCGAGTCGCGGAATCACTAATATTGAAGAACTTAGAAATATTGCAGATATTATGGGTGAACCATGTGAAGAGTGGCTAGGAGACGTATATCTCTGGCAGGGCGATATCACAACACTTAAATGCGGAGCAATAGTAAATGCTGCAAACAGTCAGATGCTCGGATGTTTCGTGCCAAATCATCGCTGCATTGATAATGCGATTCATACATTTTCCGGAATTCAGCTGAGAAATGAATGCTTTGAAATCATGCAGAATCAAGGACATGAGGAGCCTACCGGATGCGCAAAAATAACAAAAGCATATAATCTTCCAAGCGAGTACGTTATTCATACAGTCGGTCCGATTATACGCGGATTACTTACTCAGCATGACGAAGATCTGCTTGCATCATGTTATAATTCATGTCTTGTGCTTGCTGATGAAAACAATATAGACAGCATAGCTTTCTGCTGCATCTCAACAGGAGAATTTCACTTCCCGAACAGAAGGGCAGCGGAAATCGCAATAGAAACAGTGAAAAATTACAAAAATAATTTTAATAGTAAGGTTAAGGTGATATTTAATGTCTTCCTGGATAACGATTGCAACATCTACAGAGAATTACTCGGAATTAATTAAAAAGTTAAGAAAAGAAATTGATACAGCTGATGCTATAGTAATAGGAGCCGGCTCCGGTATGTCAACATCTGCAGGCCTCGTTTACGAAGGCGAGCGTGTCGATGAGTATTTCGGTGATTTCAAAAACAAATATGGAATCGAGAATCTCTATGCCGGCAGTTTCTATCCTTTTGAAACAAAAGAAGAATACTGGGCGTGGTGGGCAAGAATGGCTCATTTCAACAGATATGCAGCAGAACCAGGACAGAATCACTTTGATTTGCTGGAACTTGTAAAGAACAAAGAGTATTTTGTTATTACAACAAATGTTGACCATCTTTTCCAGAAAGCGGGCTTTGATAAAGAAAGGCTCTTCTATACTCAGGGAGATTACGGACTCTGGCAGTGTGCAAAGCCGTGTACGCAGACTAACTACGGCAACAAAGAATTGGTTTATGAAATGCTTGAAAGAATTGAAGATTGTAAGATTCCGACTGAGCTTATTCCGAAGTGTCCTGTTTGCGGTGGTCCTATGAGGACAAACCTGAGAGATGATGACAGATTTGTGCAGGATGAAGGGTGGTATGCTGCAGCAGATCGATATGAAAAATTTCTGAATGAGCATATTAATGATCATGTTTTATATCTTGACCTCGGAATCGGCTGGAATACGCCAAGTATCATGAAGATACCTTTCTGGAGAATGACAAAAGCAAATCCTAAAGCTGTCTATGCATGCATAAACCTTGGAGAAGCCTTCACGCATAAAGAAATCGAAGACCAGTCGATTCTTATAGATGGCGATATTCTTAAGGTTCTGGCAGATATAAAAGAGCTTTAGTCGTGTAGCTTAGCTAATCATAATTTGAATTGACGGGCGTGATGCCTTAATTAATAAAAGTGAGGAAAGAAAATGAATTATACAGAATGGATTATTTATACAGAAAAGCCTGAGGATCTTGAAGCAGTAGAAACAGTCCTCATTATGAATGATATTTATGATTCAGTAGTTAATGACCCAAGAGATGTACAGGATCTTCTCAATAAGAAAAATGAATATGACTGGGATTACGTTGATGAATCAGTACTTGAACTTGAAAACGAAAGACCATCAGTAGTTCTTTATGTTTACGAAGACTCAGAAATCAAAGATTCAATTGCAGATATCATTGAAGAAGTAAAGAATACTGTAAATGGTGTTGAAGTAGTAGTTAACGAAGCAAACGACGACGAATGGAAGGATAAGTGGAAGGAATACTTTAAGCCTGCAAAGATTACTGACAAACTCGTTGTTAAGCCTACATGGGAAGAATACGAAGCAAAAGAAGGTGAGCTTGTAATTGAGATTGATCCGGGAATGGCATTTGGAACAGGCACACATGAAACAACAAGTCTCTGTCTTGAACTCATCGAAAAGTATATAAAAGAAGGAGATACACTTCTTGATGTAGGATGCGGTTCAGGCATTCTTGCAATAGCAGCAGGTCTTCTTGGCGCAAGTGACGTGCTTGGAATTGAAATTGACCCTGTGGCTGTTGAAATCGGAAATGAAAATGTTGCACTTAACAAGCTTTCAGATAAAATCAGCGTAATCTACGGTGATCTTACAAAGGGAGTTGACTACAAAGCGGACATCGTAGCGGCAAACCTTATGGCAGACCTCGTGAAAATGCTTTCACCAAGCGTACCTGCACACCTCAAGGAAGGCGGCATTTATATTTCATCAGGAATTTTAGCAGTTCTCGCTGAAGAAGTGAGTGCTGTCATTGAAGAAAGCGGCTTTGAAATCGTGGAAATTATGGTTAAGGGAGAATGGTGTGCTATTGCTGCCCGCCAGAAATAAAGAACCCTGTATTGAAATGGCTTGTTGCCATATATTTAAGTTTTAGGAGGCAGGAATGCGCATATTTGTAGATCCTGAAATGATAAACGACAAGTTCGTTACTATCACGGATAAAGGTGATATTCATCATATTACACGTGTAATGAGACTGACTGAAGGAGCTCATATTGATGTCTCAGACAAGACAATGTGGGAGTATGAGTGTGAAATAGATTCTATTCTTAACGATGAAATCGTTGCAAGAATCATTTCAAAAAACAAGTTCGAACGTGAACCGGAAACACTTATCACTCTTTATCAGGGAATTCCAAAAGCAGGTAAGATGGAAGGTATCATACAAAAGAGTGTGGAACTCGGGGTACATGAAATCGTTCCTTTCTGGAGTGAACGTACTGTTGTAACTGACAAAGGTAAGTTCGATAAAAAGATTGAAAGATGGCAGAAGATCTCAGATGAAGCTGTAAAACAGTGCAAAAGAGGTATAATTCCTGAAGTGCTTCCTGATGTAAAGCTCAAAGACTTAGTTAAAAATTTAATTAATGGCGATGTTAAGTATGATTTAACTTTGCTCGCTTACGAAAATGAGCTTGGAACTACAATTAAGGATCATATAGAGTCACTTGATGCGAAGCCTCGCACTGTTTCAGTTATTATTGGTCCGGAAGGTGGTATTTCAGAATCTGAAGCCAAAGCGCTCGTTGATGCCGGTGCCGTTTCGGTTAGTCTTGGGAAGACTATATTAAGAACAGAAACTGCGGGTCCTGCGACAATCGCTATGCTTATGTATGCACTCGAGCTTTGACACTTTTATTTTACATAGACGCTAAGAGGATGTTTTTATACTAATGAATAATAGACTAAAAGGTATTCTGATTACTGTTTTTGCAGGAATTTGCTGGGGCTTTTCAGGGTCCTGCGGACAGTTTTTATTTGATAATAAAGGAGTTATATCAAACTGGCTTGTTCCAATAAGACTTATAACGGCAGGAACATCGGTGCTTTTGTTTTTACTTGTAGTTGACAGGAAAAAAGTCTTTGCTCCGTGGAAGGTTAAGCGCGATGCGAAAGAAATGCTCATATTTGCGATTGCAGGAATGGCTCTTTGTCAATACAGTTATTTCACAGCAATTCAGCATTCAAATGCAGGAGTTGCGACTGTACTCCAGTACACCGGACCGATACTCATCCTGGCATGGCTCTGCATGAAGCAGAAAAGACTCCCAAGGAGATTTGAGATTATTGCTCTCGGACTTGTTCTTGGTGGTGCTTTTTTACTTGCGACGCATGGAGATCTCACTACGATGACACTCACAAAACCTGCAATTTTCTGGGGAGTGATTTCAGCTGTAGCACTTGCAATATATTCTGTTCAGCCTGAAAGACTTCTCGGCATTTACGGCTCATTAGCTACAACAGGCTGGGGAATGTTCATAGGAGGGATTGTTCTTAATATCATGTTCAAACCATGGACTATTACAGGTGTTACTGTAGATGGTGGAACAATTCTTGCACTTTTCGGAGTAATTTTCTTCGGAACAATTCTCGCTTTCTGCATGTATCTTACCGGAGTTAAATATATTGGTTCAACTGATGCGGCGATGGTTTCGTGTGTAGAACCGATTGCAGCCGTTCTTTTCTCAGCAGTATGGCTTGGAGAATCGTTTGAATTCATAGATATAATCGGAATGGTTCTTATCATTGCGGGCGTTCTTATAATATCACTTGTAAAAGATAGGGGGTAATGTTTTGAAAATTGCTTTCCATACACTTGGTTGTAAAGTAAACCAGTATGAAACTGAAGCTCTTGCTGAAAGATTCAGAGAAAACGGTCATGAAATCGTAGGAGAAAACGATTTTGCTGACGTATACATAATCAACACTTGTACTGTTACCGCACTTGCTGACAGAAAGTCAAGACAGTACATAAGAAGAATGAAAAAGATCAATCCTGACAGCATAGTTGCTGTTACAGGATGTTATTCACAGGTTTCGCCGGATGAAGTTGCGGCTGTTGAGGGAGTAAACATCGTTACAGGAACTAACGAAAAGAGTCTTATACCTGCAATCGTAATGGAATACAAGGCAAATCCGGGCCAGCAGATTGTGCGTGTGAAGAAGAGAGAAGAACTCTGCGGCTATGACGAAATGGGAATCATAACATCAATGGAATCACGTACTCGTGCATATATCAAGGTGCAGGAAGGATGTAACCGTTTCTGTTCTTACTGTCAGATTCCATATGCGAGAGGCGATGTGAGAAGCCGTTCACCGTATGATGTTGTCGCAGAAGCAAAGGCTCTAGTAGAAAAGGGATTCAAGGAAGTAATTCTTGCCGGAATCAACACTGCTCTCTATGGATACGAAAGTGATTTCTATGAAAAGTATCCTGAATGTGAAGGTCTTGAAGGTGTTGAAATCGTAATCAAAATGATAAGCGATATCGAAGGAGATTTCAGAATCAGACTTTCATCACTTGAACCGACAGTTATAAATGCTGAGTACGTGAAGAGACTCTTTAAGTATCCGAAGCTTTGTCCGCATATTCATCTTGCACTTCAGAGCGGTAGCGACAGAGTAATAGAACTTATGAACAGGCATTATACTCGTAATGAGTATCTTGAAATCGTAAGAGTTCTTAAGGAATTTGATCCTAACTATGGAATCAGTACCGACATTATTGCTGGTTTTCCAGGAGAAACGGAAGAAGATTACCGTGACAGTATAGATATGATTAATCAGGTAACTTACTGTAAGGTACATGCTTTTAATTATTCGAAACGTCCTGGTACCAAGGCTGCTGAAATGAAGGGGCACCTTCCGCCTGAACTTAAAAAGAAGAGAACGCTCGGACTGATTGCTGCAGGTGAGGAGAGTCAGGCTCGTTTCTTTAAAAACAGTGAAGGTGAAACAAGGAGAGTTCTTTTCGAAGAATTCGATGTTGCGGCTTCAGAATTTATCGGATATACTGATAATTACATAAGAGTTTATGTAAAAGGCGATGAAAGCGGAAAATACAGACTCAATGAATTCTGTGACATCAGGCTTATTTCGCAATACAAAGACGGAATGAAAGGAGAATAAATATGGCAGATTGTATTTTTTGCATGATTGCAAACAAAGAAATACCTTCAAATATTGCTTATGAAGATGACCAGATTGTTTGTTTTCATGATTTAGAGCCACAGGCACCGGTACATGTGCTTATCATT
The DNA here is from genome assembly GCA_015058155.1 of Clostridiales bacterium. Classification (GTDB taxonomy): domain Bacteria; phylum Bacillota; class Clostridia; order Peptostreptococcales; family Anaerovoracaceae; genus QAKD01. The sequence continues at coordinate 62,793 of SVCW01000005.1, read as the reverse complement.
CCAAAGAAGCATATCGCGTCACTTGATGATGTGACAGCAGACGATGCAGCACTTCTTGGTCATATCATGACAAAGGTTAAGGAAATCGCAGAAATCCTCGGACTTGAAAACGGTTACAGAGTAGTTAACAACTGCGGTGAAGACGGAATGCAGACAGTTAAGCATCTTCACTTCCACCTTCTCGGAAAGAGAAAGATGCAGTGGCCACCAGGCTAAAGAGATCAAAAATCAGCGCCGGTCAAATCGGCGCTTTTTTGAAGTTTTTGATATAAGGAGTTACGATGGAAAACGTACTTGGAGTTATGGGCGGAATGGGGCCTCAGGCAACAACGCTTTTTTATGAAATGCTTATAGATAATACACAGGCGGAGTGCGATCAGGATCATATCAATACGCTGATTCTCGGTCATGCAACAATGCCTGACAGAACGGCGGCGATTCTTTCGGGAGAAGAAGAAGAAATCCACAAGAGACTTCTTGAAGACCTTAAGTTTTTAGAGTCATACGGATGTAAGGCTATTGCGATTCCTTGCAATACTTCACATTATTTTATTGATAAACTCAGTCACGAAATCAATGTTCCTATCATAAATATGGTAAAGGAAAGTGCTGAATCTGCTGCAAGAGAAGCAAGAGAAAGAATGATTGCAAGTCTTGCGCAGGCTGACATGTTTGAAACAGGTTTTGCTCACGAACAGATTGGTATTCTTGCGACAGACGGAACTATCAGAATGGGACTTTATCAGAAAGCTCTCGACAAGTGTGGAGTTGACTGGTATGTGCCAGACGAAGAAACGCAGAAACTCGTAATGTACCAGATTTACGATAGAATCAAGAAGGGACTTCCGGCAGATATGCAAGCTTGGCGCCAGATTGAAATGGCGATGAAGGCAGCCGGTTGTACTAAGGTTATTCTTGCATGCACAGAACTTTCCGTTATTAATCAGGTAGAAGGGCTCTCTGATTATTATCTCGATGCAATGGAAGTACTCGTTAACCGCTGCATCGAAGTAATGGGTAAGTCAAAAGCTGTAAAAACAGCAACGGCCGATCAGAGATGGGAAATGTTCAATGAATTTCTGCAAGGCGGAGGGGACTGGTAACGATTTTATTATAATTAATAATATCGAAGAAAAGATCCCGGAAAATGAATTAGGATTATTAGCAAAGCATCTTTGTAACAGACGCTTTTCGATAGGTGCGGACGGCCTTATGGCTGTTTGCAATCCGATAAAAGAAAAGCATGATTTCAGGATGCTTTTTTTTAATGCAGACGGGAGTATGGGAGAGATGTGCGGAAATGGCGCCCGCTGTATTTGCAGGTACGGGTTCGAAAAGGGGCTTTCGGGCGGGCGCACTGTAATCAATGTAGAAACCACTGCCGGTACTGTAACCGGCGAAAGACTTGAAACAGCAGTATATCGTGTAAAAATGGTTAATCCTTCACTTATCGAAGAGAACTATATAGAGCTCGGAAGTCCGGGATTACCTCATGTTGTTATTAAATATGAGGGCATAAGTTCATATATCAAGGATAAGTATACATATAATATGAATATGTCAACTTATAAATCTGAGGAAAGAATCTATAGACTGGCACATTCAATAAGGTGGTCACCAAGCTATCACAAAGGTACAAATGTTAATTTTTATGATATAAAGACTGTAATCAATAATGAAGGTCATGAGGAAAAGTGTATTTACCTTAGAACATTTGAGCGCGGAGTAGAAGACTTCACTCTTGCATGTGGTACAGGATGTGTTGCTACTGCAATTTATATTGACATGCTTGAGAGAAGGCGCTCTACGGTTAAGAAAAGTGAAAAGCAGCCTAAATCATATAAGATACATCAGCAAGGTGGAGTCCTTACTGTAGATATATTTACGGATAAGGAGAAGCGTGAGATATTTCTTACAGGGCCCGCAAATATAATAGCCGAGGGTACGATTTCGACGAAATATCATACCAATAATTAACAAGTGTACAGATTGACATTTATGTTTCAAAGTAGTATAACTATTTTGTGGGTAATTGGAAATGGCGAGTTCAGATCGTTATTTCCTTTTATTTTTTGCAATAAATGCAGTTTCTTGGAGGAATTATTATGACAGTACCTATTAAGAACAAGAAGCTCAGATATAATCTTTCGCTTCTTTCACTCGGAATCATGGGCGGTACAATCTATATTCTTATGTATCTCCGCTATGTATTCTATGATCAGATGATCACAGCATTTGATTGTACAAACCAGCAGCTCGGTATGCTCAATACATACTGCTCGATTTCTTACTTTGCAACAACTATCCCCGGCGCTTATTTTGCTGACAAGTTTGACGCAAAGAAGATTATCGTTGTCGCTATAAGCGGTATTACAGCGCTCACATTCATTTATGCTGCTTTTGTAACTTCATACGCAACAGCAGTTGTTATCTGGATCTTACAGCCAATCGTTATGATGCCTTACTGGGCAGCGCTCATAAAGTACATCAACAGCCTTGGCTCAGCTGAAAGTGCAGGTAACTCATACGGAACTTATTACCTTATCAATGGTCTTGCAGGCGCAGCAGGAAACGCTATCCCTCTCTGGGTAAGCCAGCATTTCGGATTCCGCGGAGCAGTTATCTCAATCGGACTTATCACACTTCTCGCAACTATTCTTGTAGTTCTCTTCCTTGACAGTGAAAAGGACAAGATTGCAAGAGGCGAAGCTATGGAAGGTGACGAACCTATCAAGCTCAAGTACATCAAGTACGTTGTAAAGTGGCCTGGAACTTATGTAATCTTCTTTGCATATTTCACAACTTATACACTTTATTCAAACGTTTCATACTTCAACCCATACTTAATTGATGTTATCGGAATCGACCCTGACGCTTCATCAGTATTTGCCGTACTCAGAAACTACGGTGCAATGGTAGTAGCTCCTCTCGGCGGTTTCATGGCTGACAAGGTATTCAAATCAACATCAAAGTGGTATATCGTAGCATTTACAATTTCAGCAGTAATGTTTGTAGTTCCTTTCACATTCGGACCTAATTCAAATGTTACACTCGTATGCATTTACTCAGTACTTCCATCACTTGTAGTATTTGCGCTCTACGCTGTTACTTACTCAATCATCAGAGAACTTCACATTCATCCGACAGTTCTCGGAACAGCAGTTGGACTCGGATCAATGTCAGGTGACCTTGTTGACGGACTCTGGCCGGCAGTATTCGGAACATGGCTCGATGCTTATGGCAATCAGGGTTACACATACATCTTCATCACTCTTATCGCAGTATGCGTAGTTGGTATCTTAAACGCACTCTTTGCAATGGATCACAACAAGAAGTGCCTCGCAGGAAAGAGAAAGATGGTAATCAAGGAAATCGACGAAAAATAGAGCTTATAACCCTGGTATTAAATACCGGGGTTTTTTATTGTAATAGTGGTAGATAATAGCATTATTCAAAAATGTTTACTTGCGAAAATGAGAATTAATAATTTGTTAATTTTTTGTATTGATAGAGCGGTGATATAATGTAATCAGAAGGGGATGAAAGGAGATTAAAAATGAAAAGACTAATTGCATTTACATTAGTAGCAGTCATCGTATTTTCACTTGTAGCCTGCGGCAGCGGTGGAGACGTTTCAACATACGGCAGAAGGCTAGATGAAAGTGACTTTTACTCCGAAGAAGAAGTAATTTCAGCAATGGACGTTGTTGAAAAGTACTTCAAAAAAGAATTCAGGGGATGTGAACTAAAGAACCTTGAATTTAAGGAAGAAAAATCGCTCGAAGCAGCCGATGAATGGGCAGAACAGTATAACGACGAAAAAGCAATCATTCTGATTTCAGAGTTTTATGTTGATTCTTCAGGCGGGGACGGTAGTTTCGAGCCCGATAGCACCTACAGTAACTGGCAGTGGATCCTCACAAAAAGTGGAGGCGAGGATTGGAAACTCCAGACATGGGGATATTAAGAAATTAACTTAAAAGGGGATAATATAAAACCTCGGTAGGAATAACCTTACCGAGGTTGTTTGTTATAGATGACAATTTGAAAAGAATTTTCTGACAATTTAATACTTATTTAATAAATTGTCAATTGCTTTAATGTAAATATATGTTAAAATGGTAGCACCAGAGGAAATTTAAAGGAGTAGAGAAATGTTCGGTTTAGGAAATGTTGAATTAGTAAGTACTTTTGATGCACAGAGTTTTTATTCAGTGTGTTATGCACTTAAAGGTTCTCAGATTAAACATACGACAAACGTTGCAAAAGATGAATCTGCCGGAATCGTAAAGTATCAGATATTCGTTAAGAAAAAAGATTTTGAAACTGCAAAGAGAGTTGCTGAACGTATGATGCGATAGTTTTTTCATAATTAAGGGGGACGATAAGGCATGCTTAAAAAAGTTGAACTTAAAAAAATTGCGTCACTAAGAGATTACAATTCATATGAAAGAATCCAGCGAGTATCTTTTGAGAAGCTTTTTGATGGAGCTGAAGAAGCCGAAAGACTCGGTGTGAGCAGAAACACTGAAGAAATAGAAGATATCATCGTTAATTATATAAATATTCAGCATGCACTTTCATTTTATGCGCTGAAGATTCCGGAAGATGCATCAGATGAACATGTCGCACTTTATATTGATGATATTGAGACGCTCAATCTTATAAGCGATATATCTTTGGAAGAGCAGCTTATGGCTATTCGTAAAATCTTTGATGATGTTGCTGTGTATCAGGATGAAGAAGGTAATACGATAGAAGTAAAAGTAATGAATCCTTCGCTTCTGTCACTAAAGATTTTCAGAAAGTTAAAAGCAGAAGAAAGACTTAATAAGTGGCTTGTTTCACTTATGTATGAACCGTCTGATGATGTAAAGAAGATATCAGCTTTTCAGGTACATCCATCGTTTACGGAAGATATGCAGGAAGAAGATATAGAAAAAATGATGCGTGAATTCGTGAATGATCCCTTTACGCAGTATCTGCTTGTCGGTGAACAAAACAGGACAATCAAGAGAGCCGTGAAGGCAAGCGGAAGTCTGGAAGAGCTTGGAAACAATGTTTTTCTTAATCTGTTTTCGTTCCTTGTAAACTCGCTTTTCGTTTATGTTGAAAAGGAAGAAAACCAGTTTGGAAAGAAACAGTTCAATAAGTATATTACATGGTTTGAAAAAGGTGAGTTTCAGGGCAAGTATACTGAAGACGATCTGGTTCCGATCCTTAATGCTGTTGCTTTTCTTACTAATTTCAGAACACCGAGAGGTGCCAGAATACGTTTTTTGACTGATGAACAGGCAAAGGAAGAAGCGGAAAAAGAGGCAATAAGAAGGGCAAAACTTCGTGGAGAAAAAATTCCGGAAGATAACTAAAAAACTCCTTGCCTAATGGGACAATTGATAGTATAATGCTTATGTTAAGTATGCAAATGATCTGTTAATAGCATCTAACTGATTTCTATACGGCAGGAGGTGAGTTCATAAATGGCACAGGTAATCGTAAGAGAAAACGAAAGTTTAGAAAGCGCTCTTAAGAGATTTAAGAGATCATGCGCTAGAGATGGAGTAATGTCTGAGCTTAGAAAGAGAGAACATTACGAAAAGCCAAGCGTAAGAAGAAAGAAGAAGTCCGAAGCAGCTAGAAAAAAGGCTAAGAAGTATTAATTTTAATTAATTCTGGGACAAAAAGAGGTGTTTTAAGTGACCTTAAAAGAAAGATTAACTGAAGACTTCAAGGAAGCTATGAAAGCTAAAGATGAAGTCAGAAAGAATACAATAAATCTTGCTCGTGCTGCTATCAAGCAGTATGAAGTCGATAACAGAGGAACTGAACTTGACGATGAAGGCGTTACAGGCATCATCGCTAAGCAGGTGAAGATGAGAAAAGATGCTCTCGCTGATTTCGAAAAAGCGGGAAGAACAGATCTTTTAGATGCATATAAGGCTGAGATTGAAGTTCTTATGGCCTATCTGCCAAAGCAGCTTACTGCTGATGAAATCCTTGAAGTGGTTAAGGAAACTGCCGCAGCAATGGGTATCGAAGGCGGAAAGCAGAACATGGGAAAACTCATCGGTGCTGTTATGGGCAAGGTAAAGGGAGTTGCAGACGGCGGCGAAGTTAAGAAAGTCGTTGAAGCATTCCTTTCATAAAACATGATACTTATAGACTCGAAGATAATCTTCGGGTCTTTTTTCTTTTTGTAGTGCATATACTTCCTTGAGGTGGTTATATGAGTTTCAGAGAAGAGCTTCTGTTTGATTTTGCGGAGCATATTCCGAGAATTCTTGTCTGTGGTGATACGATTGTAGTAGATAGTGTCAAGCGTGTTGAAATCGTTACTGATACGCAGATAGTTGTAAAAAGTGGTAAGAGTTTTCTTGCGCTTTCAGGCGCTAAATTGTTTATAAAAGAGCTTGCTTGTGAAAGGATGCTGATTGAAGGTGAAATCAAGGAAATACAGTTTTACGGCATGGAATACAAAGGTCAGAATTGAAGGATTCGGACTCCATAAGGTTATCTCGGAGATGCTTTCCAAAAGGATAGAAATGCACGATATTTTATATGTTTCAGATACGGAAGTTGTACTTTTTATAAAGGTGGATGATTTCCAAAAAGTAAAAAGAATATGTGGAAACAAATATAGAGTGACAGTTTTGAATGAAAAAGGAATTGCTCCGTTTTTCAGGAGCCTGAGGCTTAGGAAGGCTACTATTTCAGGACTGGCACTATTTTTTATTATCGTTTATTATCAGAGCCTTTTTCTGGATGAAATAAGTATCTATGGTTTTGAAAAATATACCGAGGAGGAAATAAGAGAAGTTCTTGAAGAAGTCAGTTTTACTGAAGGAAGCAGAAAGCTTACGAGTAAAGATCAGTTAAATGCTGTAAAACTTCATCTCTATAATGAACTCGATAATATCAGCTGGGTTGGGATCGAATATAAAGGAACAACGGGTGAAGTTACGATTGTAGAAGGAAATGATAATGAAGGCGAACCCAAAGAGACATATCCTTGCAACATAATAGCTGACAAGAGTGGATATATTGCGAAAATTCTTCCTGAAAGTGGAATACGGATGTTTGAAGACGGGGAATACGTAAATGTCGGAGATGTGATTATTAGTGGTGTTATGCCTATAAACAGTACAACGTTTGATGATCCTGAAACGATTCCGAAGGAACGATATGTACATGCTGAAGGAGAGGTCGAAATATATGTTCCTCACAGACTTACGTTTACAATTATACCCGGAATCATCGATAGTATGAGTGATGAAAATGAGGTGTCTGCAACTTTTCAAAACGGTGAAAATGAATATGATTTTGTGAAAAGAGTAGCCGATAGAGAAATACGCAAATATCTTGAAGAAAACGCACCTGAAAGTGCCAAACTGACAAAGAAAGATTTGAATTTTGAAGTGAAAGAAAGTAAAATAGAAGTGAGTGTATTTTTGGAGACACTGGAGAAAATAGGAATAAAACAGGAGATCATGAATGGTAGTGAACAGCCAGTTTGACAGAGCGGCTTTGTTTGGCAATCTCGATCACAATGTGAAAATTATTGAAAAGCATTTTGGTGTAGAGATTATTGAACGCGGAAGTGAACTTATAGTGTATGGAGATAATTCTGCCGCAGCCGAAAAGGTGCTTGAAGAGCTTATTAAAATGCTTGAAAGCGGAGAAAAACTCGATACTCAGAAAATTAATTACGTTATAAGTCTTGCGGAAGCAGGGATGTCATATAAGGGAAGCGATATAAACAAAGAAATACTCTGCTTCACTCATATGGGAAAACCAATCAAGCCGAAGACTCTCGGACAAAAAAGTTATGCGGATAGTATAAGAAAAAAAGATATCGTTTTCGGTATCGGACCTGCAGGAACAGGAAAGACTTATCTTGCAGTAGCTATGGCTATTCATGCATATAAAAATAAAGAAGTCGAAAAGATTATTCTTGCAAGACCTGCGGTTGAAGCAGGAGAACGTCTCGGATTCCTTCCTGGCGATCTTCAGGAAAAGGTTGATCCGTATTTAAGACCTCTTTACGATGCGCTGTACGATATACTCGGTCGTGATTCTGCGCTCAGGTTAAAGGAAAAAGAGACGATAGAAGTTGTGCCTCTTGCATACATGAGAGGACGTACGCTTGACAATTCGTTTATCATACTTGACGAAGCACAGAATACAACAAGAGAGCAGATGAAAATGTTCCTTACAAGACTTGGATTTGGTTCAAAGGCTGTAATTACAGGTGATATTACGCAGATTGACCTTCCAAGAGGTAAGAAATCGGGACTTATTGAAGCTCAGAAAGTTCTTAAAAATGTAAAGGATATTGATTTCTGCTATCTCAAAGATGTCGATGTAGTACGTCACGAGCTTGTTAAGAAAATTATTAATGCATATGATAAGTATTATAAGGAACACCCGGAGGCACTTGAAGAATAATGAGACTTATATTTAACAAGGAAGAAGCGCTCAGCGCAGAATGGACAGAACGTTTTTACAAGGCAGCTTCGCTTTGCCTTGAAGAAGAAGATATTTACGAAAACAGTGAAATCAGTGTTTCATTTGTAAGTGCTGAAGAAATCAGAGAACTCAATCGTGAACACAGAGGAGTTGATAGTGTTACCGATGTTCTCTCATTTCCGATGTTTGAATTCGAAGATTTCCATTATGACGAAGCAGACATGCTAAACGAAGAGTATGAAGAGCCTGATGAACTCGATGAACTTGAAGAAGATATCGAGGAAGAACTTATGGATTTCGAAGATTACGAAGATGATGATTTTATTCTTCTTGGTGATGTTGTAATCTGCGAAGAAAGAGCACATGAACAGGCAGAAGAATTCGGTCATTCATACGAAAGAGAATTGACATATCTTTTCGTACACAGCATCTTCCATCTTCTCGGATATGATCATATGGAAGAAGAAGATAAGAAAATCATGAGAGCGAAAGAAGAAAAGATTATGAGAAAACTCGGTATTGTAAGAGAAGGCGATTATTCACACGAAGATCTTATAAAGGAGGCAGAAAAGATGCTTCCTCTTGCATATGCACCGTTTTCAAAGTATCAGGTAGGAGCTGCACTCCTTACAAAGGATAATGTTCTTTATACAGGTGTAAATGTTGAAAATTCATCATACGGCGGTACTATCTGCGCTGAAAGAACTGCTTTTGTAAAAGCAATTTCTGAAGGTGTCAGAGAATTCAAGGCTATCGCAGTAGTTTCAAGCGGTGGCAGCGCATGGCCTTGCGGAATCTGCCGCCAGTTTATGAAGGAATTCTGCGACGATGATTTTGAAATCATCAGTTACGACAACGAAGGAAATATCAAGATGTACACAATGGCTGAAATCCTTCCTGAAGGTTTCCGCCTTGCTCACGAATAAAGAGAGGACAGTTTAATGAAATCAGGATTTGTCAGTATTGTAGGAAGACCAAACGTTGGAAAGTCAACGCTTTTAAATGCAATACTCGGAGAAAAAATAGCAATAACTACTTCAAAACCTCAGACAACAAGAAATACAATCCGTGGCATATATACAAGTCCGGACGAAGAATTACAGATAGTTTTCATCGATACTCCGGGAATTCACAAACCTAAGACTAAGCTTGGAGAATTCATGACAGAAGCTGCACTGAATACTTTTCATGAAGTTGATGCAACTATTTTCATTACCGATGATGAGCTTTCAAAGGGGCCTGGGGATAAGTATATCCTTGAAATGCTGAAACAGGCAGATACACCTAAAATTCTCGTTATCAACAAGATTGATACTCTTGATCCTGATAAATTCAGAAGAATTTATGAAGAGTATGAGAAACTTGGCATTTTTACAAAGATTTTCGGTACTTCTGCACTTGAAGGTAAGAACGTAGATCTTCTGATAGATGAACTTGCAGGCATGGTTGAGGAAGGTCCTATGTACTTCCCGCCTGATATGGTAACTGACCACCCTGAACGTTTCATCGTAAGTGAAATAATAAGAGAAAAGCTTCTTCTTTATCTAAATGATGAGATTCCACATGGAGCAGCTGTTGAAATCGAGCAGTACGAAGAAGGCAGAAAGCTTACAAAAATCGGTGCTGTGATTTATTGTGAAAAGAAGTCACACAAAGGAATCATAATCGGCAAGGAAGGGAAGAAACTCAAAGGTATCGGTAAGGATGCGAGAATCGAAATTGAAGCGCTTCTCGGAACAAAAGTATTCCTTGAACTCTGGGTAAAAGTAAAGGAAAACTGGCGTGACAGCGATTTCGCATTAAGTAATTTCGGATATAAGGAATAGTTTATGTACACTGACAGTGAAGGTATCATTTTAAGGCAGGTAAAAACTACAAACGGCAGACGTATGGTCCTTCTCTTTTCAAGAAAATACGGCAAAATCAGTGCCGGAAGCAGTATCAATGAAAAGGGAAGAAGCAAAGCTGCGCTTGCAATGAGACCATTCACTTTCGGACGTTATGAGTTTTTCAAAAACAGAGACACATACAACATCAACAGTGCTGAAGCAATTAAGAGTTTTTATAAGATAGGTGAAGATGTAGATAAGTATATGTGTGCATCATATGTGCTTGAGTTTACAGATAAGCTTCTTATTGAAGAACAACCTGTGCCTGCATTGTTTGATATGCTTGTAGAGTTTTTCGATATGCTTTCCGAAAGAAAGTCAAAGTATGAAACACTTGTTATCGGTTACATGATAAAGGCAATGGCGATGATGGGAACAGTACCGGAATTATCAAATTGTGTTATCTGCGGAAGCAGCGAACCTGCCGGAGTTTTCAGTGTAAAAGATGGCGGCATTGTGTGCCGTAAATGTTCAAATAATCTTGTTCCTACGTCTAATGCATCATTGATTTTTAATATTAATGCTGATATAATAGGAGTGTTAAAATACTTTCTGAGCAACCCGCTCGGAAATCTGAAAAAAATAGGTCTTGATGATGATATTCAGAAAGAACTAAGGGCATTGCTCAGAAGCTATGGAGAATATCATTTGGATATTAAAAGACTAAAAAGCGAAAGCTTTTTTGAGCAATGTTAATTTCAAGGAGGTAAACTATGGAGATTACATTAGAAAAAATTGAACTTGTCAAAGACAGAACAGGCGTTAGCTACAAAGAAGCAAAAGAAGCCCTCGAAGCTGCAGATGGCAGTGTAGTAGATGCCATTATCAATATCGAAGAAGAAATCGATGAAAAGGGTAAGAGCAAGTTTACAGGATATGCCGGAGTTGTTGTGGAAAACCTCAAGGCAGTTATCAAGAAGGGTAATGTTTCAAAGATTCTTGTAAAGAAGGATGACGAAGTTATCCTCAATATTCCGCTTAATGTAGGTATCGTAGGAACAGTTATTGCTCCGCTTGCTGCTGTTGCAGGGGTTATTACAGCTTTCGGAACAAAATGCTCTATCGAAGTTGTAAAGGAAGACGGTACAATTATTGACGTTGCCGAAATGGCAAACGAAGCTGCTGAAGATCTCAAGGAAAAGGGATCAGAAATCGCTGGCGAAATGAAGTTCAAAGGTGCTGAACTTTACGAAGTAGTGAAGGAAAAGAGCGTTGATGCATACGAAGCGGTTAAGGAAAAGGCTACAGATGTTATGAAACGTGATGACAATTGTTCATGTTGTGATTGCGATGATTTATGTGATTGCGATTGTGAAGAATGCGATGGAGATTGCGATATCGATGCAGACGCTGTAGCTGCTGAAATCATTGTTGAACTTGAAAAAGTCGATGCTTGCACTAGCTGCGAAGCAGACGACTGTGAAAATTGTAAATAAAGAATAATTGAAATAAGTATCAAAGGAGAAGTTTTTTATCATGAGCAGAGAAGTAACAGTAACAATGGACAAAATTGTAGCACTCGCTAAGAACAGAGGCTTTGTATTCCCTGGTTCAGAAATCTACGGTGGTCTTGCTAACACTTGGGACTATGGTCCTCTTGGAGTAGAATTCAAGAACAACGTTAAGAAGGCTTGGTGGAAGAAGTTCGTTCAGGAATCAAAGTACAACGTAGGACTCGACGCAGCTATCCTTATGAATCCAAGAACATGGGTAGCATCAGGTCACGTAGGCGGGTTCAATGATCCACTTATTGACTGTAAGGCTTGTAAGGAAAGATTCAGAGCAGACAAGCTTATCGAAGAATGGATTAAGGAAAACAATATTGAAGGAGTTGCTGTAGACGGATGGTCAAATGAAAAGCTTGAACAGTACATCGCTGACAATAATATTCCTTGTCCTACATGCGGAAAGAGTGATTTCACTTCAATCAGACAGTTCAACCTCATGTTCAAGACATTCCAGGGTGTAACTGAAGATGCAAAGGCTGAAATTTATTTAAGACCTGAAACAGCTCAGGGTATTTTTGTTAACTTCAAGAACGTTGCAAGAGCATCAAGAAAGAAGATTCCTTTCGGTATCGGACAGATTGGTAAGTCATTCAGAAACGAAATCACTCCAGGAAACTTCACATTCAGAACAAGAGAATTCGAACAGATGGAACTTGAGTTCTTCTGCAAGCCTGGAACAGACCTCGAATGGTTTGATTACTGGAAGAACTTCTGCGGACAGTGGCTCAAGTCACTCGGAATGCAGGAAGATCACATCAGAATGAGAGACCACGAAAAGGAAGAACTTTCACATTACAGTGCAGCTACAACTGACTTTGAATACTTATTCCCATTCGGTTGGGGAGAACTCTGGGGCGTAGCTGACAGAACTGATTTCGACCTTAAGCAGCACACAGAATTCTCAGGTCAGGATATGGTATTCGTAGATCCTGATACAAATGAAAAGTATATCCCATACTGTATCGAACCATCACTCGGAGCTGACAGAGTTGCACTCGCATTCCTCTGCGACGCATATGACGAAGAAAAGCTTGTTTCAGAAGACGGTAAGGAAGATACAAGAATCGTTATGCATTTCCATCCTGCACTTGCACCTTTCAAGGCAGCAGTTCTTCCACTTGCTAAGAAACTTGCTCCAGTTGCAGAACCAATTCACGAAGAACTTTCAAAGTACTTCATGGTTGACTATGATGCATCAGGTTCAATCGGTAAGAGATACAGAAGAGAAGATGAAATCGGAACTCCATTCTGTATTTGTGTAGACTTCGATACTGAAGTTGACGGATGCGTAACTATCAGAGACAGAGACACTATGGAACAGGTAAGAATCCCTGTATCAGAAGTTAAGGCTTATATCGAAGAAAGACTCGAATTCTAAATTTTAAAAGAGGTTTCTGAGCATGAAGAAATTTGTATATTCGTTTAATGAAGGAACTAAGGAAATGAACGCACTTCTTGGAAGTAAGGGTGCAAACCTTGCTGAAATGACAAGAATGGGACTTCCTGTGCCTTTCGGATTTACAATTACTACAGAAGCTCATAATATGTACTGCGAAGAAGGATGCGTTATTACGGACGATATCCTTACGCAGATATTTGAAAATTTAGCCGATCTTGAAAGTGTAACCGGTAAGAAATTCGGAGAAGCGTCTAATCCGCTTCTCCTTTCGGTTCGTTCAGGCTCGGCATTTTCTATGCCCGGAATTATGGATACAATACTTAACATTGGCATCAATGATGAGACTGTTAAGGGTTTATCCGAATTCTGTAACAGTGAAAGAGCTGCATATGATTCATACAGAAGACTTATTGAAATGTATGGTGTATGTGTATGCGGCATTGAAAAAGAAGTATTTGATAATATACTGAATGACAAAAAGAAGGCGAGAAAGTGTTTCTGTGAAACAGAATTATGCAATGAAGCACTTTCAGAAATTGTTGATGAATATAAGGCAGTAATCAAAGAAAACGGAAGTGAGTTTCCGCAGGATGTAAGAGAGCAGCTGATTTATTCAATTAAAGCACTTTTTGATTCATGGGGAAGCACAAAAAATCAGTTGTACAGAGATGTAAACAATATACCTGACGAAGCCGGAGTAGCTATCAATGTTCAGTGCATGGTATTCGGGAATACAGGTGACGAATCGGGTGTAGGTGTAGCTTACACAAGAAATCCTAAGTCTGGTGAAAATGTTATAACAGGACAGTTCCTTTTCAATGCTCAGGGTGAAGACGTAATATGTGGAAACAGAGTTCCTGAAGAAGTAATAGTACTTGAAAAGAGGCTTCCTGAAGTTTACAAGAAGTTCGTCAAGATTCTGAAACTGCTTGAGCGCCATTATACAGATATGCAGTGTGTGGAGTTTACCGTAGAAAACGGAAAGCTGTATATTCTCCAGACAAGAACTTCAAACAGAACATCTGTTGCGGCTCTGAGAACAGCAGTAGAAATGGAAAGAGAAGGGCTTATTGATAAGAAGACAGCACTTTTAAGAGTGAAACCTTCTCAGATTGATATGCTTGTTGCCCAGGGAAAGGATAGCGATACTTTATCAGAGCTTTTTGATGATGAGTATTTTAATACATTTATCAAGTGGGCGGACGATTCAAGAAGTCTCAGAATAAGAGCGACAGTCAATGATATCTACGAAGCCAGAAAAGCTTTTGAATTCGGAGCTGAAGGAATCGGTCTTTTCAGAACCGAAGTAATCACTCTACAGAGTCTTTACGCTAACGATATTTATGATGATCTCAAAGATTCATTCAGGGGACTGTTTGAGATTACAGGCGAACGACCTGTGGGAATACGACTCTTCAACCCGGTATTCAGTGAACACCACAATATCGATGCATATGAACTTATAGAGAAACAGGCAAGGGCAATCATTGCAGCAGCTGTAGAACTTAAGAATGAAAAGAAACTGGATTTGTTCCCGGGAATTATAATTCCTCTTATCGGACTTGATAAAGAGTATTCGACTGTAAGAGCGATTGTAGTGAATGCTATAGAATCTTATCTTGAAGAAACGGGAGCAACGCAGGAGTATTCAATAGGTCCTATGATTGACGTTCCTAGAGTAGCACTCACAGCTGATGAGCTTACTAAAGACTCGGATTTCTTCTCATTTGAGCTGGACAACCTTACTAATCGTACGTTTGGGTTCTCAATGGACGAGCCGGTTAGTTTCATAACAAGGTATAGAGAGAGTATTAATCTTGAACGAGATATGTTTACCGGATTTGACGGAAGAGGAGTAGGAAGACTTATCAGAAATGCTTCGGAACTCGGAAAACTTGCAAAATCAAATCTCAAACTCGGAATATGTAAAGAATACGGTGTTGATATTGATATGATTGATTTCTGTACGGCATACGGATTCAATTATATTACTTCCGCACCTGAATTTATACCTGCCTCAAAGCTTGCAGCCACACAGGCAGCGCTTACAAAAAAATAAAAGATAAAATTAACGGGCAATCGAACGATTCGAAAGCCCGTTTTTTGTTATCTTGGCTGTGGTCTTCCAGGTCTTCCAGGCCTTCCCGGTCTACCGGGTCTGCCGGGATGATTGTGATTATCATCATTATTACATGGATTGCAACTACAACTATCTGTTTCATCACAGCAGTCAGGTTCTCTATGGTTTAAATCAAACGCATTTTCATGATAATGACATTCATTACATCCGGAATCCGAAACATTCTCTACACATCCGCAGTTTTCAATAGTATCGGATACTTTAATCTGATTAGGGAATAATGTCGGGAATGTAGTGCAGACAGGATTCTGCTGCGGTGAAATCTGAGGGAAGCCTGTAGAAAGTACACATAACTGTACAGGCACTACAATTTTCTTTTCGCATGTTACACAAAGTGCAATTATGAGATTTCCGCTTACTTCACCGTTATTTGAAATACATAAATCTCTACCGAGATTATTTGTAGCAAGTCTTGTTTCACATTTGATATTGCAGAATTCAGTAAATCTTGGTAAAAATGCAGTGTCAAATACTGAAGGCATGCACATTTCAAAGAAATTAGTAAGTACAAGCGGCTGATCTTTACAAGCTATGTTTACTTCAGAACATACTGTGAATACAGATTCATTATTACACCTGTCGCAGAGGAGAAGGTCAAGATATACAAGAACGTTTCCTGTAATTGATATGTTCTGAGTACCGAAGATAGGTGTTCCCATACACTTATCGTCACAGTCAGATGTTTCTGCATAAAGGATTCTTTCTGAAAGAGTACCATCAGGTCCTGTTACCTGAAGCTGTTCGCCTTTTGAATTCTGCAGGAATGTAGCTCCTGATATTGATGTGTTTACATCTAGCTTAAGATTTCTTGGATCATCTGTGTTTTCAGGATTGAAAAAACGTCTGCAACGTATATCAATTACTCTTTTAACTCTGTGATCTCTTGGAATTCGAGGTTCAAACGACTGATTCTGAACAGTTTTCATTCCCTGAAGATTGAAGAGTACAGCATCATATACTTTCTGAACATAAAGAGGTTCAGTTACTAAATCCTCTAGTCTTCCGGAGAATTCACAGAGGGTATTTGCATTACAACAGTTCTGATAGAGGTCGGTTGATACCCGGTTACCGAAACAACTCATGATATTTCCTCCTAAATTATATTTATTCTATTTTTGCAGTATATGCTTATATCATAGTGCTTGTTACAAATTTATGGGAAAAGAGAGTGAAAGGTAGAAAAGAAGGGAAGAATTATGGTATAATATATGCTGGTAATTTCCGCAAATTAATATGGAAATAGTTATTTGAAATAGGGGGTATTCATTATGAGGAAAACAGGTAAAAGGATTATAGCTGTGCTTATTATAAGTACATTTATGATATCAAGTCTCTGCGGATTTACAACATATCCGGGACTTGGAACAGCTTATTATGAATCAGAATTAGATATATTTGATGATGCTATATATAAGGAATTTATTTCTGGTAGTGCATCAAACGGACTTCAGCATTCGCATTATGTCGAAGCAGATACAGAAGAAGGAAGAATCATACCGTTTGTTTTCAATGGAGAAGTAAGGGGAACTTATTCTGTTGGTGCAATGATTAAGTATGCTGAAGAACAGGGATACAAAGTAATCGCTGCAGTAAACGGCGATATTTATGATACTTCATCAGGTACACCAAAGGGACTTGTAATTCATGATGGAAATATCGTTACATCAGGATATGATCCGGACAGAGTGTTTGCTTTTGATGAAGACGGACGAGCTGATATGCTTCCGGCTAAACTTGAGTTTAGAGTATCCGGTACAATTGAAAACACTTATGAAGTACAGGTGCCTGTAGAAGTTCCGGTTGAGGTACCGGTTGAAGTTCCTGATCAGGTTATTGAAGGCGAGAATCCTGAAACAACAGGCGAAGCGATTTCAGAAGAAATAGTTTCGGAGCCACAGACTGAAATTATATATGAAACAAGATATGAAACTGAATACGAAACTGAAGAACTTCCATGGGACGCAAAAATTGACTTCTTTAATGTTCCTCATGGCGGTGCAAACGGACTACATCTCTTTAACAGACATTACAGCACAAGTACAAAAACGAGTGGCACATGTGCAGAAGTAGTTATTGAGTGTGATGATATTCAGTTAAAAGTTAACGATAGCATTAAAGGAATAGTTAAATCGGTAAATCCAGAGACAAACAATACTGCGGTTACTGATAACACTGTTGTATTATCAACGGTTAAGGGCTCAGCTACTTATGAAATGCTCACAAAACTGAAAGTCGGTTCAGAGATTGAGATTTCAGTAACTGATCCTGACGATTGTGGCCTTGAAGATGTAAAAGAATGTCTTGGAATTTACTATTCTCTTGTTGAAAATGGTAGAAATGTAACTACAACCGGATATGCAAATCCAAGAACTGCACTCGGAATCAAGAGAGACGGCAGTATCGTTCTCTTTGAACTTGATGGTAGACAGGCATCTGTTTCAAAGGGCCTTAATCTATCAGAAGTTGCGGATGCTCTGATCGATATGGGCTGCATCACTGCTGTGAATCTTGATGGCGGAGGAAGCAGTGTAATGTATGTCAGACAGCCGGGAAAAGATGCTGTAGCATCAAGACAGTCAAAACCATCCGGCGGATCTGAAAGACAGGTTGCGAATGCACTCCTTCTTGTTTATAAGGAATCTGCAAGTCAGGATATAGAGCAGCTCAATGTTTACCCTGAACTTTCTTTTGTAATGCCGGGAGCAACGGTCAGTCTTGAAACATATGCTTCAAATCGTTTATTTGAAAAAGTAAAGGATTTCGATGGAAGTCAGGTAAGTTACAGTGTAGATGATGATTACGGATATATTGATGAAAATGGTGTCTTCACTGCATCAGATAAGACAGGGACTTTTGAAGTAAGGGCTGATTATAAGTCTTCATACGGAAAAACTACAATCAACATTATCGACGATATTACTATTACACCTTCAGTTTCTAAGCTTACACTTGAAGCAGGTGAGTCAAGAGATATAAATGCTGAAGCAAGCATAGGTGAAAACGGAGCAAAGATTGATGTAAGTTCAGAAGATGCTTTGTTCACATGGAGTTGCGATGATAATATCGGAACTATTGATGAAAACGGGCTTTTCACAGCTACAACTTCAGCAATAGGTTCAAATACAGGAAACATATACATTGAATATAACGAAGAAAAAGTAATAATACCAGTAACGGTTGGTGCATATATAGTTGAGTTTACAGACACGTACGGACACTGGGCAAAGGACTATATCGGAACACTTGCAGGAATGAACATCCTGAACGGTATCGGCGACAATATGTTTAATCCTGAAGGTTCACTCACAAGAGCTCAGTTCATTGCGATGCTTGCAAAAATGACGAGCGGAGTAGATGTTTCACTTTCAGAGAGTGCAGGCTTCACAGATGTGCCAGACTATGAATGGTACTATGGATATGTAAACTGGGGATATGAAAACGGTATCGTAAATGGTATGGGTGATGGCACGTTTGCTCCGAATGACAGTATTACAAGAGAGCAGATGGCTGTAATGCTCTGTAACTATTCAAGATCAATCGGATTCATGCTTCCTCAGATTAAGGAAGGCGTAACATTTACAGATTATAATATGATAAGTCCTTGGGCGCTTGACTATGTTCTTACTACAGCAGGTGCCGGAGTTATAAATGGTTTTGATACAGGAGATTTCCAGCCACAGGGCGTAGCAACAAGAGCTCAGGCTGCAACAGTAATTTATAAGATGTGTGAAATCAAGGGAATGCTCTAGTATTACGGAAAGAGGTAAATATGATTAACATCCGAAAACTAAGTAATGGAATCAGAATGGTAACTGAAAAGATTGATCATGTACAGTCAGTTTCCATCGGTATCTGGGTAAGAGCAGGTGCACGTGACGAAGAACCTGTAGTTTCAGGTGTGTCACATTTCATAGAACACATGATGTTCAAGGGAACAGAACAAAGAAGTGCCAAGCAGATTGCGGAAGATGCTGATAAAATTGCAGGCCAGATGAATGCTTTTACAGGTAAGGAAGCAACATGTTACTACATGAAAACACTTTCTTCAAATGCAGAAAAAGCGGCTGAGATTCTCATAGACATGTTTACAAATTCAAAGTTTGATAAATATGAAATGGGTAAGGAAAAGAAGGTTATCATGGAAGAAATGAAAATGACAAATGATACACCTGATGATGTTGCTCACGATACAATAAGTGAACTAGTATTCAAAGGTAACCCGCTTTCAAAATCAATTCTTGGTACAAAAACTTCTCTCAAGGGAATATCAAGAGATATGCTGATTGATTATATCCGCAAGGAATATACAAAGGACAGCATTGTTGTTTCTGTCAGCGGTAACTTTGATGAAGAACGTCTCTGTGAAATGTTTAATGAGGGACTTGCAAATCTTCCTGAGAAGAAGGAACTCAAAGTCTACGAAGAAGTTCCTTATAAACCTCTTTACAAGTCAGTTGTACGCGATATCGAGCAGGCACATATCTGTCTTGGAACAAGAGGCGTAAGCACAGATGACGATATGTATCATCCTTTTACAATATTAAACAATATTATGGGTGGTTCAATGAGTTCAAGACTTTTCCAGAATATCAGAGAAGAAAAGGGACTCGCTTATTCTGTATATTCAATGGCTTCAACGTATTCTGATATGGGATATTTCAATATTTATGCAGGTGTAGCCAGCAACAGAATCGAAGCTGCAATAGGTGGTATTTCTGACGAACTTAAGAGACTAAGAAAAGATTTCGTAAGCCAGGAAGAACTCGACATGGCAAAAGAGCAGCTTAAGGGAAGCTATATTTTCAGTCAGGAAAATGTAAACAGCAGAATGTTTGCGGCCGGTAAGAACGTTGTTCTTTTTGACAAAGTTTATCCACTTGAAGATACTATCAGAGAAATTGATAGTGTGACGCTTGATGATTTAAAAGCGGCTGCTGAATTGATCTGGGACATTGACAAATACAGTGCAGTTGTTGTATCAGGTGAAAAGGTTAATATCAAAGAGATTATGAGGTGCCAGTAATGAATGTAAAGATAGTTAATAAGAGAGGGCAGCTTCCTTCTTACGAAACATCAGGTTCTGCAGGTATGGATCTGAGGGCATGCATTGATGAGCCGGTAATAATCGAAAGTGGCAGATATGCACTTGTTCCTACCGGAATATCAATCGCTCTTCCTGAAGGATATGAAGCACAGGTAAGAGCACGCTCAGGGCTTGCAGTAAAGCATGGAATCGGACTTGTAAACGGAATCGGAACTATCGACAGCGATTACAGAGGCGAAATCAAGGTTGCTCTTATTAATTTAGGTGATAAGGATTTTATCATAAACGACGGCGACAGAATCGCTCAGATGGTTATTGCGAGATACGAAAAGATTGAGTGGGAAGTTGTTGATAACCTTCCTGAAACGACTCGTGGAGAAGGTGGTTTCGGTCATACGGGAACAAGATAATTCTTTACGTAATATTCACAGTTGTTGTATAATAATTACATAAGTGTTTGTTGTATTTATATATGAAAATGTTTGATATGTTTTCACGGAGGCTGAAATAATGGCAGGATTAACAAAAAAAGATAATGTTTTCTACACATTATTGAGTGAACAGATGGGCAAGGTTCTCACAGCAGCAGAAGCTTTCGAAAATCTTGTAAAAGAATATGATGATGTAGAAGAAAAGATCAGAACTATGAAAACTCTTGAAACTGAATGCGACCTTCAGTCACACAAGGTTATCAAGCAGCTTAATAATTCCAAGAGAACTCCTTTTGACAGAGGAGATATATTTGCTGTAACAAGAGAAATTGATGATATTGTTGATTCACTCGAAGAAATTGCGAACAGATTCAGCGTGTTCAATGTAAAAGAAATGAGACCTGAAGTTATAAATATGACTGAAATGATTACAAAGGCTGTATCGGAGCTCAACATTCTTTTCATGCACCTTTCAGAAAGCAAGAAAAAGGATTTTCTTATCAAGCAGGTAATTGAAGTAAATAAGCTTGAAAATGATTGTGATATCGTTTACAGAAAAGCACTCGCAACACTTTTCAAGGATGAAAAGGATCCTATTGAAATCATTAAGTGGAAGCACCTCTTCGAACAGCTTGAAAATGCTATGGACTCATGTGAAAACGTAGCAAATATGATTGATGGGGTAATAATGAAATATGCTTAAAAGAGAGGATATTGAGAAAAGAGAATATGAGATACTGAGTCCTTTCGCAGCAAAATCTGCCGAAAGCCTCGGACGCGATTTTCCTGAGGAAAAGTGCGAGTTCCGTACAGAATTCCAGAGGGACAGGGACAGGATAATTCATTCAAAGGCATTCAGAAGGCTGATGCACAAGACACAGGTATTTCTGGCTCCCGAAGGAGACCATTTCAGAACAAGACTTACTCATACGATTGAAGTTTCGCAGATTGCGAGGACTGTGGCAAGAGGTCTCGGACTCAACGAAGACCTGACTGAAGCAATAGCTCTCGGACATGACCTCGGACATACACCATTCGGACATACTGGAGAAAGTATCCTTGCAGAAATTCATCCAGGCGGGTTCGAACACAATGAACAGAGCCTGAGAGTGGTCGAAGTCCTTGAATCACAGAACGGAAGAAAGGGAATGAACCTTACAAAAGAAGTAAGGGACGGGATACTGAATCATACCGGCCCTGGAGTTCCTTTTACTCTTGAAGGACAGATTGTTAAAATCAGCGACCGAATTGCGTACATAAATCATGATATTGATGATGCTTTAAGAAGCGGTGTTATAACTATTGATGAGCTGCCGAAAGAATGTCTTGAAGTGCTTGGTTATTCACACAGCATACGTATAAATACACTCGTTTCCGATCTTATCGAAAACAGCGAAGGAAAAGACAGAATCATCATGAGTGAGGAACGTCTTAAAAGCATGAATACTTTAAGAAGTTTCATGTTTGAAAATGTTTACCACAACAATAAAGTCAAGAGAGACGAAGATCTTGCAGAAGTAGAGAATATCATAAGATTCCTTTATCGTTTTTATATGGATAATCCGGACAGATTACCTGAGGAAAGAAAAGAAATGATCAGGGAATACGGACTTAATGAAGTTGTGAAGGACCAGGTGGCCGGAATGACCGACAGATATGCCACAAATATATATTATGATTTACTTAAGGAAAGCCGATAATTAATTCGGCTTTTTCATTTTTTAAAAAAGGAATTACTGTTTTTCGTCGAATAATAAAGTATGTATAACAATGTTGTAGATGAAATCAGAAACAGATGTAATATTGTGGACGTTGTCGGACGCGTGGTTCCACTTAAAAAGGCAGGAAGTAATTATAAAGGAGTATGTCCTTTTCATAATGAAAAAACGCCTTCTTTTGTTGTGTCCGAGCAGAAGCAGATATTTACTTGTTTCGGCTGCGGTGCAAGCGGCGATGTCATCGGATTTGTTATGAGATATTATAATCTCGATTTCCCTCAGGCAGTAGAAAAACTGGCTGGTGAGTATGGTATTGAAATCAAGAAAGGCTTCGGTCGTAATGAAAAAAACGACCAGCTTTACGAAATAAACAGAGAGGCAGCGCTTTTCTTCCATAAAGCTTTTATTGCTCCTGGAAATGCCGGACTTGAATATATGAGAAAGCGTGGTATTGACCCTGCTACTTTAAAGAAATTCGGAATCGGCTATGCTGATCCGGAATGGAGCAGTCTCAGGGATTATCTCAATTCCAAGGGATATGATGATAAGCTACTTCTCAAACTCGGACTTGTTTCTTCTTCAGGAGACAGGGTATATGATAAATTCAGGGATAGAGTTATGTTCCCGATAATAAATACGAGAGGCAAAGTAATCGGTTTCGGGGGACGAGCTCTTGGAGATGCCCAGCCTAAATATCTCAATTCACCTGAATCTGAAATATTCCTTAAGAAAAATAATCTCTACGGCCTTAACCTGACAAGACAGGATATAGGAAAAGAGAATTGCGCGATACTTGTTGAGGGATATATGGATGTGATTTCTCTCTATCAGTCAGGAGTAAGAAATGTCTCAGCATCACTTGGAACAGCACTTACCGAGAATCAGGCAGCACTTCTTAAACGTTATACAGACAAGGTTATACTTTCATATGATGCAGACGAAGCAGGCCGTGCGGCGGCACTAAGAGGGCTTGAAATCCTTCATCGTGCAAATATTAATGTAAAGGTGCTACATGTAACTGATGGTAAGGATCCTGACGAATTCATTAAGAAAAAAGGCAGAGAAGCGTTTCTTGACCTAACCAAAAACGCGCTTCCATATGCAGATTACAGGATAGAAAATATCAAGCGTAAAATAGATACTTCAACTACGGAGGGAAGGGTCCAGTTCATGAAGGAAGCAATTCATGTACTCCGGGCATTATCTCCTTCTGCAGCTGATATATATGTGAAGAAGATTGCACAGGATATGAAAATGTCGGAAGGTGCTATAAGAATGGAACTTTACGGCAATAATACTCCTGAAAACCGTGATAATCCACAGGGGAGACCTGTTCAGACAGTTTCGGAGGATAATACTTCTGACAGAGGTTATTCATCAAATCCGGAAACACTTCTTGAAAAGACTCTTATAAAAATGGTTCTTGTCGACGGTGAGTACTATGAAAAAGTAAAAATGTACTCTTACAAGATACGAAATGGTATGGCGCCTGTTCTCTGGGAACAGATAGCAGACCTGAAAACAAAACGTGACGACATCAGTATACCGGAGCTTAGAGAACTTCTTGAAAACGAAGAAAGAAAGCTTCTTGATAATATCCTTGAAAATGTACCGGTTGCTGATATAGAGCGTATATATGAAGAGTGTGTCAAAACAATCGAGCTTTCGGAGCTCAGGCAGCGTGAGAGTGAGATTAATGTAATGCTTTCGGTGGCAGACGAAAGCGAAAATGAGGACCAGATCAGGGAACTGATGGAAGAACTTAACGAAATACAAAAGGCCAAAACAAACTATGGAGGTTTACAGTAATGACTTACGAAGATAATCAGGAAAAGAAGACCCAGTATTTGAATGAACTGGTTGAAAGAGCGAGAGCAAAAGGAAAGATTACTTTCCGTGAAGTATCAGACCTTCTTGAAAGTGTAGACCTCGACAAGGATCAGATTGACGAAGTTTACGATAGTCTCAGTGCAATGGGTATTGAAGTTGTATCAGAAGTAGAACCTGATGACTTTGAAATTATTGATATGGAAGCAGAAGGTGTTGATGATTCAGAAGATATCATCGTTGACGAGTCAGGTGAAATTGATATTGAAGCATCACTTCCAAAGGGTATCGCAGTTGATGACCCTGTAAGAATGTATCTCAAGGAAATCGGTAAGGTTCCTCTTCTTACTGCTGAAGAAGAAATTGAGCTTGCAAAGAGAATGGAAGCCGGCGATGACGAAGCAAAGAAGCAGCTCTGCGAAGCAAACTTACGACTTGTAGTAAGTATCGCAAAGAGATACGTTGGACGTGGTATGCTTTTCCTTGATCTTATTCAGGAAGGTAATCTCGGACTTATCAAGGCTGTTGACAAGTTTGACTACAGAAAGGGCTATAAGTTCAGTACTTATGCTACATGGTGGATCAGACAGGCAATTACACGTTCAATCGCTGACCAGGCAAGAACAATCAGAATTCCTGTTCATATGGTTGAAACTATCAACAAACTTATCAGAATCTCAAGACAGCTCCTTCAGGAATACGGACGTGAACCTACTCCTGAAGAAATCGCTAAGGAAATGGATATTTCAGAAGAAAAGGTAAGAGAAATTTTAAAGATTGCTCAGGAACCTGTTTCTCTTGAAACTCCTATTGGTGAAGAAGAAGATTCACATCTTGGCGATTTTATTCCTGATGAAGATGTTCCGGCACCTGCAGAAGCAGCCGCATTCTCAATGCTTAAGGAACAGCTTGTAGAAGTTCTCGATACACTTACAGAAAGAGAACAGAAAGTACTCAAACTCAGATTCGGACTTG
Source organism: Clostridiales bacterium (assembly GCA_015058155.1). GTDB lineage: Bacteria > Bacillota > Clostridia > Peptostreptococcales > Anaerovoracaceae > QAKD01. The sequence goes on along the minus strand of SVCW01000005.1, from coordinate 37,396 downwards.
AAGATGGAAGAGCAAGAACTCTTGAAGAAGTAGGAAAGACTTTCGATGTAACAAGAGAAAGAATCAGACAGATTGAAGCCAAGGCTTTAAGAAAGCTCAGACATCCGTCAAGAAGCAAGAAACTCAAGGATTACTTGGAGTAGACTGATGATTAAACTTAGTGACAGACTGATGCTTATAGCATCTCAGATTGAAAATAACGAAACCATGGCCGACGTTGGAACCGACCATGGTTTTTTGCCTATGTATCTTGCAGATGAAGGAATCTGCCCGAGAGTTATTCTTGCAGATGTCAGCAAGGGGTCGCTCGAAAAGGGAAAACAGAATGTCAACAGAATGATTAAGAACAGAGCCGAAAGAGGTCGTGTATTTGAAGAAGGTACTTTTGATTACAGACTTGGCGACGGAATACGTGTACTTAAGCATGGTGAAGTTGATGTAGTTGTCATCGCAGGAATGGGTGGAATTCTCATTTCGGAAATAATAGAAGACGATATGGAAAAGGCTGTATCACTTAAAAAATACGTCTTACAGCCACGAAATAATCAGGGCAAACTCAGATATAGCCTGATGCAAAAAGGCTTTGAAATCAAAAATAATCTTCTTGTAAGAGAAGGTAAGTTTATCTGTGATGTGATAGTTGTTTCCGCACCGGAAAGAGCGGATATCAGTATTGAACTTCCTTATACGGAAGACGACATAAGATACGAAGTTCCTGAGAATCTTCTTGAAAATGGTGAGCTTGCAACTGAATACATTGAAAGAAGACTCAGAAAAGAAAAAGAGATTCTTGAAAGTCTTGGAAAATCAGGTGTCATAACTGATGAAATACGTAGGAAGGAATTGTATTTCAGAGAAAGAATTACATATCTTTCTGATTTACTGGGAGGAAAGTCATAATGATAGACAGAAATGATTTACTTACTGCTTTAAATAATATTGCTCCTGAGTCAATTCAGGAAAGCTGGGATAACTGCGGACTTCAGATTGATGTAGGAAGACAGGCATACAATAAGATTCTTGTGTGCCTCGAAATTACCAGAGATGTTATAAATGAAGCAATCGAAAAAGGTGCTGAAATCATAGTTACACACCACCCGCTTTACTTCAGAGAAACTAAAAACGTACTCAGAGGTAAAATTCCGGGTGACTACACAATTGACCTTATAAAGCATGATATTGCAGTATATTCATCACATACATGCTTTGACAAGGTAAATGGCGGAAACAATACTGAACTTTGCCGTATGCTTGGTCTTGAAAACGTAGAAAAAATGTATGAAGGTCCCGGCGAAAATGACTATGTAGGTTATATGGGTATTATTCCTGATGTGTGGTCAGTAAATGAACTTGCAGTAAGAGTAAAGGATGCTCTCGGACTTGATGATGGTGAAGTTCGTTATACAGGAGATATGTATAGTTTCATTATGAAAATTGCAGTATGCACAGGATCAGGTGCGGATCTTCTTATGCTTGCTAAAAGTTACGGTTGTGATGCGCTCGTTACAGGTGATGTGAAGTATCACGATGCACAGACTGCAAAGGAACTCGGCATAGCACTTATTGATGCTGGTCATTACGGTACAGAAATTCAGTTCGCAGAAAATATGGCTGAAAAGTTAAGATCACAAATCGGAATGCAGGCTGAAGTAGTTGTATCGGACACTAATATCAATCCTTTTTCAATTATCTAAAAAGTTATTTGATTAAATCATTTTATGTGTTAAAATATTTAGGTTGACTGGGTATCCGGACAGCTGCGTGGCATGAATTTGTCATGAGGAAAGTCCGGGCTCCGCAGAGCAAGGGTGCCGGATAACGTCCGGCGTAGGTAACTATAGGGAAAGTGCAACAGAAACATTCCGCCGAACGGGTGAGTTCACTGCGTGGTAAGGTTGAAATGGTGAGGTAAGAGCTCACCGGCAGTATGGTAACATACTGGCCGTGTAAACCCCACCCGGAGCAAGACCAAGAATGGACACAGGTGGCGGGCTGCTCGTCTGCCGTCCGAGAGGTAGGTCGCACGAGCGTGTCAGCAATGGCACGCCTAGATAGATGGCTGTCTATTACAGAACCCGGCTTACAGGATGCCCAGTCATTTCTATTTTTTGATATGAAAGGAAAGCTTATGAAGAGTTCTATCAAAAAATCTACATACAAAGCTATTTACAGACTTCTCGACAAGGTAAACGTAGTTGATTATGACTGCGGTCAGTTATGCGGTGCTGCATGTTGCAATTGCGGCGGAGATTCAAGCACACCTGATGCTGATGATTATGAAATGGGGATTTATCTTCTTCCAGGAGAAGAAAAGATATTTACGCAGAAAGAAGACTGGCTCAAATGGCAGGTTGAATATGCTGAAGATTATGATTTTCCTGATTCATGGTTCGGAAAAATATATTTTGTGAGATGCAAGACACCACCGATCTGTCATAGAGAAATGAGACCTCTTCAGTGCAGGTTTTTCCCGCTTGCACCTCATATTACTGAAGATGATGAACTTGTACTTATACTCAGCACACTCGAAGTACCGTATACTTGTCCTCTTATAAAAGAAAACGAAAAAGGTGAAAGGTGCAGACCGGAACTTAAATTAAAGGATGATTTCATTCAGGCAACTTATACTGTATGGAAGCATCTCATAAGGGATCCGCTTATCTATGATCTCGTTATCATGGATTCTGACGACAGAATAGAGCAGGATATTGAATTGACAATTGTAAAGAGAGGATATTTTCTGGAGGCTTAATCAGAGCCTCCTTTTTTTGACAAATTCTTTTCGTTGTATGATGAAAATACGTATAATATATGATAAAATAATATCATATAGTTTCTAAAACTACATAGGTGTTAAGAAACCGTTAAGAAAATCTTAATTATTCACGATTGTGCATAAAAAGGTGTTATAATATTCTGATAATAATAATACGTTGAAAGGACCTTAACATTATATGAAGCTTGGCATTGACGTGGGTTCAACAACAGTAAAGTTAGTGTTGCTGGATAAAGAAAACAATATTATTTACAGTAAGTACGAAAGACATATGTCGAATGTTTTCAGTAAAGTAAGAGAACTTCTTGAAGACCTCGAAATTTTCCTGAGCAGTAGAGGAGATAAGACTGCAGACATTCATGCGACAATTACAGGATCAGGCGGACTTTCTTTGTCACGCCTTCTTGACGTTCCTTTTGAGCAGGAAGTAATTTCATGCAGTCATGCTGTTGAGCATCTAATTCCTGAAACTGATGTTGCAATAGAACTTGGTGGCGAAGATGCAAAGATTACTTTTTACGATAAGAGTATTGAGCAGAGAATGAATGGTACATGTGCCGGCGGTACAGGTGCTTTTATCGACCAGATGGCTGTACTCCTTAATACTGACGCCTCGGGTCTCAATGAAGCTGCAAAGAGTCACAAAATTATTTATCCTATCGCTGCAAGATGCGGAGTTTTCGCAAAAACTGATATACAGCCTCTTATCAATGAAGGAGCTGCTATTTCAGATCTTTCGGCATCTATTTTTCAGGCTGTAGTTAACCAGACTATTTCCGGTCTTGCCTGCGGAAGAACTATCAAGGGTAATGTAGCGTTTCTCGGTGGACCATTATCTTTCCTTTCAGAATTAAGAAAGAGATTTATAGAAACGCTCAACCTCAGTGAAGAACAGGTTATTTTTCCGGAAGATGCGAAGTATTTCGTAGCTATAGGTGCCGCTATGCTTTCATCGAAGTATGAAACGCACAGAATAGAGCAGCTTCTTATAAAGATAGAAACTGCTTCACCTGAACTCCTTACAGAAACTAAGCATCTTGAGCCGCTGTTCAAGGATGAATATGATTACGATGAATTCCTTGAAAGACATGACAAGGCAAAGATCAGAAGAAAGCCTTTATCTGAAGCAAGAGGAAAAGTATACCTCGGTATAGATGCAGGCTCAACAACGACAAAAGCCGCACTCATAGATGAAGATAAGAACCTTCTTTATTCATTTTACAGAGGCAATGAAGGTAAACCTATAGAGGCTACAATTTCAATGCTCAGGGAGCTTTATGCTATGCTTCCTGACGAAGCATATATTGCAAAATCAACTGTAACGGGTTATGGAGAAGCGCTTATCAAGGCTGCTCTCAAAGCCGATTACGGTGAAATAGAAACAATGGCACATTACAAGGCTGCTGAAGAGTTTCTGCCAGGAGTAGACTTTATTCTCGATATCGGCGGCCAGGATATGAAGTGCATGAAGATTAAGGATGGAGCTATCTACAGCATCATGCTCAATGAAGCATGTTCTTCAGGATGTGGTTCATTTATTGAAACTTATGCAAAGTCGGTTAGTATGAATGTACCTGATTTTGCAAACGAAGCACTTTTTGCAGATAATCCGGTTGATCTTGGTACAAGATGTACCGTTTTCATGAATTCAAAGGTTAAGCAGGCTCAGAAAGAAGGAGCAACAATCGGAGATATTTCAGCCGGTCTTTCGTATTCTGTTATCAGAAATGCTCTTTACAAGGTAATTAAGCTCAGAAATCCTGAAGAAGCAGGTGAAAAGATTGTTGTACAGGGGGGAACATTCCTTAACAATGCTATTCTCCGTTCGATGGAAAGAGTTATCGGAAGAGAAGTAGTGCGCCCGGATATAGCAGGTATTATGGGTGCGTACGGTGCTGCCATAGTTGCAATGAATCATGATGACGGCGTTAAGAGTACAATCTACGGACTTGATGAACTCGACACATTTACAGTTGAAAACAGTCATACTCGCTGCAACGGTTGTGAAAACAACTGTATGCTTACAATCAATAAGTTCAATGACGGTTCAAGATTCATAACAGGAAATCGTTGCGAAAAGGGTGAGGGAAAGGCTAGTTCAACTAACGAAATTCCAAACCTTTATCAGTATAAGTTCAGAAGACTTTTTAACTATAAACCTTTAAGTCTCGAAGAATGCAGAGGAGTAATCGGCATTCCGAGAGTACTTAACATGTACGAAAACTATCCGTTCTGGTTTACATTCTTTACTTCACTCGGTTTCAGGGTTCAGCTTTCACCTCAGTCGTCAAAGCAACTCTATGAAAACGGAATGGATACTATTTCGAGTGACACAGCATGCTACCCTGCAAAGCTCGTGCACGGACATGTTAAATGGTTAGTAAACAATGGCAATAAATATATATTTTATCCAAGCATAAATCACGAAAGATACGAAGATGCAGGAGCTTCAAACCATTACAATTGCCCGATTGTAGCAACTTATCCTGAAGTTATAGCGAATAATATGGATGACATATTTGAAGAAAATGATGTCAGATTTATTCATCCGTTTATTTCGTATGATGATGACAAAGCACTTGTAAATCAGATGTACAATCTTCTTGTAGAACTAGGAATTCAGAAAGATGATGTTTACAAGGCTGTATCAAATGCAAGACATGAAGATAAACGTTTCAAGGAAGATATAAGAAACAAGGCGGAAGAGTATATTGAATGGGCAAGAAAGAACGGTAAGAAGTGTATTGTACTTGCCGGAAGACCATATCATCTTGATCCTGAAATCAATCACGGTATAGATAAACTCATTACTACATATGACATGGTAGTTCTTACTGAAGATTCAGTTGCTCATCTTGGGAATCTTCCAAGACCTATAAGAGTTCTCGACCAGTGGATGTATCATTCAAGACTATATAAGGCAGCTGATTTTGTAGGAACAACAGATGATATTGAAATTGTTCAGCTTAATTCATTCGGATGCGGACTTGATGCCGTTACTACAGATCAGGTTGAAGAAATCTGTTCAAAGAACAATAAGCTTTATACAGTTCTCAAGATTGATGAAGGTACTAATATCGGTGCAGCAAAGATAAGAGTACGTTCGCTTAAGGCTGCAATTGAAGAAAGAGAAAAGAACGGAATACTTCATAGTAAAGATAATACGCCTTATAACAGAGTAGTATTTTCAGAAGAAATGAAGGATAAGTACACAATACTCATTCCTCAGATGTCGCCTATACATTTCCAGTTCCTTGAACCTGCACTTGAGTTTTCAGGCTATAAGGCCGAGCTCCTTCCTGCAGTTGATAAAAATGCGGTAGAAGAAGGCCTGAAATATATAAATAACGACGCATGTTATCCTACAATAGTAACTGTAGGTCAGATGATTTCAGCTCTTAAGTCAGGCAGATATGATCTGGATAAAACTGCTATTTTCATGACTCAGACCGGAGGACAGTGCAGAGCATCAAACTATGTTTCACTTATAAGAAAAGCTCTCAAGGATCTTGGAATGGAACAGATTCCTGTAGTTTCAGTAAATGCTACAGGAATTGAAAAAAATCCGGGATTCAAGTTTACATATGCACTTATAAAGAGAGCACTTATGGCACTTGTTATAGGTGATATGTTCATGAAAGTTCTTTATGCGACTCGTCCTTATGAAGTTGAACCGGGAGCTGCCGACGCACTGTACGACAAGTATGCCAAGAAGGCAGAACGCGTAATTGCATCAGGCCACTTCGGTAACTACAGGAAACTTCTTAAGGAAATTGCTCAGGCGTTTGAAGAGTTACCTTTAAGAGATATTAAAAAACCTAAAGTTGGTGTTGTAGGTGAAATTCTTGTTAAGTATCATCCGACTGCAAATAATGAAATAGTTAATATCATTGAAAAGGAAGGCGGAGAAGCAGTTGTTCTTGACCTTATAGACTTCTTCCTTTACGGATGTTACAGCAAGGCATATTTCAATTACGAAGAACTTTCCGGTACATACAAAACTGCAATAGGAAACAGACTTGCAATAAAGGCTATCGAGATCTTCAGAAAGCCATATAGAGATGCTCTCAAGAATACAAAGAGATTCATTATGCCTTCTCATATTAATGAAATTGCAAAGGCAGCTACTGAAGTAGTATCACTCGGTAATCAGTGTGGTGAAGGATGGCTTCTCACAGGAGAGATGGTTGAACTTATAGATCATGGCGTTGAAAATGTTGTATGCCTTCAGCCTTTTGCGTGTCTTCCTAATCATGTAACAGGAAAGGGAATGATGAAGGCACTTCGTAAGCGTAATCCGTATGCCAATATCGCAGCTATCGACTATGACCCTGGTGCATCAGATGTTAATCAGCTTAACAGAATTAAGCTTATGATGGCTACAGCTCACAAAAACCTTGAAAAGAAGTATACTGATGAGTTATAATATAAGCCGAAATATTAATGCGTTTTAATGACGTAAATCTAAAAGTAAAAGTTAGGAGGTGTCTCCATGGGTAGACACGGTACAATCGCAGGAAGAAAGGCGGCACAGGACTCAAAGAGAGCTGCAATGTTCACAAAGTATGCCAGAGCAATCATCGTAGCAGCAAAGGCCGGCGGAGATCCTGATTACAATCCAACTCTCAGAGTTGCCATTGAAAAAGCTAAGGGCATCGGTATGCCTAACGATAACATTAAGAGAGCAGTTCAGAAAGGTACAGGCGAACTTGCAGGCGAAACATACGAAGAACTCACTTTCGAAGGTTACGGTGCAGGCGGAATCGCTGTAATTGTTGAAGCTCTTACAGACAATAAGAACAGAACTGCATCATCAGTTCGTTCAACATTTGATAAGTATGGTGGAAATCTCGGAACACCTGGTTGCGTATCATACATGTTCGCAAGAAAGGGCGTTATCATCATCGAAGCAGTAGACGGAGTGGATGAAGATGCTCTTATGGAAACAGCTCTTGAAGCTGGTGCTGATGACATGGTAGTTCAGGAAGACAGCTTTGAAATTCTTACAGATCCGGCTGCATACACTGATGTTCATCAGGCAATTCTCGATGCAGGTTATGAAATCCTCGAATCAGACATCGAATTCGTTCCTTCAATGGAATCAACTCCAGGCGAAGGTGACATCAAGAATCTCAGAAAAATGATTGAAATTCTTGAAGATAATGACGATGTACAGAAGGTACATACAAACTGCGCTATCGATTTATTCGAAGAATAAAATCAAATATTGAAGATATTACCGTTGATAATTTCGGTGATTCATCATATAATAAAATCATCCTGAGATGCTCGTTTGGGAATCATAAAAGAACCTACAAATTGACTTTGGGAATTCGAGTTTCTGACAGCCTATGTCAAGCCTCCTCCGAGTGGAAGACAGAAGCGGGAACAGAGCACCCACCTATCGGGAGATAGGGCGTCTTTTATATCCTGACGGCATATTCGGGATTATTTTTTAATTAATTATTGGAACATTTTGGAGGAATTTAATGAAACCACTAAAACCGGCAGAAATTCTTGACGTTACAATTGAAACTGGTAAGGCAAAAGCGAGTGGTAGTTTTGGAAAACTATTTGTACTTGGTATACTTGCAGGAGCTTTTATTGCTTTTGCGGCTGAAGGTAGCAACATGGCAGCTTTCAATCTTCTCGCGTCACCTGATACATACGGTCTTGGAAAATGTCTTGCAGGATCAATTTTCGGGACAGGCCTTATGCTTGTTGTACTCGCAGGAGGAGAACTTTTTACTGGAAATACACTCATTATGGCTGCAGTTGCTGATAAAAAGGTTACATTTGCAAGAATGCTCAGAAACTGGATTATCGTATATGCAGGAAATATGGTCGGCTCACTCCTCATCGCATATATGATTAATGCTTCAGGACAGCTCGATTCGAGTGCGGGACTTCTTGGTGGAATGACTATAAAGATTGCAGCCGGAAAGTGCGGACTCAGTTTCTTAAAGGCTTTTGTGCTGGGAATTATGTGTAACTGGCTTGTATGTCTTGCAGTATGGCTTTCATTTGGTGCAGATACTATGTCAGGAAAGATTCTCGGAATATTCTTCCCGATATGGCTTTTCATTACAAGCGGTTTTGAACATAGCGTTGCTAATATGTATTACATACCTGCAGGAATCATAGCTAAGAGTAATGAGCTTTATGTTACAATGTCAGGTTTATCCGCGGAAGCACTTGCAGGATTAAACGTTCAGAACTTCCTCATTGCAAACCTTCTTCCTGTAACTCTCGGAAATATTGTCGGTGGTGCAGGTTTTGTTGCACTTGCATACTTCTATGCATATAAGAAAGCATAGTTTTTCTTGAAGTTGGTGAACAGAATGAATAAAGAATTGATCAGAGAAATCAGCGTTGCTGAAATTGAAGGTATTTTAATAGGAAATGCTCAGGATGAAAAAGGAGCTACAGGCTGTACTGTTATTATATGCCCGGAAGGTGCATCAGCAGGTGTTGACGTAAGGGGTGCAGCTCCTGCAACTCGTGAAACAGATCTTTTGAAATCTGTTAACATGGTTCAGCAGATACACTGTGTAATGCTCTCCGGAGGAAGTGCATTCGGACTTGCTGCAGGGAACGGAGCAATGGAGTTCCTTTCAGAAAGAGATATCGGATTTGATACAGGTGTTGAAAAAGTTCCGATTGTCTGTGGTGCTTCATTATTTGATCTTGATATGGGTGAAAAGAAACACCCTGACCTTGAAATGGGTTATGAAGCATGCAGAGCTGCTTTTGATAAAGAAGAACTTAGACAAGGTAATTACGGTGCGGGAACAGGTGCTACAGTAGGAAAATGGTTCGGTTCTGAAAGAATGATGAAAGGCGGACTTGGTATATATGCTGCTCAGGTAGGCAGTATCAAGTGTGCTGCTGTAGTTGCTGTAAACTGTCTTGGTGATGTTTATGATACAGAGACTGGAAAAGTTCTTGCTGGAGTAATGAGTGAAGATAAGACTGAAATTCTTTCGACTGATGATTTCCTCCTTAAGACACTTGAAAATCCGCACAACCTTTTCAATGGAAACACAACAATCGGTTGTATAATAACAAATGCTAAACTTACCAAGCCGGAATGTAATAAGCTTGCATCCGTAACACACAATGCCTATGCAAGAGCGATATCACCTGTTCACACATCGGCTGACGGTGATTCAATATTTGTTATGGCAACAGGTGAAATTCCTGTTATGGCAGATGCTCTTGGCGTTCTTTCGGTTCATGTTATGGAGAAGGCTATTGCAAACGCAGTAAAGAATGCAGATAATAGATATGGAGTAAAGACTGCTTCAGAGTTTTAATTTTATTTCAACTATGGCTGAAAACTATGATGAACGCACTTTAATCATGAAAGCAATTGAGGGTGACGAAATGAGCTTCGAAACCCTCATTTTGTCATGTAAAGGAAAAGCGTATAATCTGGCTTTCAGGTATATGAAAAACGAAGAAGATGCGATGGATGCACTTCAGGAGAGTTTCATCAAGATTTACAAGAATCTTTCACTATTTAATTTTCAGAGCAAATTTGATACATGGGTATACAGAATTGTTGTTAACACATGTAATGATATGCTGAGAAAAAACAGGAATCAGGCACTCGGTTCTAATATATTATCTCTATACGGCGGGAATAGTGAAGATGATGAATATGAATTAGAGATTCCTGATAAAGCAGACACTCCGGAAGAATCTTATGAAAAGAAAGAATCAAGTCAGTATATACTTGAGTGTCTTGAAAAACTGCCTGATCAGCATCGGGAAATTATAATTCTGAGAGATATACGTAGTTTTTCATATGAAGAAATTGCCGAAATACTCGATTGTTCGATCGGAACTGTAAAATCGAGGATTTCAAGAGCAAGAATCAAACTTCGGGACATATATGTAAACGGAGATTACACATCAGATTAATTTAAAAACTATGGAACAAAATCATACTTCTTTTCGTCAAAGTAATGAAAAGGGGATTAATATAAGTTATTTTTAGGAGAAAACTATGAATTGTAAGCAGGTAAGAGAAAATCTTTCTCTTTACATCGACAATTTAATAGACGAAGAAGAAGCTATTGCATTAGAGGCTCATCTTAAAGAATGCAGTGCTTGCAGGAAGGAATACGAAGAATTACTTCATATCACGGAAATTCTGGCAGATATTCCTGAAGTTGAACTTCCTCGTGAATTCGACGCAAGACTCCATGCAGCGCTTGTATCAGTAAATGAAGAGCGCGAAAGAGAAGTGATTCCGATTTCTAGAAAGAAGAAGTCTTTTGCAAAACGCATGTCATCAGTTGCAGCTATTTTTGTAGTTGGAATATTTGCCATCACAATGTATAATAATAGTGATCAGTTGATGCTTGATACAGCTATGGAAAGTGATGCCGGAAGCCTTCAGATTGAAGAGCGTATCGACACAGCAGGCGAGCCTTACAGACAGGATACTTCCGATGATACTTCAGTAGTAATCGAATCAGAAAATACAGTGAATAATATTGCTTATTCATATTATGCTGACAATGACGCAAAATCAAAGTATGCTTTAGAAGAAGTTCCTGATACTATGGGGACACCTGTTACTGACGATGAGCAGGCAGCAGACGATTTTATCCATGAAAGTGATAATGCAGATAGTTTTGAAGATGTAACGCTCCCTGATGCTACTACTTCAGGACCGGCTGCAAGTCGTGGAGGCACAACAGCCTATGACAAGCTAATGCTTCTTTATACTACTGATGGTGCTATTTTTACCGGAAGAGACCTCTCAGCAGTTCAGTACTACACAGAACTTCTTGATCAGGAACTCGAAGGTACAGAATTCAATATTCTTTCACTTGAGAAGCAGGATGGAATATGGCAGTTTGAAGTCGAAACAGTATCAACTGACGAAGAAGGAACAGAACAGAGAGAAGTTATAGTTTATCTCGCTCAGGATGGTATGTTATGGACGGAAGAAACAACAGAAACAACAACGGAAGAATTGTAATTATAGATGGTAACAGTTTAATAAACAGGGCGTACTATGCAATGCAGCGCCCTATGATGACAAAAGAAGGACTGTACACGCAGGGCGTGTACGGTTTTCTTAATATGCTGACAAAAATCAGAAAAGATTATGAACCTCAGTATCTTGCAGTAACGTTTGACAGAAAAGCACCGACTTTCCGTCATCTTGAATATGATGAATACAAGGCAGGAAGAAAGAAGATGCCTCCTGAGCTTGCGATGCAGATGCCTCTACTCAAGGAAGTGCTTACTGCAATGAATATTAAAATGCTTGAAATCGATGGTTATGAAGCCGACGATATAATAGGCACTGTTGCTGTAAAAGCAGAGAAAGAAGGACTTGCTCCACTCATTATCACAGGAGACAAAGATGAACTTCAGCTTGCTACGGATGTGACAAAAATACTGATCACAAAGAAGGGCATTTCAGAGTTTGAAATCTATGATAGAAATGCGATGATAGAGAAGTATGGATTCACTCCTCAGCAGTTTATAGATTTCAAGGGATTAATGGGTGATCAGTCTGATAATATTCCCGGGCTCCCTGGAGTTGGCGAAAAGACTGCAACAAAATTAATTCTTGAATATGGCAGTGTTGAAAATCTCATAGCTAGTCTTGATGATATGCCTGCTTCAAAGCTCAAAGATAAGATTGCAGAAAATGCTCATCTTGCAATAATGAGTAAGAGACTTGCAACAATATTTACTGAAGTTCCTATACCTATCGAATTTGAAGAATTCAGAGAAGTAGAACCGGATTATGATGCTCTGATAGATGTATATACTAAACTTGAATTTAATAGTTTCCTTAAGAATCTCAAGAAACCTGAAAGAGAAAAGAAGCCTGATGAGAACGTTACTGAAGTGTCTTCGGTTCAGGATATGGGAATTATCAAGCTTAAGTCAGAAGAAGCTTCAGACAAGCTGTTTTCTGATATAAAAGAGTCAGATGAAATAGTTTTGAAAGTTCTTTCAGATAATAATCATAGATCCGTTCCACAAGTTTACGGAATCATGATTATGACAACCAATTCTGCATATTACATTGATGGTGCCGAAAGTAGTATGATTCTTTCAGTTTTAAGCTTTATTACTAAGGAAAGAGTAAAGATTATCGGTCACGAACTACAGAAAGACTATTTTGCATTACTCAGTTTATATGGTAATGAAATTACAGCTGGTGAATTTTATTTCAATACTTCATTTGATACGGAGATAGCATCTTATCTTCTTGACTCTACAAGAAGTTCTTATAGCATCACACTTCTTGCTTTTGAACATTTCCATGAAGAAATAGAGGAAGATAGTAAATTCATTTCCTCTAATGCTCAGCTTGATATGTTCACTGACAGAAGTGATATTTACAGTGCTTATTGTTATAAGTGGTGCCTTATTGTTAAGAAACTTACTTCAATTCTTAAAGAAAAGATTAATGAGGAAGAACTTGACCGTGTTTTATATGAGGTTGAACTTCCGCTCATTGAAGTTCTTTCTTCGATGGAAAAAGAAGGTTTTGGCGTTGATAGAGAAGCACTCGTGTCAGCAGGAAAAGAGATTTCAGAAAGAATTAAAAGTCTGACAGAAGAAATCTATAATTTGTCAGGAGAAGAGTTCAATATCAATTCACCGGCTCAGCTTGGTGTTGTATTATTTGAAAAGCTCGGTCTGCCTGCAGGAAAAAAGACAAAGACAGGCTACTCAACAAATGCCGAAGTTCTTGAAAAACTGAGGAATCAGCATCCTATTATCAACCTGATTCTTGAATACAGAATGCTTTCGAAACTCAATGGCACATATATTGACGGACTTATTCCACTTATTGCGGATGATAATAAGATCCACGCACATTTTAAACAGACAGTAACTGCTACAGGAAGAATCAGCTGTACTGAACCAAATCTGCAGAACATACCTGTAAGACAGGAAGAAGGAAGAAATCTCAGAAAAGCTTTTGTACCGGGAAGTGATGAGTGGTCACTTGTAGGAGCAGACTATTCGCAGATTGAGCTCAGAGTTCTTGCTGATATGTCAAATGATGAAAAGCTTATTGAATCATTCAATAATGGCGAAGATATTCACAGAACAACAGCTGCCAAGGTATTTGATATTCCTGTTGAAGAAGTAACTTCAACTGAAAGAAGTGCTGCAAAGGCAGTTAACTTCGGTGTTATTTACGGCATGAGCAGTTTCGGACTTTCAACAGAAATTAACGTTACTAGAAAAGAAGCTGAAACTTATATTAATGAATATTTCAAACGTTTTCCTGCTGTTAAAGAGTTTATGGACAGACAGATTGCGCTTTGCAGAATGTATGGCTATGTTGAAACAATGATGGGAAGAAAACGTTATATCAAAGAAATCAATGCTTCGCAGTATATGGTACGTCAGCTTGGTGAAAGACTTGCGATGAATACACCGATTCAGGGTAGTGCTGCTGATATCATCAAGCTTGCTATGATAAAGGTGTACAGAAGACTTAAAAAAGAAAAGCTTGAATCAAAACTGATTCTTCAGGTACATGACGAACTTATTATAGAGACTCCTGAAAGTGAAAAAATGTATGTTTCGGAACTGCTTAAGGAATGTATGGAAAACATCATGGATCTTGAAGTAAAGTTTACGGTAGGTCTAAATACCGGATATAACTGGTACGAGTTAAAGTAGGTAATTGTATGATTATAATCGGTTTGACAGGAGGAATAGGTACTGGAAAATCAACAGTATCTGATTATCTCCGTAGTAAAGGAATAACAATTGTAGATGCAGACAGAATCGCTCATGAAATCACCGAGCCTGGTCAGCCTGCTCTTAAAAAGTTAAAAGAGGCATTCGGGGAAGATCTCATTCTTGAGGGTGATATTCTTGACAGAAAGCTTCTTGCTGCACGTGCTTTTTCATCTGATGAAAATACTAGAATTCTCGAAAGTATTACGCATGGTGCAATTAAAGAGGAGATGTCATATCAGATAAGTGCAGCTCGTGATAATAACGAAAAAATGCTGATTATTGATGCACCTCTTCTTATTGAAGCAAATCTTGTAAAGATGTGTGACGAAGTCTGGATAGTTACTGCCGATAAAAAAGTACGTTACGATAGAATACGTTTGCGTGACAATATGTCCGATGAGGAAATAGAAGCAAGAATGAACAGACAACTTTCGGATGAGGAAAGAAATAAATATGCAGACGAGATAATTGACAATTCTAAAGGAAAGGAGGAACTCTACAACAGACTTGAAGAGTTGCTTTTAAAATATGAATAAGTCAATTAAAAGAGTTTTTGTTTTGATTCTTCTTGTATCTTCACTGATACTTACAAGTTGTGCAGATGCAGATGTAGGAAATATTTTCACAGGCGACAATATCGAAATAGATAATACAGTGCATATTGCTGCAGAGAGAATAGAGACGCTGAATCCTCTGCTTTCTTTTGATGAGCAGACTATTCAGATCAGTCGACTTGTATATTCATCACTTTTTACTTTCGATGAGAATCTTATACCGATAGGTGAGCTTGCTGAAAAGTATTCTTATTCTGAAGATGAAAAGAGTATTGATATTGTAATAAGGGATGATGTTTACTGGCATGATGGTGAAAAATTAACAGGAACAGATGTTAAATATACTGTTGAAACCATTAAATCACTTGCTAATTACGGAGAAACTCCATACGGTAACTATGTTTCGAATATTAGAACAGTAAAAGTAGATGCGGACAATCCGTATCTGATTACTTTTACCTTTGGATACGATGTTTCCAAAGGCCTGGAAAACTTCACATTCCCGATTTTACCTTCGCATATCTACAGCTCGAGAAATGCTGTTTCAGAAATGAGAAATGATAAAACGGACTTTATTCCTGTAGGAAGCGGCAAGTATATGGTTTCAGATTATAATAAAAACAAGAGTCTTACACTTACTGCAAACGAAGATTATTTCGGGAAAAAACCGCAGAACACATTAGTGTTCGAGATACTTCCTGACATTGAAACAGGCATAAATCTTACAGAAATTACAGCTGTTTCTCTTGTGCTCATGACAGATTACGAGAGAGAAACACACATTACCGATAAGGATTTGATAATTAACAATTTCCCTTCAAACAAAACTGAAGTAATCGGCTTCAACCTATACGGAGTCCACACATCAGACAAGTATTTCAGAAAAGGAATAGCTTCGCTTGTTGATAATAATATGCTTTTTGACTCAGTATATTATGAGAACGGTTATTTGACGGATAGCATTCTTTATCCGGGTTACTATGGAACTATAGAATCAGTAGATGCGTATCCATATGATAAAGAATTTGCTCTTGAATGTTTTGAAAGAGCTGGTTATCAAGACAGAGACAACGATGGGTATCTCGAGAATCAGTACAACGAAGAAGTATACTTAAGTATTCTTGTAGATGCTTCAGATGAGACAAAGTACAGAACTGCAAGTATAATAAGTGAATCTCTGAACGACGCAGGTATAAGAGCAACTGTAGATGCTGTTGACAAGATGACAATGCAGTACAAAATCGATAAGTACGAATATAATATTTTTATTGCTACTGCAACAATCAATGAAAGACATGATTTAAGACCACTTCTTCATTCGAGTTATGGAAATCCGGCAGGATATTCTGATGAGAAAGTTAATGAGTATACAGAAAGATTGATTAGTAATATTTCTGTTGAGGATAAAAAAATTGTAGTTAACAGACTTGAAGAAAAGCTTAAAGAAGATCTTCCATATTATCCGATAGTGTGCAAATCTTACGGTTTAATGAGTATAAATGAATTTGATGGTGACCTTGCGCCAGTTTTCAACAACATATACTCAAATTCAGAAGAATGGCGTATTGAAAAAAATTTAGAAAAAAATTAAAAAAAGGCTTTACAACACAATATGTTTGTGATAACATCAATTGTGTTGTGACGAGCGGCTGTGGCGGAATAGGCAGACGCGTACGGTTGAGGGCCGTATGGGTAACACCGTGCTGGTTCAAGTCCAGTCAGCCGCACCAACGAAAAAAGCTTCGGTTTAACCGAAGCTTTTTTTTATCTGTAGTACTTATGCCATGCTTTCATTTCTTCTCATAGCTCTGAAAAGTAAAGACATACACCATACTGCAGATAATGCTACAAGAGTATATATTACTCTGCTTAAGAGTCCTGACTGACCACCACCGATCCAGGCAACAAGGTCAAACTGAAGAAGACCTATGAGTCCCCAGTTAAGACCGCCGACGATAAGAAGCAGCAGACAGATTCTGTCAAAAATACTCATATAATTATTCCTCCTGTTTACGAATATAGGTTATTCTCTACAAGATTTTCTTTTTTATTCGTAGATGCCTTAAGCAGGCCGGATGGAAAAGTTTATATTGAAAAACAGACGTTTCTGTGATAGTATATTGATGTTGCGCCGGCGTGATGGAATTGGCAGACGTGCGGGACTCAAAATCCCGTGGTGGCGACACCGTATGGGTTCGACCCCCATCGCCGGCACCATCGTAAATTAAGATTTAAATTTTAAAATGGGAGGACATATAAATGGATCCACAGTATTCAATGTATTCAAGTTTTTTCATGCTCGCACTTATGCTCGTGCTCTTTTACTTTATTCTTATCAGACCTCAGAAAAAGAAGGATAAGGAAACTGATAAGATGAGAAAGGGAGTTCAGGTAGGAGACGAAATCGTTACTATCGGCGGTATTGTTGGTAAGGTTGTAAGAACTAAGGAAGAAAGTATCACTATTCAGGTTGGTGCTGACAAGATGAAGTTCGACGTTATGCGTTGGGCTATTTCAAAGGTTACTGTTCCTGCAAAGAGTGCTGCTAAGAAGACTTCAATCTATGACGCTGCTGAAGAAGAAGCTCCAAAGAAGGGACTTCCTAAGAGAATGAAGAAGGCTGAAGACGAAGAATAGGCTAGTTTTGCTGCGCTGTGTAAATTACACAGCGCTTTTTATTTTGTCTTTATAGGCTGCTTAATATTATGCGAAATTATTGATTTTTAAGTGCAAAAAACAGGCTGTTATACTTGTTTATCAATGCAAAAAGTAGTATAATTTTATGAATACATTTTTATGATGCCATACTAGTTTCTTTTTACGGAAAACGTTAGTTTTACCTGTATTATTATCTATAAATCAGGCAATTATATTAGGAAATTCAAAAGAAGGGTACAGAACTTTTTATGGAGAAAAGACAGGAATTTTTAGAAGGCCTAAAAGAATTAAATCCTACATATGATCTGGAACTTATTGGTAGAGCATATGATCTTGCCGGTAAGATGCATCAGGGACAGCTTAGAAAGTCAGGCGAACCATATCTCATCCATCCCATCGCAGTAGCGAAGATACTTGCTGAGCTTGGAATGGATGAGGAAACAATATGCGCAGGGCTTCTTCATGATGTTGTTGAAGACACTGAATATACAAACGAAGATCTGCGTGCAGACTTCGGAGATGAGATAGAACTTCTTGTTGACGGAGTTACAAAGCTCGGTTCATTCAAGTACGAAAGCAAGGAAGAACGTCAGGCTGAGAATCTGAGAAAAATGTTCCTTGCAATGTCAAAAGACATAAGAGTTCTCGTTATTAAGCTTGCAGACAGACTTCATAATCTAAGAACCATAAACTATATGTCACAGCAGAAGATTCAGGAAAAGTGTATGGAAACTCTCGAAATCTATGCACCTCTTGCTGCGAGGCTAGGTATATATTCAATAAAGTTCGAACTTGAAGATATTGCACTTAAATATACAGATCCTGAAGCGTACTATGACCTTGCTGAGCAGGTGTCAGCGAAGAAAACGCAGAGAGACGATACTATAAAGCATGTTATAGCTGAAATCGAAGAAGCACTCGAAGAACTTAACATCAAGTATGAAATAAAGGGACGTTCAAAGCATTTTTACAGCATTTACAGAAAGATGAAGCTTCAGAACAAGCAACTCGATGAAATTTTTGACCTTACAGCTGTAAGAATCATTGTCGAATCAATAAAAGACTGTTACGCAGTACTCGGTATTGTCCATACACTCTGGAAGCCGATTCCAGGTAAGTTCAAGGACTATATAGCAATGCCGAAGCCAAACATGTATCAGTCGCTTCATACAACAGTAATAGGTGACCACGGAGATCCATTCGAAATTCAGATCAGAACATACGATATGCATCAGGTTGCCGAATACGGTATTGCTGCACACTGGAAATACAAAGAAGGTAAGACAAAGAGCCAGAGTGATAACGAAGAAATCAAACTTGCATGGCTTCGTCAGACTCTTGAGTGGCAGAAAGATATGAATGACCCTAAGGAATTCATGGAAACGCTCAAGGTTGACCTCTTCACATCACAGGTATATGTTTTCACACCTAATGGTGAGATTATGGAACTTCCTGTTGATTCCACGCCGCTTGACTTTGCGTTTAAAATTCACTCGGCAGTCGGATATAAGTGCGTAGGAGCAAAAGTTGACGGAAAGATGGTTCCGATTGATACAAAGCTCAAAAACGGAAACATCGTAGAAATCATAACATCAAACAATTCAAGAGGACCAAGTGCAGACTGGCTAAAGATAGCAAAGAGCAGTTCTGCAAGAAATAAAATCAGGCAGTGGCTCAAGAAGGAAAACCAGCCTGAAACAATTGAAAATGGAAAGAGCGCTTTAGAAAAGTATGTAAAGAAGCAGCATTATGATCCAAAGGAAGTAATGAAAAACTCGTATATACAGAAGGCATACAAGCAGCTCAATTTCCAGACACCTGAAGAAATGTTTATTCAGGTTGCTACAGGCGGTTCTACTGTCGGTAAGGTAGCAAATGTACTCATCGGCTATTACAATACTGACAATAAACCTGCTGAAGTCAAGAAAGAAGACAGTGATATCGTAAGTGTAATCGAATCTGTCGCAAGCGAAAAAGTAAGAAAACCGCTTACTCAGAAGAAGGATACATCAGGTGTTACTGTAAAGGGTGTAGATAACCTTCTCATCAGAATGGCAAAGTGCTGTAATCCTGTTCCGGGAGATGAAATCATCGGATTTGTCGCAAAAGGAAGAGGCGGTATATCAGTTCACAGAGCAGACTGCGTAAACATCGTTTCGATTCCTGATGAAGACAGAGGAAGACTTATTGAAGTCGAATGGGATTACGAAAAGCTGGACAAAGCGTATTCTGTTGATATTTATATTATTGCTGATGACAGAAAGGGACTCTTTGCTGACATATCAAAGATTTGTGAAGATATGGATGTAAACATTACAGGCGTTAACGGAAAAACACTGAGAGATGGTAGTTTTTCTATGAACATGTCGCTTGCAGTTAACAACGCTTCACAGATGCAGAAGCTTTTAAGAAGTCTTAAGAATGTACAGGGAGTTACTGATGTCCACAGAACATCACTATAGTAAAGGACTTTAACAATGAGAGCAGTAGTACAAAGAGTTACTGATGCAGATGTAACTGTAGAAGGTAACATTACAGGAAAAATAAATAAGGGTTTCGTTGTACTTATCGGTGTAGAAGATGGAGATACTGAAAAGGACATCGATTATATTGCCAAGAAAGTTGCCAACCTCAGAGTTTTTGAAGATGAAGCAGGACTTATGAATGTTTCGCTCAAGGACATTAATGGTGAAATTCTTGCGATTTCACAGTTCACACTTCTTGGTGACGGAAGAAAGGGTAACAGACCAAGTTTCTTCACAGCAGCTCAGCCTGATATTGCAAATGACTTTTATCAGAAAGTAATTGCAAAATGGAGAGAAGAATTTGATCTTCATGTTGAAGAAGGTGTATTTCAGGCAGAAATGCTTGTAAGAATCAATAATGATGGTCCTGTGACAATTCTTCTAGACAGCAGGAAGCTGTTTTAGATTTAGTTAACATTTTGTTAAGTTGATATTTAAGGAGACTGAGTATGAAAATTACATGCATACCGAGCGGAATGCTTCAGGCAAACACATATATTGTTGCTGAAGAAAATACAAACAAAGCGTTTATCGTTGATCCGGGTGGATACAGCAAAAAGACAGTAGATCTCATAAACAACGAGAATTATGAGCTTGAATATATCATTCTTACACATGGACACAGCGATCATACAGATGGTGTTGCTGAATACAAGAGATTGTTCCCGGCTGCAAAGATTGTTGCATGTGAAAAGGAAAGAGAACTTCTTGAAGACCCGAGAAAGAGTATGTCTTACGGACCTATTGATTTTGAAGTAGAAATCTGGGTTAAGGATGGAGATATTCTTAAATTAGGTGATAAGGAACTCAAGATTCTTCATACTCCAGGTCACACTCCGGGCGGAATGTGCATCCTCGTTGAAAATCATCTTTTCAGCGGTGATACACTTTTCCAGTATTCAATCGGAAGAACTGATTTCTGGGGCGGTTCATTTGCGGACATCAAGAAATCGATTCAGAATAAACTTTACGTTCTTCATGATGACACTATAGTTTATCCGGGACATATGGGTACTACTACAATCGGTGCAGAAAAGAGGGGAAATCCATTTGTATAAAATTGTTTTACACGGAATTAAAAATAAATATGGTTTTGATGAATTAGTAAAGATTTTCCTTCATCCTGATAATTTTACAATTTTCTATGATGAAATGGAAAAACGCCCTGAAGAACTGCCGGACAGCGAATATGAACATATCATTGAGCTTACAGGAAAAGAAAAGAACGACCTTAAAATAATGCTTTACAATTCACTATCAGAAATTACAGGAATCAAGCATGAATGGGGAATTCTGACAGGTGTCCGTCCTGTTAAACTGGCAGGTGAGCTAATAAGAAAGCTCGGAAGCAATGAAGCAGCAAAAGAAAAGCTTACCGGTTATTATCTGCTTTCAGAAGAAAAAGCTGATCTTATAATCGATATTTATAATTACCAGCAGGAGATTTTAAGTAAGCCTCCAAAGGATGGAATAGGAATGTATATAGGAATTCCGTTCTGTCCGACAAGATGCTTATACTGCGCTTTTGCCTCGAACAAAGCGGTTCCGGCAGAGATCGAAAGATATCTTGTGGCATTGCATAAGGAAATCGATGCCGTATCAGCCATGATGAATGAAAAGGGTATATACCCTGAATCAATATATATCGGTGGCGGCACACCGACAACACTTAATGCAGAGCAGCTGGACGGTCTTATGAAGCATGTAAACGAAGCTTTTGATGTTTCAAAGATAAGAGAGTTTACGGTAGAAGCGGGAAGACCTGACACTATTGATAAAGATAAACTTGAGGTTATCAGAAACAATGGTGGAGATCGTATAAGCATTAACCCACAGACTATGAAGAATGAAACGCTCGAGATTATCGGACGTTCACATAAATCGGAAGATATTATAAAGTCTTTTGAAGAAGCGCACGAAGTCGGAATCCCATGTATAAATGCTGACCTTATTGCAGGTCTCCAGGGTGAAGACGAAAATGATTTTGCAGCTTCACTTCTCAAGATGATTGAACTTGGTGCAAATAATATTACTGTACATACATTATCCGTAAAGAAAGCATCACGACTCATCGAAGAAGATAAATACTTCCATTTCAAGCAGGCAGAAGTTGTTCGCAAGCAGCTTGCAGTCGGAAGAAAGATTCTGAAAGAACACGGATACAGACCATATTACTTATACAGACAGAAGAATATGGCCGGAGGTCTTGAAAACACAGGTTACTGTAAAGATGATCTTTTAAGTCCGTACAATATAAGAATCATGGAAGAAGAGCAGACAATAGTTGCTCTTGGAGCAGGCGGTATTTCAAAGAGATATTATCCAGAAGAAAACAGGCTGGAAAGAGTGCCTAACGTTACAAATTATCAGATTTACATCGAACGACTAGATGAAATGATACAGAGAAAAGAAGACAACTTATTTTAGGAGGAAAGTTTAAAATGATTACAAATGCACCTAAAGGCACAAAAGATGTAATGCCTAAGGAAATATACAAATGGCAGTTTGTTGAAAAGAAGTTCAGGGAAATGTGTGACAAACATGGTTTCAAAGAAGTAAGAACTCCTATGTTTGAACATACTGAACTTTTCACAAGAGGAGTAGGTGATACTACTGATATCGTTGAAAAGCAGATGTACACATTTAATGATTATGCAAACAGAAGTATCACACTCAAGCCGGAAGGCACTGCTTCAGTAGTAAGAGCTTTTGTTGAACACAAAGTTTATGCTGATGTTCAGCCTACAAAGATGTATTACATCATTCCATGTTTCAGATATGAAAAGCCACAGTCAGGAAGACTCAGAGAATTCCACCAGCTTGGTATTGAAACATTCGGAACAGGAAATATGATGGCTGATGCTGAAATCATCTCACTCGCTTACGATTTCTTAAATGATCTTGGAATTAGAGACGTTGAACTCAGAATCAATTCAATCGGATGTCCTGAATGCAGAAAAAAGCATAGAGAAGCTTTAAAGGATTTCCTTGCTCCTAAGTATGATCAGCTCTGCGATACATGTAAGGGTAGATATGACAGAAATCCACTCAGAATTCTTGACTGTAAGTCACCTGTATGTCAGGAACTCGTACAGGGAGCTCCTATGATGCTCGATTATCTCTGCGATGACTGTCAGAATGCTTTTGAAGAATTAAAGAACAATCTCACAGCTATGGGAATTCCTTTCACAGTAGATCCGGGAATCGTAAGAGGACTTGATTATTACACAAAGACAGCATTTGAATTCGTTTCAAACAATATCGGAGCTCAGGGAACTGTTTGTGGTGGTGGTCGTTATGACAACCTCATCAGTGAAATCGGAGGACCTGATATTCCTGGTGTAGGTTTCGGTCTTGGTATCGAAAGACTTCTTCTTGTAATGGAAGCTAACGGAATCGTAATTCCTGAACCTGAGAGCATTGATGCATTTATCGCATTTATGGGTGACAGAGGAAAGAACTACGGAATGAAGCTTATGAGAGAATTAAGACTTGCAGGCGTTAAGACAGAGATGGACGTACTCGCAAGAAACTTAAAGGGCCAGCTTAAGTATGCTGACAGACTCGGTGCAAAGTATACAGTAGTAGTCGGAGACAACGAACTTGATGAGGAATATCTCCTCTTAAAGGATATGAAGAATTCGTCGCAGGAAAGTGTTTCAATTCATGAAATTAAGAACGTACTTATTGAAAAGGCAGGTAAATAGATATGATTTTAAAAAGAACTCATATGTGCGGTAACCTGAGAGCTGCCGACATTGACAGTAATGTTGTTTTAAATGGCTGGATTGCCAAGAGAAGAAATCTCGGCGGACTTATCTTTGCAGATTTAAGAGATAAGACAGGAATCGTGCAGATTGTTTTTGATGATACAATCACTGATGAACTCAGAGAAAAGGCTGATTCATTAAGAAGTGAATATGTTGTTGGTATCAAAGGTGTTGTAAAGGAAAGACAGTCAAAGAATCCTGATCTTCCAACAGGTGATATCGAAGTTTTCGTAAACGAACTTGAAATTTATTCAGAAGCTGATACACCTCCTATTTACATCAAGGATGACGATAATGTAGATGAAAACTTAAGACTCAAGTATCGTTACCTTGACTTAAGAAAGCAGAAGATGCAGAATAACCTTACATTCAGACACAGAATCGTAAAGGTTACTCGTGACTATTATGATGAAAACGGCTTCACAGAAGTTGAAACTCCAATCTTAATCAAGTCAACTCCTGAAGGAGCCAGAGACTATATCGTGCCTTCAAGAGTACATCCTGGTTCATTCTATGCACTTCCACAGTCACCACAGATGTTCAAGCAGCTCCTCATGGTAGGCGGAACTGACAGATATATGCAGATTGCAAAGTGTTTCAGAGACGAAGACCTCAGAGCTGACAGACAGCCTGAATTCACTCAGATTGACCTTGAAATGTCATTCGTGGATGTAGATGCAGTAATTGAAATTCAGGAAGGTTATTTAAAGAGACTCTTCAAGGAAGTAATGAATGTTGATATTGAAACTCCTATTCTTCGTATGGAATACGATGAAGCAATGGAAAGATACGGTTCAGACAAGCCTGACACAAGATTCGGTTTTGAACTTGTAAAGCTCAATGACGTAGTAAAGGATTGCGAATTCGGAGTATTCACTAATGCACTCGCAGCAGGCGGAGACGTAAGAGGTATCTGTATCGACGGCGGAAGCGCTCATTTCTCAAGAAAAGACATCGACAAGATGCAGGATTCACTCAAGCATTACGGTGCAAAGGGTCTTGTATGGATCAGAAACAATGCTGACGAAATCACATCATCAGTAAACAAGTTCTTCAGCCAGGAACAGCTCAAGGAAATCTGCGATACAATGAATGCAAAGGAAGGCGACCTCTGCCTTATCGTTGCAGATAAGCCAAAGGTAGTATTTGATGCTCTCGGATTCTTAAGAAGAGATATTGCAAAGAAACTCGGACTTCTCGATGACAGCAAGTACAATCTTCTCTGGGTTGTTAACTTCCCACTTTTCGAATATGATGATGAAACTGGCGAATACAACGCAATGCATCATCCATTCACATCACCTAGACCTGAAGATATCGACAAGCTCGAATCAGATCCAGGCAGCGTAAAGGCACAGGCATACGATATCGTACTTAACGGTGTGGAACTCGGTGGCGGTTCAATCAGAATTCACGACAGAAAGCTCCAGGCTAAGATGTTTGAAATCCTTGGACTTACAGAGGAAGAAATCAACGAAAAGTTTGGTTTCCTTATCGAAGCTTTCAAGTATGGTGTACCTCCACACGGCGGTCTTGCATTTGGTCTTGACAGACTCGTAATGCTTCTTGCAGGAGAACAGTCAATCAGAGAAGTAATGGCATTCCCTAAGAATGCTGGTGCTCAGTGTATGCTTTGTGAAGCACCTGCGCCTGTAACACCGGAACAGCTTGAAGAACTTTTCATTACAACAACAGAAGGACAGAACTAATATGAGAATCGGAATTTTCGGCGGCTCGTTCGACCCTGTACATCTTGGTCATGTGAAGCTTGCTAAAGAAGTAATAGAGAGCGGATGTGCTGACAGAGTGGTTTTTATTCCGGCAGCAAAACAGCCTTTTAAACTTGATAGGAAGATGGCAGACGGAACAGACAGACTTAATATGGTGAAATTAGCCATAGAAGGTGAGGACAATCTTGAAGCCTCAAGCTATGAGCTTGACAGAGCCGGCGAAATATCATATACGGTTAATACGTTAAACGCAATGCAGGAATTCTATGGTCAGGACACCGAAATTGCACTTATTCAGGGTGCTGATTCATTTCTGCAGATACATACATGGACAAGAGCCGAAGAAATATTAAAGAAGTTTATTATTATCGTAGGCGTGCGACCAGGGTACAAAGAAGACGAAGTTGCCGCACAGGAGGAATTCCTGAAAAATGAATATGGCGCAAGAATAATACATGTAGATAATCCATGCGTGAATATTTCTTCAACAGAAATACGTGACGAGATTCTTGCAGAACAAAGTGTAATTTCCTGTGACGGTTGTATAAATATGATACCTGAGAAAGTAAAGGAATACATTATTGAAAAAGGACTCTATAATTAGCTATATAGAAAAGAACCTTTCGGAAAAAAGAAGAATACATACTTATGCGGTACGTGACACAGCAATAAAACTTGCAGCACATTACGGCGAAGATATTGAAAAAACTGAGCTCGCCGCCCTTTGTCACGATATGTACAGAGGCATGAAAGACAAGGTTCTCAACATGTACGTAAGAGAACTTGGTTTACCTGAAAGGTACATGGACAATCCGAATCTTGCACATGGGAAAATAGCAGCTATTATGATTCAGCGTGAGTATAATATCACTGATGAGGACATAATTAATGCAGTATCATTCCATACAACGGGAAGAGCGGATATGTCATTGCTTGAAAAAATTATTTACCTTGCTGATACGATAGAACCAAATCGTGAGTATCCGGGAGTAGACGAAGTAAGAAAGCTTGCTTTTGAAGATCTTGACAAAGCGCTTCTCAAGTCAATGCAGAATACTATTGACTACATAGAACAGAGAGGATTCTATCTTGACAGGGAAACAATTGAAGCAAGAGATTTCTTGCTTGGAAAGGATATATAAATATGACAAACACAAAGGACATTGCTCTTCTGGCAGCCGAAGTGCTTGATAACAAGAAAGCAAAGGATATCATAATTATTGATATCGCTGAAAAAGCATCTTTTGCAGATTTCTTTGTTCTGGCATCAGGTGGTTCTGAAAGACAGATCGGTACACTAGCCGATGAAGTCGATGACAGATTCGCAAAGGAAGGTATTCTTGCGAAGAGTATTGAAGGAAAGCAGAATTCAGGCTGGATTCTTATGGACTTCGGTGACGTTATCGTAAACATTCTGACTGATGAAATGCGTGAACGCTACAATATCGAAAGGGTTTGGGGAGACTGTAAATTTATTCACTATGAGGAAGGTACAAAGTAATGAAGGAAAAGTACGATTTTTACGAAATAGAAAGTAAATGGCAAAAATACTGGGAAGAAAATGAAACTTTCAAAGTAACTGAAGACGAAAGCAAGGAAAAGTACTATGTACTTGAAATGTTCCCTTATCCATCAGGAAAGCTTCATATGGGACATGTAAGAAACTATTCAATCGGTGACGTAGTTGCAAGATTCAAGCACATGAGCGGCTTCAATGTACTTCATCCAATGGGATATGACAGCTTTGGTCTTCCTGCAGAAAACGCTGCTATCAAGCATGGTGTAGCACCTGCAGACTGGACATTCCCTAATATTGCAGAAATGACTGATCAGCTCAAGCGCATGGGTCTTTCATATGACTGGGACAGAGAAGTTGAAACTTGTACTCCTGAATATTATAAGTGGATGCAGTGGATTTTCATTCAGTTCTACAAGAAGGGTCTCGCATATAAGAAGGAAAACCCTGTAAACTGGTGTCCAAGCTGCCAGACTGTACTTGCAAATGAACAGGTTGTTGACGGTTGCTGTGAACGTTGTAAGAGCGTGGTAGGTAAGAAGAGCCTTTCACAGTGGTACCTCAAGATTACTGATTATGCTGACAGACTTCTTGATAACCTCGAAATCCTCGAAGGATGGCCTCAGAAGGTTAAGACAATGCAGAAGAACTGGATCGGCAGATCAACTGGTGCTGAAGTAGATTTTGAAATCAAGGACTTCGATGAAAAGCTCAGAATCTTTACTACAAGACCTGATACTCTTTACGGAGTAACATATATGGTAATGTCACCTGAACATCCATTCATTGATAAGCTCGTTACTGGAACTGAATTCGAAGCAGCAGTAAGAGAATATCAGGATAAGGTTGAAAAGATGACAGATATCGAAAGAACATCAACAACTAACGAAAAGACTGGTGTATTTATCGGTAGATACTGTATCAATCCTGTAAATGGTAAGGAAGTACCTATTTACATTTCAGACTATGTACTTATGGACTATGGTACTGGTGCTATCATGGCCGTACCTGCTCATGATGAAAGAGACTTTGACTTCGCAAAGAAGTTTGATCTCGAAATTATCCCTGTAGTTCAGCCTGAAGACCCATCAATCGACATAAACAATCTTGAAGCAGCATTTGTTGCAGAAGGAAAGATGATCAATTCAACTATGTTCGATGGCATGAACAACAAGGAAGCAATTGAAAAGATTATCGAATACCTTGAAGAAAAGGGTATCGGTACAAAGGCAATCAACTATAAGCTCAGAGACTGGCTCATCTCAAGACAGAGATACTGGGGAACTCCAATCCCTATGATTTACTGCGAACACTGCGGTTGGGTACCTGAAAAGGAAGAGAACCTTCCTGTACTTCTTCCTACAGACGTAGAATTCACAGGTAAGGGTGAATCACCACTTGCTACAAGCAAGACTTTCGGAGATACTGTATGTCCTGTATGCGGCGCTCCTGCAAAGAGAGAGCTTGATACAATGGATACATTCCTCGATTCATCATGGTATTTCCTCCGTTACTGTGATGCTAAGAATGATGAAAAGGCCTGGGATTATGACAAGGCTAAGTACTGGATGAATGTTGACCAGTATATCGGTGGTGTTGAACATGCAATTCTTCACCTCATGTACGCAAGATTCTTCCAGATGGCACTTTATGATCTTGGTCTTGTTACAAACGAAGAACCATTTGAAAACCTCCTCACTCAGGGTATGGTTATCAAAGATGGTAAGAAGATGAGTAAATCAATCGGAAACGTTGTTTCACCTGAAGAAATCATCGGAAAGTACGGTGCAGATACTGCAAGACTCTTCATCCTCTTCGCAGCACCACCAGATAAGGAACTTGACTGGTCAGATGCCGGAGTAGAAGGATCATACAGATTCCTCGGAAGAGTTTACAGACTCGTTTATGAACTTGCAGAAAAGTGCAAGAACGCTCCTGCAGAATTCACTTGTAGCACAAAGGCTGATAAGGATCTTGCATTTGCAGTTAATACAACTGTAAAGAAGGTTACAGAAGATGCCGGTGGACGTTTCATGTTCAATACTGCAATTTCATCAATCATGGAACTTGTTAATGAAATGTACAGATACAAGGAAAATGATGAAATCAATGTAGGACTTCTTGCAGATGCAATGAAGAAGCTCGTTATCGTACTTGCACCTTTTGCACCACACATCTGCGAAGAAATGTGGCAGCACATCGGATACGATTATTCAATTCATAACGAAGCATGGCCTGCATTTGACGAGTCAGCACTTGTAAAGGATGAAGTTGAAATCGTTGTTCAGCTTAACGGTAAGATTAAGGAAAAACTTAACGTATCAACAGGTTTAGATAAGGCTGCTTTTGAAGATGTTGTTTTATCAAATGACAGCGTGAAGGCTCACCTTGAAGGTAAGACAATCGTTAAGGTTATCAGCGTTCCTGGAAAGCTCATCAACATTGTTGTAAAGTAGAAAGGAATTTATGAGAACAGAGAATAATAATACAAAAAGGGGAGGCTCGGGCAGTTCCAGAAGCAGAAACAGCAAACCTTCATCAAAACACAGAAGATTTGGTGCTACTGCAAAGAAGAGTTCAAAGAGTGTTAAAGGGGAAACACTGAAGAACACTAAAACTTCAGGAACAAATGCAATGTCAAAGACAGTTGCTGCCAAAGCCGGAAGTGCAAAAAGCACGACAAAGCAAAGAAATTATAATAAAAAGAAACAGACAGCCATAGTACCGGAATTTCCTGTAAAGGTAATTCCGATTGGCGGTCTTAATGAAATCGGGAAAAACATGACTGTACTCGAGTATAAAGATGAAATTATCATCATCGACTGCGGAATGTCATTCCCAGATGATGAAATGTTCGGAATAGACATAGTTATTCCTGATTTCACATACCTTATTGAAAATAAGAGCAAGGTTAAGGGACTGATCATTACTCATGGTCATGAAGACCATATAGGAGCAGTGCCTTACCTTCTTAAACAAATCAATGTTCCTGTATTCGGTACAAGACTTGTAACAGGTCTTATTGAGAGTAAACTCAAAGAACATGGTATACAGGGAAGACTCAATAATATCAAAGCCGGTGACAGAATCAGACTCGGTTCATTTGATATTGAAACGATAAGAACTACACATTCGATTGCAGACTCGATATGTCTTTCGATTGATACTCCTGCAGGACGTATATTCCACACGGGAGACTTTAAAATCGATTATACGCCGATTGATGGCGAGCCAATTGATTTCAGAAGACTTGCTGAAATCGGACGAGAAGGTGTAGATATTCTGATGGCTGATTCAACAAACGCCACTAGACCGGGATATACTGCGTCAGAACGTGTAGTAGGTCAGACTCTTGAAACTATTTTCATGCAGACTGAATCAAGAATCATCATTGCAACATTCTCTTCAAACGTGCACAGAGTGCAGAAAATTATAGATAATGCGGTACTGTGTAACAGAAAGGTTGCAGTATCGGGAAGAAGCATGGTGAATGTTGTAAACCTTGCCATAGAGCTTGGATATCTCAAAGTTCCTGCAAATGTTCTTGTAGATATCAATAAACTTAAAGGAATACCTGATAAAGAAATTGTAATTATTACAACAGGAAGCCAGGGTGAGCCGATGAGTGCTCTTTCAAGAATGGCTTCAAACGATCATAAAGCAGTCCAGATACGTGAAGGGGATACAGTAATCCTTTCATCAAATCCGATTCCTGGAAATGAAAAGACTGTAGCAAACGTAGTAAACAAGCTTTTTGAAAGAGGAGCAAAAGTTATCTACTCTGATATTGCTGATATACACGTATCAGGACATGCATGTCAGGAAGAACTGAAACTTATGCACTCACTTATAAAACCGAAGTATTTTGTACCGGTTCATGGTGAGTACAGACATCTCAAGCAGCATGGCCTCATCGCCGAAAGTCTGGGATTACCGCAGGATCATATCTTTATTATCAGTAATGGTGATATTCTGTCATATAAAAAGAATCATGTGGAAATTTCAGAGGGTGTTGTTCCGGCTGAAGCAGTACTTGTTGACGGACTCGGAGTCGGAGACGTAGGCAATATTGTTCTTCGTGACAGAAAAATGCTTTCTGAATCAGGACTTATCGTTGTTGTTGCTGCTATTGACAGTTCAACAGGTATGGTTGTTTCCGGTCCTGATATTATCTCGAGAGGTTTCATTTATGTAAGAGAAAATGAAGAGCTTGTAGAACATGCACGAAAAGTTGCAGAACTTGCACTTGAAGAATGTATGACAGGAAAAGTTACAGACTGGAATGCTATGAAACAGTCTGTAAGAGAAGCATTAAGAAGATTTATTTTCACAAGAACAGGAAGAAGTCCGATTATTCTTCCGATATTCCTTGATGTATAAACCGGAGGATTTAAAATGAACGTATATAACGAAGCTCACAATTTAGCAAAGGCTATTAAAGAATGTGAAGAATTTAAGATTTACAGCGGTTTAAGAGACCAGATAAATCAGGTTCCTGAATTCGCAAATATGATAAATGATTTTCAGACTCAGCAGATGCAGCTTCAGATGAAGCAGATGGCTGGCGAAGAAATCGGTCCTGAAGCTATGGAAAACATTCAGAAGCTCTACAGTATTCTTATGTCAGATCCGCTTGTAGGTGAATATATGCAGGCAGAAATGAGATTCACTCTCATGATGAATGACGTGTATAAGATTCTCAGTGAAGCAATGAACGCAACAATCCCTGAAGGCATGTAATTTAGTGCCTCACATATTGACCTGTTCTGAAGATTATGATATAATTTTTATGCGATTTTTAGTGTAATTAATTTGATTAATAATAAAGGAGAGATAACTTATGATTTATGCAAGTGATTTTAGAAAGGGCATTACATTTGAAATAAATGGAGAACCACATGTAGTACTCGATTTCCAGCACGTAAAGCCAGGTAAGGGAGCTGCTTTCGTAAGAACTAAGTACAGAAACATTCTTACTGGAGCTACAAGAGAAGAAGCTTTCAATCCGGATGACAAGTTCCCTAAGGCACATATCGAAACAAAGGTTATGCAGTATCTCTACAGTGATGGTGAACTCTACTACTTCATGGATCAGGAAACTTATGATCAGGTTCCTCTCATGCAGGAACAGGTAGAAGATGCTATGAAGTATCTCCGTGAAAACGACGAAGCTA
Organism: Clostridiales bacterium; assembly: GCA_015058155.1. Lineage (GTDB taxonomy): Bacteria > Bacillota > Clostridia > Peptostreptococcales > Anaerovoracaceae > QAKD01. The sequence goes on along the minus strand of SVCW01000005.1, from coordinate 4,951 downwards.
CTATTAAGTTCTACAAGGGCGCAGCTTTCATCGTTGAAGCTCCAAACTTCGTAAATCTTAAGGTTATCGAAACAGAACCAGGTGTTAAGGGCGATACAGCTACAAACGTAACAAAGGCTGCTACAGTTGAAACTGGCGCTATTATTCAGGTTCCTATCTTCATCGAAGAAGGCGAAATTATCCAGATTGACACTAGAACAGGTGAATATCTCGGAAGAGCAAAGGCTTAATAATTGAATGTGCAAGGGACGCCATGTGCGTCCCTTATTTTCGGATTAGAGGCAGGAAAGGTACGCAGTATGGCGAAACGTTACAGAGTAAAGAAAAAAGCAAATTTCGGATTAACAATTTTACTTGTACTTATTATCATAGCAGGTGCGCTTATTATCGGCGGCAGTTCTTATATAAAAGGAATGGACAAGCCTCTTGACAGTACTTCCGAAGAATATATTACAGTAACAGTTCCGGCAGGTTCAACTACTACAAGAATAGGACAGATACTCGAAGAACAGGGAATTATTGCTGACGATTCAAAATTCAAAATTTATTCAAAAATCAAAAAGTATGACGGGACATTAAAGGCCGGTGAATATTCACTCAGTCCTTCAATGACTCTGACTGAAATTCTGGATATAATTCAGTCCGGAGCAGCAAAAACTACACGTTTTACTATTCCGGAAGGTTTAACTATAGATCAGGTAACAGATATTCTTGCTGAACAGAATCTTATAAACCGTGATGAATTTGAGAATTTACTGTTACATGGTGAGTTTGATTATAAGTTTTATAATACGCTCCCTGCAGGTGATAAGAGGCTCGAAGGTTATCTTTTCCCTGAGACATATGAGATTTTTACTACTGCATCGGAATCAGATATTCTGAACAAAATGCTGGGACAGTTCGATTCAGTATTTATTGATGAATACTATAAGAGGGCAGAAGAACTGGGATATTCAATAAACGAAATTATTACGATTGCTTCACTTATCGAAAGAGAAACAAGAGTAGATTCAGAAAGACCGCTTGTAGCAAGTGTTATATATAACAGACTTGATGCAGGTATGGCACTTCAGATTGATGCTACGGTTCAGTATGCACTCGGTGAGCAGAAACAATTTCTGACTTATGATGATCTTGAAATAGATTCACCATACAACACTTATAAGATTCCGGGGCTTCCACCGGGACCAATCTGTTCACCTGGAAAAGCTTCAATAGAAGCGGCACTTTATCCTGCTGATTCTGACTATTATTACTATGTTTTGAAATCAGCTGACAGTATTGAACACAACTTCGCTGAGACTTATGACAAATTCCTTGTTTACAAGTCACAGTATCAGTCAACATATTAGAAAAGAGGATCAGGAATGAATATTACAAATCCTGTAGTAGAAGACTATTTGAATAGCTATTACAAGCCCGTAAATGCTGAAATGGGCGAGTTTAGAGCACTTTGCGAGGAAAAACGTGTGCCTGTAATTTTACGCGATACAGAAGGATTTTTACGTCTTATCCTCAAAATGACAAAGCCTTCAAAAATTCTTGAAATAGGAACAGCAGTAGGTTATAGCGCAGCTTGTTTTGCACATTTATCACCGGAAAGCAGTGTAACTACTATTGAACGTGAAGAGCAGTCATACAAAGAAGCTCTTCTAAACATCGAAAGACTAGGTCTTTCAGATAGAATAGAGTGTCTGATTGGTGATGCTGTTGAAGTACTTAACGGACTTTACGAAAAGCAGATTAGCAATAATCTTGAACCATACGATTTTGTTTTTATTGATGCAGGAAAGAGTCACTATGCTGAGTTTCTTGAATGTTCATTGAAACTATCAAAACCTGGTACTATTATAGTTTGTGACAATATTCTTATGAAAGCCAAGACAGCTTCTGATGAATATGATCCACATGGAAAATACAAAACAAACATTCGCAAGATGAGAGAGTTTGTTAACATAATTACATCTTCTGACAAACTTGAAACATCTGTACATGCTCTTGGTGATGGAATATCAATAAGCATAGTTAAATAAGATTATAAAAAGGACATTAAAATGGCAGAAATTAAGAAAATGGAACTTCTTGCACCAGCAGGAGACCTTGAAAAACTTAAAATAGCAGTAGTTTATGGTGCAGATGCTGTATATTTTGGCGGAGAGCTTTTCTCCCTCAGAGCAGGAGCAGGAAACTTTACTATTGAAGAAATGAAGGAAGGTGTTGAGTTTGCTCACGCTCACGGTGCCAAAGCATATATGGCACTCAATATATTTGCTCATAACGAAGATATTGAGCCACTCACAGAATACCTTAATACAGTAAAGGAAATTCCTATTGATGCATATATCGTTTCAGATCCCGGAATTGTAATGCTTCTTAAAGAAATTAATCCTGATGCTGAAATTCATCTTTCGACTCAGGCAAATATGACAAATTATGTAACAGCAAAGTTCTGGGCAAAACAGGGTGTTAAGAGAATAGTTCTTGCTAGAGAACTTACTTTTAAAGAAATCATAGAACTCAGAAAAGAAATGCCTGAAGATGTTGAAATCGAAGCTTTTGTTCACGGCGCTATGTGTATTTCATATTCAGGAAGATGTCTGCTTTCAAACTTCATGATAGAAAGAGATGCAAATCGCGGACAGTGTGCTCATCCGTGTCGCTGGAAGTACAGCCTTGTTGAAGAAAAGAGACCGGGTGAGTATTATCCTGTTGAAGAAGATGGAAGAGGTACGTATATCCTCAATTCACGTGACCTTTGTATGATAGAATATATTCCGCAACTTATCGAAGCAGGAATAATGTCTGCAAAAATTGAAGGTCGTATGAAGAGTATCTTTTATGTTGCGACAATTGTCAGTGCTTATAGAAAAGCGATCGATGCGTATTATGCAGATCCTGAAAACTATAAATTCAATCCGGAATGGATGAAGGAACTTAAGAAAGTATCGCACAGAGAATTCACAACAGGTTTTTATTTTGATAAACCTACTAATAAGGACCAGAACTACCAGACTAGTGCATATACAAGAGATTATTATTTTACAGGTCTTGTAAAGGATTATGATCCTGAAACAGGGTATGCTGTTGTTGAACAGAGAAATAAAATGAATATCGGTGATGAAATCGAAGTTTTCGGTCCTTATACTGATCACTATGTACAGACTTTGACTGAAATGTATGATCTTGAAACAGGTGAACCGGTTGAATCAGCACCGCACCCTCAGCAGATGCTCAGAATCAAGCTTGATAAACCTGTAAAAGCTGATTTCATGCTTAGAAAAAAGAGATAGTAATTGTAAAGCTTCTGTGAAATTTATTGATTTTTGTAAAAGCGTATTATATAATCGTCTTAATTTATTTACGCCGCATGTCAATTTTATAAGGCGTGCGGCCTTTTTTTAATATGAAAGGAGTTGAATATCCATGCCTTCAGGGCCGGACCCCAGTAGTTTAACATCACAGTTACTTTTATTAGTTTTTCTAATTCTTATCAACGCGTTTTTTGCAATGTCAGAAATGGCGTTAGTCTCAGTCAATAAGAACAGAATCAAGATTCTGGCACAGGACGGAAATAAAAAAGCCGACCTTCTTCTTCGCTTACTTGAAGACCAGAATAAGTTCTTATCTACAATTCAGGTAGCAATTACACTTGCAGGTTTTCTTTCGAGTGCGTCTGCGTCAGTAAGTATGGCAGATGACCTCGGCGGCTTTATGTCAAAATATGGCGTACCATATGCAGAGCCGATTGCTGTTGTAATTATTACTATGATATTGTCTTATTTTACTCTTGTACTTGGAGAACTTTATCCGAAGAGAATTGCCCTTCAGCATTCAGAAAAAATAGCTTTACTTGTTGTAAAGCCTATTAATGTTGTTTCAAAGTTTACTAAACCGTTTGTATGGTTACTTTCAAAGTCAGTAAATGTACTTTTAATTATAACAAGACAGAAGGTAGTTGTAGAAGACGATGAATTCTCTGAAGACGAAATCATCTCAATGCTTGAAGCCGGTCAGGAATCAGGTGCTCTCAAAGAAGAAGGTAAAAAGATGATCAATGCAATCTTTGATTTTGATGATAAGCTTGCATATGAGATTATGACGCCAAGAACAGATGTGTTTACAATTGACGTAAATGATCCTCCGAGTGAATATCTTGATGAGCTTATGGAATTAAGATATTCAAGAATTCCGGTTTATGATGATGACCTCGATAATATTATCGGTATTCTTCATATCAAGGATTATTTAAAGGTAGCAAGAACAAATGAACATAATTATGAGGAAGTTGATATCAGAAGCCTTCTCAGAAAACCATATTTTGTTCCTGAAACAAAGAACATAGACTCACTTCTTTACGATCTTCAGAGAACAAAAACTAGTATAGCAATTCTTATCGACGAATATGGCGGATTCTCAGGTATCGTTACAACTGAAGATATCATCGAAGAAATTGTCGGCGATATTGAAGACGAATATGATGAAGAAGAAGCAGAAATCGAAAAGATTGACGAAAATACTTATATCGTAAGTGGTTTTGTATATCTTGATGACCTTGAAGAAGAAATCGGAGTTGAACTTGAATCGGAAAACAGTGAAACTATAGGCGGTTTCCTTATAGATATTCTTGGTGAAATACCTGATGAAGACGAAGCTGAACAGAGAATAATTGAGCATGAAAATTATGTATTCAAGATTCTTTCTGTTAAGGAACGTCGTATTGAAAAGGTTGAAGTCTTCATACTTCCTGAAATAGAAGATGAAGAAACAGAAGATGAAGATGAATAATTGAGTCTGGTTTTAAACACTGCAGTATATTCTGCAGTGTTCAGACTGTAGACAAAGTCCCCGTGGCCGACAAAGCTGCGGGGCTTTTCTTTTGCGTTGAAGCATGATGTTTTGTGCTAGTAAACGTTGAAATTTCAACGTTTTTATGATAAAATATTCTTAGAAA
>SVCW01000039.1 GCA_015058155.1 Clostridiales bacterium | reverse complement strand
AGTACCCATTACGAGACCTTCAAGTGGAGTGAATCCCATTGATGTATCGATACACTTACCTCTCTTGATAGCTGATACTGATGCACCGTTTCCGAGGTGGCAAGTGATGAGCTTGAGGTCTTCGATATCAACGTTTAACATATCAGCTGCTCTTTCAGCAACGTATCTGTGTGAAGTTCCGTGGAAACCGTATCTTCTGATACCATGCTTCTGATAGTATTCATAAGGAATAGCATAGATATATGATTCAGGAGGCATAGTCTGATGGAAAGCTGTATCGAATACGCCAACCATTGGAGTATTAGGCATAAGCTGTTCACAAGCGTCGATACCGAGAAGGTTTGGTGGGTTGTGAAGAGGTGCGAGATCGATACATTCTTCGAGTGCCTTCTTAACTTCTGGTGTAATAAGAACTGATGAAGCAAACTTTTCACCAGCATGTACTACTCTGTGACCTACTGCTCCGATTTCGTCCATTGACTTAACAACACCGTGATCAGCATCGATAACAGCGTCAAGTACGTGACCGATAGCTTCCTTATGGCTCTTCATAGGTGATTCGAGCTTGAACTTGTCCATACCAATCTTTTCATGAGTGATAACTGAACCTTCCATACCGATTCTTTCTACGAGACCCTTGCAGAGTAAAGTTTCAGTTGTCATATCAAGTACCTGATACTTGAGTGATGAACTTCCGCAGTTAATTACTAATACTTTCATTTTAGTCCTCCATGATATTTAAATGTTTTTACATACACTATTACGTCAAGGCATAGTTACACACCTTAACATTATTATACTTGACTTGACCGATATTTCAAGTCAAATTCCAAAAAATTTATAGTCCGAGATATCTGTAATAGTCTCTTTCGAGAATGAGTCTTGAATAATTGAAACGGTTGTCAACTCTGCTGATAATTCCGTTTATATAATCTTCAGATACATCACTTACAGCACCCTCAGAAGTAATGCTGTCATCGACTTCAGTTACAGTTTCAAATGGTGTAAAAACACCTGTCTGTGCATCATATTTTCCTTTGTCACTTATCCAGCTTCTATCTTTGAAAATTACAAGCGGATCTGTGTCTGAAAAGATATCTCTTCCCATAAGAAGTCTTGAGTCAAATTCCAGTCCGAAAAGATTTGATACAGTAGGTATGATATCAAGACTTGAACAATATTTATCAATAGTTTCCGGCTCCATTCCAGGATTGTATATTATTAAGCTACTCTTGTAAATTTCATATTTTTCGTCAACAGGATGACCTAGAAATTCACTTATCTGCTCACTCGTAAGTCCGTAAGGATAATGATCGCCTGATATAACTATAACTGTGTTCTCAAGCTGCCCTGCCTTTTCAAGCTCAGTAAGGAGATGTTCCATAGCAAGGTCAAGTTCAATCTGACTTGCGATATATGCCTGACACGCTTCCGACATATCAAGATCCATAACCTTATCCTTATGTCTTACACACATCGCCTGTCCCATGAAATTATAATTCAGATGGCCGCTTACCGTCATATAATAAACATGGAATGGTGCAATCGCCGAAGTTGTCGAAGTTGTACCATCATCGTTTGTTACAGTAAATTCGTATGGTGTCAGATATTCAGGTGTTGAAAGCACTAGCATTTCATGATCTGACTCAGGCCACTGCTCTTTTACATTAAGTCCTGTACCAAGTCCTTTATATAAGTAGCCGAGATTAGGATGTGATTCTGTTCTGTCGTAGTATTCTGCATAGTGATTATGATATGCTCTTGTTTCAATACCGAGCTTTCTGAACTGATTACCCATTGTAAAAGGAAGACTGTTTGTTGAAGATTCTCTCATGCTCCATACACCGGGCTTCGGAAGTAATCCTGTTGTAGCGACATATTCACCATCGGACGTGCTTACACCCCAGATAGGATTATAGAAATTTGTAAAAGTATATCCTTCCGTCTGCATTTTATATAAAGTAGGTGTATATGTTTCGTTAACCGCATATGAACAGAAACTTTCCGCAACAATCATAACAAGATTCTTTCCTGCGAAAATACCTGTTTTTTCATTTTGCTTTGAAGGAGTAACACTATCGAAATAAAGATTCATCTGCTTAAGAGTCTGATCAGTTTCAGTTTCTGCAAGCGCAGCAAAATCGATATCCATTTCATTGAATCCATATTCAGGTGTAAGTTCTATCTCATCTCCGAATTCAAGGCCTCCGTCCATCAACGGTTGAAATCCGAAAATCAGTCTCTCTGCGTCTAGAAATGCCGCTGCAGTAAAGCCAAGATGCTTAATTGATGAATCAATAGAGTTAACCTTAAAAATCGCTCCAAACGGCGAATTTACGCCTTTTCCGCCACCTGCTATGCTTCCTGACACAAATAGTATCGCAATAGCCATGGCTATACATCCTGATTTTAGATAAACCTTCTTACTGTATGAAGCATCTGCCTCTTTTCCACTTTTTACAATCAGGAAAATCCCGAGAATTTCTACCGTTACAATCGTAATAAGAGGTAAAGCCTGATTACCCATACCGATAAGAATATCTTTCCAGAACTGGGCAACCTGAGCTCCGTGTGTCATTGAATAAACCGTATAGTAAGTATGGAATATTTCATTGTAAACAATCTGTGCACCTGAAAGAACAGCCGAAATAAGTGTCGCTATAATTGCAAAAGCTTTTCCGCCCTTCTTCCCGAAGGCAAGTGAAAGCATATATATCACAGATCCGGCAAATATACTGAAGCCGGAAACAGTAAGAAGTCCGATACTTATGAACGGGCTTACTGTTGTAATTCTTAAAACTGATTCAAATGCAAATATTAGAAAAATTATAATGTAAAGTAAACTGTGATTTTTTATGTGTTTCATTTAGAACTATGTCCTTCCATATAAGGTCGTCTTACGTTGTCTGAGTAAGCATAGATACTTCTTCCTGCTATCAGGTTGTATATATCAGTAGCTTTTAAATCATATCTTAAAAGCATGTTCTGCGCATCGCTTTCAAGTATTTCTTTATTTATATTGGTTATAATAGGAATCCTGCAACCGTCTGAATTCTTAATGTTCTTGATAATTCCTGCGCCCTTTTCAGAAAAACCGAGAATTCTTCCATACATCGCCTTTTCTTCATCAATGAAGTTGAAATCTTTTCTTTTAAGGCCGACAAGTGTCTGTACAAGCATTCTTCTTAGTCTTGTACCTGTATATCGCTTTGAAATCGATTCTTCAATAAGAGAATCTACATCATTTGCAAATCTTGCAGCATTAACAAGCCTGTTTTCAATTCCTTCTGTCACAGCAAAAATTTCTGCGAGTTCTTCTTTTGTTGATGAAAGAATCCTGTATCTTAAATTATCAAAAATATCGTTTAGTTTTAGCTTAACATTACAATTAATACTGTCGAGAACATCACATACAGAAGGTGGAATAACCTCATCAAGTATTGAATTTTCAACGTTTCCATGAATCATTTCTCTTATTGCCGTCGCAGACGCAAACTTATAATCATCTGCACAGTAAACCGATTCATTGTAGCCCTGACCTTCACGCTTTATAGTTACAGGTTTGATTCCGGAGCCGCACATTTTTAAATATCTCAGATATTCTATACCTAAAATATTGTTTGATCCTTTAAGGAGATTCGGATTTTCCTTATTAATTCTTAAAAGAGCATTGAATCTTGCCTTCGGGTAAGATTCGCCTTTATCAAGTCCGTCCTTCAAAAATTCTCTGAATTCACGAGTCTCTATCGCAAGGAACTCAGCTATTCTGTCAAGCTCTTCAATATTACCCGATTCACTTCCAAACGAAAGATAATCAACGCATCCGAGTGAATCGAGAAGCCTGATACTACCCTTCGCAAAATTATCAGCACTGTTAACCGCATAACAAAACGGCAGTTCAAAAACGACATCTGCTCCATTTCTGACCGCCATTTCTGCTCTTGCATATTTATCGACAATAGCAGGCTCTCCACGCTGCACAAAATTACCGCTCATTACGGCAATAACAGCATCAGCTCCGGTAATTTCTTTACTTTTTTCAATATGATACAAATGTCCGTTGTGAAACGGATTGTATTCAGCAACAATACCTAAAATCTTCATAAAAACATTCTAACACATGCCTGATTACACTGCAAATTGATTTATTCCAAGCAAAAAAGCACATACACATGACGCAAGCACAGCATGAAAGAGTTTCGAGAATATAATATAACTAACTTTTATACCTGTACCGTTAAGCATTGCCATAGACTGGCCGGTAACCGAAAGTCCTCCAAATGAAATTATAAAAGATGCAATAATCATCCTTTCTGATATATTACCGCTCACTCCGGATAGTGATGCACAGCCGACACTCATTTCAATCAGTCCTTTATAAACAGCTTTAGCTATATTACTCGTATCAAACATAAAAACAGAGTCAATCAGATCCGTAATAAACATGAAAATTACGATATAGCAAAGAATTATTCCGAGTGTTTTAAGTGCATCAAGTATTGAATATGTAAGAGTATCGAATATTGAAGATTCACATACATAAAGATTGTCACGTTTGATTGTTCTTGCTCCATCATTTCTGTTTCTCAATAAAAATGAAATGATAAAACCCGATAATAATGCCGAAAGATAATGCGATAAGGCAATAATTGTACCTGCCTTTGAACTACCCAGGAAACCGCTTCCGACAACCCCGATTATAAATGCCGGACCTGTAACATTTGAAAATGCAAGTATACTCTTCCCCTTCTCGTCTGTAATCTCACCTCTTCTTATCATGTCTCCCGTAATTTTTGAACATGTAGGATACCCTGATATAGCGCTCATGATAAATGTGAAGAGTTTACGGTTCATATACTCTCCTATATTCATTCTGCTTATGAATCCTGAGAATATCAGAAAAGGCAGCATAGCCGGCAGAATACTGCCTGCCCACATCGCTATTCCTTTCTTTGCTGACAGAATAGAAATATCCGAAAAAACCAGCATTGAAACAAGACATATAACAGAGGCTGAAATCGCAGCTATTCTGTTTTTATTTTTCCAAAAAGAAATATCCATGGTAGATGATATTCATCGTCCCATGGATATATTAATAACTTTGATGATTAGTCAGGATTTAAAGATCTTCGTTCTGTACCTTGAATGCCATGTCCTTGATTTCTTCTCTGTTTGCTGAAAGTGTTGTATTGATTCCTGCAAATGTTCCTTCGAGCTTTTCGTACATTTCCTGGAAGTACATTGCATTGAGCTGTTCCATCTTATCCTGGAAATTGAAGAGGATACTGTCAACATAGTCAAAAGTGCTCATCTTGAGCTGCTTGCAGTTTGTCTGAGCAATTGTCATGATTTCTTCAGCACGTTTCTTTGCCTTTACTGTAATATCATCATTTTCAATAAGAGCTTCAGCCTGGGCCTGTGCATCCTTGATTATAGTTTCGTATTCTTTCTTTGCTTCGTCTAAAATTCTCTGTCTTTCTTCCTTGATCCACTGAGCCTGCTGAATTTCATCAGGAAGTTCAACTCTGATTTCTTTTACAATTTCAAGAATTTCTTCTGCATCTACCATAATCTTTCCTGTAAGCGGAAAACCGGCTGCAGTATCAACGATTTCTTCTATTTCATCAAGTAACTCGAGTACCTTCATTTTGTATCCTCCCTAATCGTTTTTCTTTTCGTTCATGTACTTTAAAATTGTATCAGGAACAAGTCCTGTAATATCTGCTCCAAGCTTGAATATCTCTTTTACACTGCTTGAACTTATAAACGAATACTCAGGCTTTGTCATAAGAAATACTGATTCTACGTCGTCTCTGTAGTATCTTGCATTCATCTGAGCCCAGTAAATTTCATATTCAAAGTCAGTCACGCCTCTCAATCCTCTTACGAGAACATCAAATCCGTTATTATTAACGACATCAACGAGAAGACCTTCGAAACAATCCACCTTTACATTTGGAAGATGCGCAACTGTTTCTTCAATCATTTTGATTTTTTCTTCATCAGTGAAGAGTGCCTTTTTTGACGGATTATGAAGAACTCCGACTACAAGTTCATCATACTGCTTTGATGCTCTTTCGATAATATCATAATGTCCGTATGTAAGCGGATCAAACGAGCCGGCATACAGTGCTTTTTTATACATACTAAAACTCCTTGTACGTTTGCTTGTATTACAATACTAACAAATTTCATTAAGTATTTCAACCAAGTAAAAAAGAAAAAAGCCTGCAAAAATATTGCAGACTTCTTCTTATAAAATCATAAATTCGTCAGTTACTTTCCAGCCATCTGCTGTTCAGCCATTTCAACGAGCTTCTTAGTCATATAACCACCAACGTAACCATTCTGTCTAGCTGTGAGCTGACCCTTATCCATAGTTTCGTAGTTAGCAAGACCGAGTTCGTTTGCAACTTCTGTCTTGAGGTTCTTTAAACCTGACTTAGCATTTGTGTTCATAACACTGTTGTTCTGTGAATTCATTTTTCTCACCTCCTGTTTACGCTATTATTTTTAACAGGAGGAAATAAAGTATTCTAAGTAAAAACTGGGGATTAGCTACCTGATTATTACATTCTAAGAGTAAGTTCTCCACCAAACATATCATTCATTCTTTCTCTGAACTTATCGTATTTCGAATCTGAAAGTGAAGGATCTTCTTCAAGTATCCGCTTTGCTTCTTCTTTTACGAGTTCGAGCATATCGATATGTTTTACAAGATTGGCAAGTTTCATATCAGGAAGTCCGTGTTGTCTTGTTCCGAAAAATTCACCAGGACCTCTGAGTTCCAGATCTTTTTCTGCAATTACAAAACCACTGTCAGTGTTTACCATGATTTCGGCACGCTCTTTTGATACTTCGGATCTGGCATCTGTAATAAGAATACAATATGACTTATGCTCGCCTCTGCCGACTCTGCCTCGCAGCTGATGCATCTGTGCAAGCCCGAATCTCTCAGCATTTTCAAGTATCATTACAGTTGCATTAGGTACATTGATTCCGACTTCGATAACGACTGTTGAAACAAGAATCTTGATATTGCCCCTGGCATACTCGTTCATGATATCATCTTTTTCAGCCTGTTTCATTTCTCCGTGCAGAAGAGCTACATTGAATTCTTTGAATTTTTTACTGAGTTCTTCATATAATGATTCTGCAGATCTCAAATCAGACACAGCTTCCGAATCTTCTATAAGAGGCGCAACAATATAAGCCTGCCTTCCTTTTTCAATTTCTTTTCTGAGAAAATCGTATACAAGAGGTCTTTTCTTCGAATCTGCAACCTTTGTTACAATCTTCTGTCTACCTGGTGGAAGTTCATCAATAATTGAAATATCAAGATCGCCATACAATATAACAGCAAGTGTTCTTGGTATAGGTGTAGCAGTCATAACGAGAGTATCAGGATTCTTACCTTTACTTCCGAGAAGATTTCTCTGATTCACGCCGAAACGATGTTGCTCATCAGTAATAACAAGACCCAGATTCTTAAATATTACATCCGGCTGAATCACAGCGTGTGTTCCGATAAGAACATCGATTTCACCGGATTCAAGCCTGCTGAGAAGTTCCCTTCTTTCCTGTGTTTTGACACTGCTCGAAAGGAAACCCACATTTATTCCAAAAGGCTCAAAATCACGTTTTACGCCTTCGAAATGCTGCTTTGCAAGTATTTCTGTAGGTGCCATAAGAACTGCCTGACATCCGCATTCTGAGGCTTTATACATTGCTATTTCAGCTATTGCCGTTTTACCGGAGCCGACATCTCCCTGCACAAGCCTTGTCATTACATCAGGCGATTCCATATCATCCATAATCTCTTTTACAACACGTTTCTGTGCATTTGTAAGTTCATACGGGAGACTGTTTATAAACTTCAGAGGATCAACATCCCTGTCAAAATATATACCTCTTCCCTTTCCGGATTTAGTTTCTTTGAGAGCAAAAAGCCCTGTCTGAAGTAAAAGCATTTCATCGAAAACGAGTCTGTATCTTGCTTCTTTGAGCTTTGTCACATCATCCGGAAAATGAATATTTTTAAGAGCATAAGAGTAAGAACAAAGATTGTTTTTCCTAATTATCTCCTCAGGAAGAAATTCTTCAGCACATTCCATGCAGGAAAATGCTTCTTTCTGCCACTTTCTGATATCATTCTGAGTAATTCCGGCTGTAAGAGGATATACCGGTATTATTCCCTGGAAAACACCTTTATCAGAAGGTGTGAATTCAGGATGTACCATCTTTACCTTGCCGTAATCTTTTGTGGCTTTGCCGTAAAAGTAGTATTCTTCACCTTGTTTAAAAGCATTCTGCATGAATTTTGCATTGAAAAAAACAACTTCCATTCTTGCAGTACCATCATCCACTATTACATTAAGAGGTCTTTTACCACCAGGTCTGTAGCCGCTTTTAACAACCTGTATTACATGAGCCTTTACGAGAACATTATCTTTCGATACTGCATCCGATACAGGCGTTACTGTTCGTCTGTCCTGATAAGTTCTCGGATAAAGATTTATAAGGTCACCTATTTTAGAAATATTCATTTTTCCAAGGAGTTCGGCTTTTTTCTGACCAACACCTTTCAATAGCGTAATATCGTCACTGTATTTCATCACTTCTGACCTCGATGTTTCTCTTTGCAATATTCTTTGAAATTACACCTTTTATAACAACAACAATGTTCTTTGGTTTAATACCTGTAACAGTGATAATATCTCTTTCCACTGACTCAATAAGCTGGGATGAAATCGTAGAAATACCAGCTCCGAACTTAATCATCAGATATATTTTGATTGCATATCCGTCATCATCTTCACGAATCTCGAAAAAAGTCATGTTTTTCTGTTCATTTTTTCCAATCTTACCTTTTGAACTGCATAGAACAGCTTTACCACTCAACTCATCAGCAGCATTCTGAATGATATTTCCGAGAACGTTTTTTGAAATATTAATTTTTCCAAGGTTGTTTTCTTTGCTATACATAGAATCCTCTTATTTAAGATAATATATTTATATTCTACCATATTTAAGAATTTAATTAAAGAATCACACTCACATTATTTAACTCGCAGGCATATATTAACCGAGGTGAATAATATGGCAAACAATTATAAGAACAAAAAACAGAATTCATGCTGTGATATAAAAAAAATCAAAGAAATCGGTTTTATTCTTCTAGTTTTTGGAATGATAACTATATGCGCATTCTTTCTCCCGCTTAAAGCATGGATTGTACTTCTCGGTATCGTATTTATCGTGTGTGGCATAAGACTGTTGAGGTAATAGTAATTCAAATCCGGGTATTATTATTTTACAAAATGAAAAAATGAGTCTATAATAATAAAAACATATGACAAATGAAAGGAGTATTCAGAATGGACCCAAGAATAAAAAAACTGGCCAATCTTTTAGTAACTTTTTCAATTGATATACAGCCGGGCGAAAAATGCCTTATCGACTACGAAGGAAACGACGTAAAGCCTCTGATTCGCCAGATTGTAAAAGAAATCTATGCTAACGGCGGTATCCCGTTTGTGACTAACAGAGACTCTTCAATCAATCGTGAACTTATGTGGCATACTTCCGAAGAACAGCTCGATTATATGTGCAAATGGCAGCTTGAACAGATGAAAGACATGGACTGTTATATCGCAGTAAGAGGTGCTGACAATACATCGGAACTTTCAGACGTTCCATCAGATAAGATGAATCTCTGGAACAGCAAACTTAATCCTGTTCTCCGCTACAGAGTGGACAAGACTAAGTGGGTTGTACTCCGCTACCCAAACAACGCAATGGCACAGCTTGCAAATACTAGCCTTGAAGCATTTGAAGACTTCTATTTCAATGTATGTACGCTCGACTACAAGAGAATGAGCGATGCTATGGATCCGCTCGTAGAGCTCATGAACAGAACTGACAAGGTAAGACTCGTAGGCCCTGGAACAGACCTTACATTCTCAATCAAGGATATCCCTGCAGTTAAGTGTTGCGGTCACAGAAACATCCCTGACGGCGAAGTTTATACAGGCCCTGTGAGAGATTCGATGAACGGCTACATCTCATACAACACACCGTCACTCGAACTCGGATTCACTTACACAGACATCAGATTTGAAATCGAAAACGGTAAAATCGTCAAGGCAACTGCAAACGACAACGAAAAGATCAATCACCTTCTCGACACTGACGAAGGTTCAAGATATTTCGGCGAATTTGCAATCGGCGTAAACCCTTATGTACTTCACCCTATGAAGGACACTCTCTTTGACGAAAAGATTGACGGAAGTTTCCATCTCACACCGGGTGCATGCTACGAAGAAGCTCCTAACGGAAACCACAGCGCACTCCACTGGGATCTCGTAATGATTCAGCGCCCTGAATACGGCGGCGGAGAAATCTGGTTTGACGATGTATTAATCAGAAAAGACGGCAGATTCGTGATTCCGGAACTCGAATGCTTAAACCCTGAAAATCTTAAATAACAAAAAATAAAAAACTCGCCTTCTGGCGAGTTTTAAATTGGTCTAAATTAGATGGCACGGTTAATCTTGTTTGATCTGATGCATCTTGTGCATACGTTAGCTCTTCTTACAGTACCGTTTTCTTCCTGAATTCTAACTGTCTGAATGTTAGCATTCCACTTTCTTCTAGCGTGTCTGTTTGAATGTGACACTGTGTTTCCTGAAACCTGACCCTTACCGCAAATTTCACACTTTCTTGACATCTACCGCACCTCCTTCTATAGTTCTTAAGCGTATAGCATATATTCTAAAATTATTCAATTTCACTCGAACACTCGATATTATAGCACAGCTATACTCAAGTGTGCAAGCACTTTTTTTATAAGTTTTTTCAAAATATTAATCTTCAGTAAACAGAACGATTTCGCCCTTCTCTCTTGTAGCATTAAGATCGATAAAGCGCTGATTTTTGCTACCTCTGAAAAGAAGCGTAAGGTCTCTTTGTTCCATTACAAAACGACCGTCAATAAGATAATCTGTAAGTTCAAGAAGCTTTTTTGTATAAATATCTTCTTCTGATCTTTCGAGAAGTTCCTCGTAAGTGAATCCGGTATAAATAAGTATGTTCAGGTTCGGAGCCTGTTCCTTAATCTTCCTTGCAAGAACATAATGTCCTTCAGACTGGAATAACGGATCTCCGCCTGTAAACGTAACTCCGTCGAGAATTGGATTCTTGAGTATTTCTGTAACAATCTTATCGATATCACAATCATAACCTCCGTTGAAATCGTGAGTTTCAGGGTTATGACAACCAGGGCAAGCATGAGAACAGCCCTGGCAGAAGACTGTAAATCTTATACCAGGACCATCAACTATCGATTCTCTGTAAACGCCCGCAATTCTGATAGTAGTTGCATTAGTTTCCATTAGATCTGTTCAATTTCCTCCATGAGACCATGCTTAACTCTTTCTGCTTCTTCAGCAGTCTTAGCGTTGTTCCAGTGGTCCATTGTTCCTACGAGATAACCTGTGATTCTTCTGATTCTTTCGAATCCTTCACCATTATCAAATTCTTTTCTTCCGCAGCAAGGACATTCATTATCAATGATACCTGTGTAACCGCATACCGGGTCTCTGTCTACAGGATGATTGATTGAACCGTATCCGACTCCGTTTTCCTTCATACATCTAACAATCTTTTCAAATGCATCGAGGTTCTTTAATGGGTCACCATCGAGTTCTACATATGAAATATGACCTGCATTTGTAAGTGCATGGTAAGGAGCTTCAAGCTTAATCTTTTCAAACGCACCGATTGGATGATATACAGGAATATGGAAGCTGTTTGTGTAATACTCTCTGTCAGTAACGCCTTCAATAATACCGAACTTCTGCTTGTCGATTCTTACGAATCTGCCTGAAAGTCCTTCAGCCGGTGTAGCAAGAAGAGTCCAGTTGAGACCTGTTTCCTTTGACTTCTGGTCCATTCTCTTTCTCATGTATCCGATGATTTCAAGACCGAGAGTCTGAGCTTCTCTTGATTCACCATGATGCTTTCCGATAAGTGACTTGAGACATTCTGCAAGTCCGATGAAGCCCATTGAAAGTGTACCGTGCTTAATAACTTCTTCTACCTTGTCATCTGGTCCGAGCTTTTCTGAATCAATCCATACACCCTGTCCCATAAGGAATGGGAAATTCTTAACTTTCTTGTTTGCCTGGATGAGGAAACGTTCATAAAGCTGATCCTGACAGAGGTCAATCATTCTGTCGAGATTTTCAAAGAAAATTTCAAGATTTCCGTTTGACTTGATAGCAAGTCTAGGAAGGTTGATTGATGTGAAACTCAAGTTACCACGGCCTGATACGATTTCTCTTTCAGGATCGTAAACATTACCGATAACTCTTGTACGACAACCCATGTAAGCAACTTCTGTGTTATAGTCGCCTTCCTTGTAATACTGAAGATTATAAGGTGCGTCAAGGAATGAGAAGTTAGGGAAAAGTCTCTTTGCTGAAACTCTGCATGCAAGTTTGAAGAGATCGTAGTTAGGATCTTCAGGATTGTAGCTTATGCCTTCCTTTACCTTGAAAATCTGGATTGGGAAGATTGGAGTTTCACCGTTTCCGAGACCAGCTTCAGTAGCAAGGAGTACGCTTTCCATTACGAGTCTTCCTTCTGGTGATGTGTCTGTTCCGTAGTTAATTGAAGTGAACGGCACCTGCGCGCCTGCTCTTGAATGCATTGTATTAAGATTATGTACGAGAGCTTCCATTGCCTGATAAGTCTTTCTTCTGATTTCCTTATCAGCAAACTTTGTTGCTCTTTCCTGAATTTTTACTGCTTCTTCTTCTGAAACGAGTTTCTTTAATTCTTCAAGTTCAAGTTCCTTGTAATTATTGTCCCATGCCATGCAAGGAGCAACACCCTTTTCAGCCTCAATTTTCTTACCAAGCTCCTTAGCCTGTTCTACACCGTCTTCAATATCATTTAAAATGTCAAGCATTTTGCCGACATTCTGCCAGTAAAGCGCCTTATATGTCTTCTTTACACCAGGAGCCATACCATAATCAAAGTTAGGTACTGACTGGCCACCGTGCTGATCGTTCTGGTTTGACTGAAGAGCAATGCAGGCAAGTGCTGAATAACTCTGGATATCATTAGGTTCTCTTAAATGGCCGTGGCCTGTTGAGAAACCACCCTGAAGGAGCTTAACTAAATCAATCTGGCAGCATGTCATTGTAAGTGTGAGGAAGTCAAGGTCGTGGATATGAATGTCGCCTTCTTCATGTGCTTTTGAATGTGCAGGATTAAGTACATACATCTTGTAGAATTCCTTTGAACCTTCTGATCCGTACTTAAGCATTGTGCCCATTGCAGTATTACCGTCGATATTTGCATTTTCACGCTTGATTTCGTTGTCCTTAGCTTCTTTAAAAGTAAGGTCTTCGTAAATCTTCATGAGACGAGTATTCATTTCTCTGATTCTTGTACGTTCTGCTCTGTAAAGGATAAATTCCTTTGCTGTACGAGCATGTCCATTTTCAATAAGAATCTTTTCTACTGCGTCCTGAATCTGTTCAACTGTAGGAATTTCATTATGGCATACTTCGAGAAGATATAATTCTACCTGTCTTGCGAGGTATTTTGCCATATCTCTGTCATTACCTCCGAGCTGCTTTGCGGCCTGGAAGATAGCTTCCGCAATCTTATCGATATTAAAGTATACTTCACGACCGTCACGCTTAATGATTTTTTTGATGCTGTCCATTTGTAATACTCCTGTTCTTTATTTTGATAACTGCGAAAAAACGCAT
>SVCW01000038.1 GCA_015058155.1 Clostridiales bacterium | reverse complement strand
AGAGCGGCTGGCCTGCCTGTATTGCTCCGAGGAGAATATCCCACTTACTTATAAATCCTACGATAAAAGGCATACCTGCGATACCAAGTGATGCAACCGAGAAGCATGCCATAGTGATCGGCATACGCTTTCCGATTCCGTACATATCGCTGATATTGTCCTTGTGAGCAGTAACGATAATCGCACCTGCGCACATGAAGAGAGTAATCTTCATGAGAGCGTGCGCTACGATATGATAGAGCGCACCTGTAATTGCAAGAGGTGAAAGAAGCGCTGCTCCGAGAAGGATGTATGAGAGCTGACCGATAGTTGAATATGCGAGTCTTCTCTTTAAATTGTCCTGTTTCATAGCGATGAGCGATGAAACGATGATTGTAAATGCAGCAAACCATGCGAGCAGATTGTTGAGTTCAAGCTCGATGAGCACTTCAGGTCCGAATACATAACCGACAATTCTGATTACGCAGAATGCCCCTGCCTTTACTACTGCTACAGCGTGGAGAAGTGCGCTGACAGGAGTAGGAGCAACCATCGCTGAAGGAAGCCAGCCATGAATAGGCATAAGACCTGCCTTTACGGCTCCTGCAAGGATGAGAAGCACAAAAAGGAGCTGGAGCTGCCAGAGCGGTGCCATTTCTGCAGTAATGAATCCGCCTGCCGTGAAGTTAAGTGTTCCTGCAATATGGTATACGAGAGCGATTCCGAGAAGGAAGAGCTGTCCCGATACGAGCGTGTAAATAAGGTACTTACGACCTGAGAATCTTGCTTCTTCGTTTCTTGCGTGAATTACAAGCGGATAAGTCGCAATTGTAAGAAGTTCAAAGAATACGAAGAATGTGAGAAGATTTTCCGAAAGAGCGATTCCGACTGCAGATGCGATACATACCGCAAAAGCAGCGAAGAAACCAGTCTGTTCTTTTTCATGGTGTCCTCTCATGTATCCGATTGCATAAAAAGCAACAGGAATATAGAGGAATGATGATACACACGCAAATATCATTCCGGCTGCGTCTGCAGCGAGAGTGAAACCGATACTATCAGTAATCTGGAAGAGTGTGTATTTATATACATTTCCTGAAACAGCCTCAGGAACCATTGAAAATACAACGATTGCATTAATAACAGCTGCTGCTATCGTCCAGAATTCACGGACATTTGGGCGCTTTCCTGAGAAAAGAATCAGGAGAACTGCAAGGAGAATCACTCCTATACCGAGAAATGGTCTTATACTAATTATCATCATATAAAGAACACCTCCGATATACTGCTTATGAGGATTCTGTCAACAAGGATTGTATTGCAGAGACCGAGTGCAATGATTGTTACGCCTGCAATGATGATCGGAATCATCATTGAAAGCGGAAGTTCGAATCTGCCTGTCTCGTTTACTTCTTCAAGCTTTGCATCAGGACGTGCAAATACGTTTTCAAGCACCTTGAAGAAATAGATAGCGTTGAGGAGCGAGCTCACTATGAGCACAACGGCAAAGAATACCTTACCGCTTTCAAAAGCACCGAGCACAAGATACCACTTACTGAAGAAGCCTCCTGTAGGTGGAATACCTACCATTGAGAGAGCTGCAACTGTAAGAGTGAATGCTGTAAACGGCATGTGCTTGTTGAGACCGCCGAACTTGTCGATTCTTACCTGTCCGTAACGATAACGAATACCGCCTGTTACCATGAAGAGTGAGCTCTTCATGAAGGCATGTGTAATTATATGGAGAACTGCTGCAACTACACCATGTGCGTTTCCGATTGAAAAACCGACTGCGACATATCCAATCTGTGCAACTGATGAGTATGCGAGCATTCTTCTGAAGTCTTTCTGAGCTATGGCCATTACTGAACCATATATGATTCCGAGTGCTCCGATGAAACCGACAACCATAAGGCCACGCTGTACATACAAGCTTTCAACACCGATAATGCAGTACATATATCTGAATACCGCAAGTGCAGGAACCTTACTCATAACACCTGAAATGAGCGGTGCTGCAGCAGGGTGTGAATATGTGTATGCGTCCGGCTGCCATCCGTGAAGCGGGAAGAGCGCCATCTTTGTACCGAACGCGATTATGAGCATTGCTATTGCAAGAATTACGTTTGGTGAATGGAGCTGACCCGAAAGTCTTACTGCCATATCTGCCATGTTGAGCGTACCTGTAATAGCATAGAGGTATGCTACAGCAAGGAGATAGAATGATGCAGCGATTGTACCGAGAAGGAGGTATCTGAATGCTGCAATTGTTGATCTGTCGCCTCCGAGTGCAATAAGTCCGTAGCCCGAAAGTGAAGCAATTTCAAGGAATACGTAAAGGTTGAACATATCGCCTGTAATTGTCATTCCGAGGAGACCTGCTGTAAGGAGTCCGTAAAGTGCGTAGTAACCGCTTATTTCAAACCAGTCTTCCTTCTTGAAGAAACTCTGACCGTAGATACACGCGAGAAGCGATACCGCTGAAAATGCAACGAGAAGAATTGCATTTACTGCGTCTACTACGAATTCGATTCCAAGAGGTGGCTGCCAGTTACCCATCCAGTAGTGGATTTCGCCGCCTTCAACTACTTCTCCGAGAAGTATAACCGAGCTCACAAACGAAGTTGCGATTGCCGCCATTACAATATACTTTCCGAGGTGTTTGTTTATTCTGCCGAAAATAAGGCAGAGCATCGCCGAACAAAGAGGTAGGATCGGGATGAGTGCAGGTAAATGCTTAATCATCTTCGTTTAACCTCCTTAAAAGTTCAGGCTCTTCTACTGTTCCATATCTGTCCTTCATACGCATGAGGAGTGCAAGCGCAACTCCTGTAGTACCGAGCGATACTACGATTGCAGTAAGCATGAGAGCATGTGGAAGAGGATTGATATAGAACTCTGCGCCATCTACACCATCCATAAGTACAGGGATCATTCCGCCTTCCTTCTGTGCGAAGCAGAGGAAGAAGAAGATAACTGCAACCTGCATGATGTTCATCGACATGAGCTTTTTCATATAGTTCTTGCAAGTAATCATTCCGAACATTCCAAGGAAGAAAAGGATGAGCACAAGTGCATAGATTCCTTTTGTAGCGAGGAAGTCGTTTAAATATGTAAGAATATCTACGTTATTCATTTTCTTCCTCCCTCTCATTCTTGATAAGAATGTCCATGATGTCTATAATTGTCATCATTACTGTAAGAGTAACTCCGATTTCAATCAGAAGGATACCTGTAGCATGAAGCTCGTGGCCGTGGCCAGGGAATGGAAGGCAGCTGTATTCGAGGAAGTTTCCTCCGAAAAAGAGCGGAAGAATTCCTGTGACAGCATAAATAAATGCTCCGAGTCCCGCAAGCATTACTGCTGTAGTTCCTGAAATATTGAATTTTGTATCTTCGCCCTGGATGAGTCGTGAGAGAACAACTCCCATTGCAAGGAGAGCTCCTGCCTGGAAGCCTCCGCCCGGGCTGAATTCACCATGAGTCAGAACGTACACACCATAAACGATAGTAAATGGCACGATAAGTCTGAACGCAGTGTTGAGGATAATTCCACCAAAAGGTTTCTTAAGCATTTTCTTCAACCTCCTCATCGTCAGATTTAAGGTCGAAGTTGCTTTCGCCGTCACGTTCCTTTACATCCTTCTTTCCTGCGCGGAGGATGAGGACTGCTGTCATACCCGCAAGAAACATTACTGTAGTTTCTTCAAGAGTATCGAAACCTCTGTAATCAGCGAGTGTCGCTGTTACGATATTCGGCGAACCTGTGTCTTCGTAGCTGTGTTCGATGTAATGTGGTGTAACATGACTGTTCGGTGCTGAATCCGGGTCACCAATTACAGGAAGACAGCCTATAGTCGTGCAGAAAAGTCCGAGGACTACTGCTACGATGATAACTGTAATCTTCTTCATTATTTCTTACACCACCTGTCAATTTTTCTTAATGCTGCAACAAGGAAGATAGTCGATACTGTTCCTATTACAGCTTCTGTAAACGCCACGTCAGGCGCTCCCATCATGAAGTATCCGAGAACTGCGAGGAAACTGAATGCACTGAACATTACAATTGCCGCAAGAAGGTCACGTGTCATGATGATAGCGATTGTGACGAAGATAAGCATCAGTAAAATTACTGCTTCGAGTGCAAGTATCTGCATCGCTATTCCTCCTTCTTAGTCTCTTTTACATACATAGGGTGGCCTGTCTTGTACGCTGCCTTTGAAAGGATATGCGTACCGATCGGGTTTCCTATAAATACAAATATAAAAATCATAATAAGTTTTACTGCTGTAAGCGTAAAACCTTCATAAATCGCAAGTCCGAGAAGTGAAAGCATGAGTCCGAAAGTTTCACTGTTACCGGACACATGAAGTCTCGAGTAGAAATCAGGAAGACGGAGCATTCCGACTGCTGAAATCACAAGGAACAAGAGACCACATGCCATAAATGCGATTGCAATTATTTCCTGCACGCTGATCATAACTTGTTTCCTCCTATAAACTTTGCGAGAATAAGAGAGCCTACAAATCCGAGGACTGCGTATGCGATAGCGATATCAACATACATATCGGCTCTTTTATCGAGATAGCCGAAAATCACAACGAGAAGAAGTGAATCGGCACTGATTACACCAATAGCATTCATACGGTCGAAGACAGTAGGGCCTTCCACTACTCTCTGGAGCATGAGTGCGATGATGCCGAGTATTGCAAATGTTGCTATATAGAGCATTATATTCATCTCACTTCCTCCTTTTCTTCCGCATCTTTTTTCATTTCATTGAAAACATCGTTTGCTCCCTCAGGAACAACTTCGAGAATCTCGAAGTTTGTGTCTTCGTTGAAGAGTTTTGCAACCTTAACCTGCATATCGCCTGCGATAATGCCGTTTGCAGTACCGTCTGTAAGAGCGTGTACTTCATAGATGCCGTCATCAGTAACATTCATTGTTACTGTACCAGGTGTAAGTGTGATTGAGTTTGCAAGCATAGTAAGCGCCATAGGATTATCCATATTTACTCTGAACTTCACAACCTGAGGTCCTATCTGAAGTACAGGGCTTACTACCGCCTTGGCAACTTCTATGTTAGCTAAAATAAGCTGCCAAGCGAGCCAGATAAGGTAACCGAGCAGTTTAACCGGATTGAAGTTAAATGCAAAATACTTCTTTTCGCCCGAAACTCCGTCGAGAATCATAAGCGGCAGACATATGTATGCTCCGATGAGAGCAGTTCCGATGCCGTAGATGAGGAATTTTGCTTCAAACTTACCTGAAAGCAAAAGCCACATAACCATCATGATTACGACAAGTTTCACGAAATGAAGTACCGGTGATCCGACTATACTTTTGTCTTTAAAAATTTCGCGAACTTTCAAAATACCTTCTCCTTTTTTCGCCTTTACCGCGGGAAAAATGACAATACTATCAATTTTACCGCACCTTATATCTTACCATTTTATTACGTTCAAGTCACTAAAATTATGATAATTTTTTAACATTTTTTGTTACGAATCGCCATTTTTGTCTCGTCGCATAAAGGCAAAATAAAACGCACCCGAAGGGTGCGTCATCGCCGTTTCATTACTTGTGATACTTTTCATTTCTATTGATTTTGAAAGCTCTGTAAACCTGTTCAAGAAGTATGACTCTCATCATCTGATGAGGGAACGTCATCTTTGAAAACGAAAGCTTGAAATTTGAACGTGCCGATACTTCAGGCGAAAGCCCGAGTGATCCTCCTATGATAAGGACAATGCTGCTCTTACCTTCAAGTGCAAGGCTGTCAAACTTTGCTGCGAGCTCTTCTGAGTCGAGCATCTTACCTTTTATTTCAAGAGTGATTACATAATCATCTTTTTTGATTCTCTTAAGAATCTCCTGACCTTCAGCCTCGATTACGGCCTTTTCTTCTGCCGGGCTTGCGTTGTCCGGAAGCTTTGCTTCCTTTACCTCTTCAGTCCTGATATTGCAGTAAGCAGAAAGTCTCTTGGAGTACTCGCTGCAGGCATCTGTCCAGTACTTTTCCTTTAACTTTCCAACACATAAAATCGTAATATTCATACTATCTCCTATACTCTGAAAACAGGGCTTATAATGTCCCTTTCAATTATGTCGAGAGTGAGCTCGCGCCCTATATATATCTCGTGTTCTTCGAGTGCATTCTTCACTGTCTGATATGCCATTTCAGGAAAATTGTTTTCCTTTGAAAGATGTGCAAGTATCACCTGTCTGAAATGAGGTATACGCTCATCGCTTCTTGCTTCAAGACAAATCCTTGCAATTTCTTCTGCTGCGGTATCGTTTGAGAGATGACCGAAATCGCCCAGGATTCTTCTCTTTACAGGATACGGATACCTGCAGAACTGAAGCGTATGTACATCGTGATTAGCCTCGATTACAAGTATATCTGCTTTTCTGATTTCGCTGTGAATTTCCTCCGTTACTATCCCGGTGTCTGTTACGATTGCAATTGTTTTATCGCCTGAGGTAAACGAATACCCGAGAGGATCAGAAGCATCATGCGAAAGCGAAAACGGTTTCACTTTTATATCGCCTATCATGATTTCCTTTTCCGGAAATGCAATCCTCTTTTTTTCCATCGGAACACATTCTTCAATTTCAAGAAGTGTACTTTCGCTCCCGTAAACGTTTATAAACGGTTTTTTCTTTGTTAGAATTCTAACACTTTTTACATGATCAATATGTTCATGGGTAACGAGAAGCCCCATAAGTTTTTCATCAGGGATGCCGAGTGCCGACAGCCCTTCAAAAATCTTCTTCCCGCTTATGCCCGCATCCACAAGAAGCGCAGTATTTTCAGTTGTCACAATGTAGCAGTTACCGCTGCTTCCGCTCGAAAGCGAACAAAAACTCAAACTCATAATATCCTCTACTGTGTTAATTCTATAGCATCGATATGAATATGGCGTCCGTCATCAAGCACTATTCTCCATGCCGGAAGTGCTGTGTCCGTCATAACCGAGCCGCCTTCGTAGTAATCAGGACTTACCCAGTAAACCATATCCATCTCTTCGATTGTCACCACATCTTCTGCTATGTGATCCGTCATATATGTGATAAGTGCAACCGATGCAGAAATCGTCGGAAGCTTCTTTCTCGAAAACTCAACAGGTTCAAGCCAGTTGCTTTCAAAACCAGTCAGTTTTCCGTTATCAAAAGTACATACCATGTAGCTTCCGTCTACTTCATAATTGTTTCTGAAACATCTGAATCTGACAAGTGCATCTGCGTTTGCCGTATTGTTGTTTCTGTTTGAATCAGAAAGCGCTTCGTATTCTGCTTCTGCGTGAATGCTCATCATCCCGAGATACTCTATGAAATCGGATGCCGCTTCGATGTATGCACTTTCCTTGTCATGTTCATCACTGTCTACAGTAATATCCACACTTTCAATAAGCGCCATTATCGTTTCATCGTCTGTATCCACATGCTTTACCGTTAGTGCCGGCATATCCTGGTGTCCTTCCGGAATTTCGCTTATATTAATTCCGCTTTCCGAAAGTACCGTCATGAGCATTTCGGTATTGTCTATTTCTCCACTGCCTCTGTGTCCCGAAACATAGTTATAGAGGAGAAATATATCAGTGATTA
Organism: Clostridiales bacterium; assembly: GCA_015058155.1. Taxonomy (GTDB): domain Bacteria; phylum Bacillota; class Clostridia; order Peptostreptococcales; family Anaerovoracaceae; genus QAKD01. The sequence continues at coordinate 6,362 of SVCW01000038.1, read as the reverse complement.
TGAGCGCGATTATAAGAATCGTCTTTGCTTTAGCCCAATCCATTTTCTTCCTCCACTATTCCGAGAGCTCCGTCATCAAGAGGCTCTGCTGTATATAAATCAAAATACGTTCTCAAGGCTCCGCCGAATGTCGAGATTACATAACAAGGTCTCATAAGGCCCTCCTCTTCATCGTATACGTAGCCGTATGATATATCGTTTATTACCGATGCGACATATGCAAACTTATCGTCTTCGTTTCTTACTTTGCCGAAGTCACCCGCGACATTTCCGTTTCCTCCGAGTTCTGAATCGACGATGCTTTCTTCCATTATTCTTTCATAAATGTAATCGTAGTTCTGCGCAAGAACATTGATTGCAGAATGTGCTTCTCTCGGGAAGTCTGTAGTGCCGCCGTCTCCAAACGTTACAAACTTTCTTTCAAAACGAGATACCTGCCCGTTTTCAACAACGATACGAAGAGGGCAGCCGCTATAGTAATAAGATTTTTCACCATTCACAAGTGCACCGAACTCGAAGCTGTATCCGTTTCCTGACTTAAGGATTCCTGAAGATAGGATATACGGAACAAACTCGCTTCCGTCTGCCGTAGCAAATCCTCCCTGCTGCGATATAGTGGCAAGCGCAAGCTTGAGGGCATCAAAATATCCCGGTTTAAGTGTTCCTTCTACGTCAGCTTTGTATGATACGCTTCCGTCTATATCTATTGTGAGAGTCTTTTCTCCGTAACCGTAAATAAATATTACTCTTCCGTTTTCTTCCTGTATTCTTCTCACGAAGTCAAAAGTTCCTGAAAAGAAGCTTCTTGCTACATCGTTTGCACCATCTGATATTTCTTCTCCGAAATCAGGTGTTGCAGTCACATCCTTAAGCGTCGATTCGAAATATGCAGGAACGAGTATTTCTCTCTTGAAATTTTCGCCTACAAATGATTCGAGCGGGAAGTAAGTTGTGTTTTCTTCCTGCGACATCGCAACCACTTCATTTAAAAATGCTTCTGAAGAAACGTCTGATACGATTCTGTAGTACTTGTCTTTTTCAGCATCGTATATAAACATACTTTCGTAGCTTCCGCTTGAAAAACCGGCTTCAGAAATAATTCCGATCATTTCCGAGCCTGCAGGACTGCTTACTCCGAGAAGAGTGCAGTAATCCCTGAAAGGAAGGTAGTAATCAAAAACAGCCTTTGCCGAAATATACTCCATGACTTCGTCATACTGCTTTTCAGTAATTTCTTCTATGAATTCATCACCCGAAGAAACGAACATCCTGAAAACACTCTGCATGCTGTTTTCGCCTTCGTTCCAGTATGAAGCTGCTTTCTTTTCAATCTTTGTATATGTTCCGTTGTCAAGGCACACATCGATATGAGTCGGTACGATTACATCCTCTACGTCTATCGTTTCCACAAACTCTTCACGCGGAGAAATAATATCGTTCAGTGAAACATCGCCAAAGCTCATATCCTTCCAAAAAAAATATAAAAGTAGTATTGTTACCAAAAACAATACTACTAATATTACAGTTTTAATCTTTTCTATTAAGTTTGATCTTTCGCGGTTATCCATGAATCATTTCCTAATTTCCGAAGATTGATTTTAAGAGTGACTGAAGGAAGTTGTTTACAGTACCGTTGTTGTCCTTTGCGAATACATCTTCTGTTACTTCCTTTTCCTTTACAGTAACCTTTCTTGATGTTTCGTAAATCACACTTCCGTCTTCACCTAATGTGTCTACTCTTACAATATAGTTGCCTGTTGCAACATTTTCAAGCTTCTGAGTATAGAAACTCAGGTTTGTAGTTGAAGTAAAGTTTTCTGATACGAAGACTGAATCGTAAATTAATACTTTTTCCTGGGCAATTGTTCCGTCAGGAGCAGTAATGGCCTGCATTGTAGTTGACTCCTTAAGAACGTTTACCTTGATTGTTTCAGCCTTTGTAAGCTTTACGGAAATAAGGAGATTTGTGGAGGTTACCGGAGTGTCCTGGGCAGGATTTACTATTGTAATGTTGGGATCCGCTTCAGCTCCGAATGCAAAACACACGCTTCCGAGAATCATTACCATTACAAGAACAAATGCAATTACTTTTTTCACTTCCGTATCCTCCTTTCCTTAAATTTATATCATAAAATGGCAACACTTACGCCATAATAATCCATAATACTGGATATAGTATACAACACTAATGTTACAGGCATATTACAGCAGGTTTAAGACACATTTACATTTGAACATAAATGCGGTATTTTTACCGGACATTTTTTTGGATTTATACGGTAAAAGGTTATTTTTGTAAATATTTTGAAGTATTGGTTATTGCTTAATTGACTTTATCTGAATTTTTCGATATGATTAATGTGTATTTTCATTTTTTGAAGTATATTTGTTTGGATGTTTTAAGGATTACTTGAATTACTTGCTTTATTTGTTTGGTTTATGAGAGGAACGGTGTAATATGTATGAACCTATTAAAAACAGAAGTAACCATCAGTATATTGTTGATGAAATCAAAAGGATGGTTTTACTCGAGCAGCTCAAAGTCGGCGACAAACTTCCGCCTGAACGCGAACTCGCTGAACTCTACCAGGTATCACGTACTTCAGTGCGTGAAGCTTTGAAGTCTCTCGAAGCACAGGGACTTCTTGAAATCCGTCAGGGAGACGGAAACTATATCGCTAACCATCTAGAAGAAAAGAGCACAGACCTTCTCTCACTCGTTTTCGTGCTCGAAAACTGCAAGATGTCTGATCTCACATGGTTAAGATACTCATTCGAACTCAATTCACTCGCTTATTATGCGGATCGTAAGTGCGAAGATGAAATAAACAGATTCAAGGATATCGCAGAGCGCGTTAAGAATGCTACAAGCTATGATGAACTTACAGCTCTCGATGGCGAAATGCACGAATATATCTTTGAAATCGAAGAAAACAAGCTTTTCAGATTCCTTCATTCTTCAATCCTTACTCTCTACAGAGAAAACGTTAAGTTTGCAAATGCCGAAAACGTTCCTTGGTACAGTAAGGATCTCGAAGCTTCAAAGAATTATATTCTTGATCTTCTCGACGCTATCATTTCTCTTGATATGGACAGAATCAAGATTGAAATTACTGCTCACTATGACTGGGCAAGCGAAGAAATCTCAGACACTTACAGCGAATTTCTCGACTCACTCAAGGCAAACAATACAAAAGGAATGTATTAGAATATAAGAAGACCGCTCAATACCTGAGCGGTCTCTTTTTGGTTATTATTCTATTTAGAAATGGAAGGTGTCAGCCTTCTTGGTATATGCCTTATTTCCGGTTATTCAGTCTGGAGGAGTTCAGCAAGGTACTCTTCTGCGTAGAAGGATGCTGTCGCTCCGTCTGCTGCCGCTGTAATAACCTGTCTTAAAGTCTTTGTGCGCACATCGCCTATTGCGAATACGCCGGGAACGCTAGTCTTTGTAGTTTCATCTGCTACGATATAGCCCCACTTGTCAAGCTCAACCTGGCCTTCAACGAGGTATGATGCAGGCGCTCTTCCGATTGCAACGAAAGCTCCGTTTGCTTCGATAACTCTTTCTTCACCTGATTTGAGATCCTTTACTCTTACGCCTTCAACGAAGTCGTTATAAAGAATCTCTGTCGCTTCTGAATCGTAGAGGATTTCTACGTTTTCAGTCTGAGCGAGCTGATCTCTGTAGATCTTTGTAGCTGTGAGCTCATCCTTGTGGTGTACGAGCGTAACCTTTTCAGCAATTCTTGAAAGGATGATAGCATCGCCGACTGCTGTATTTCCGCCGCCTACGATAACAACCTTTTTGCCTCTGTAGAACATTCCGTCACATGTTGCGCAGAATGATACTCCGCGGCCTGCCATTTCGCTTTCGCCCGGGATACCAAGCTTCTTAGGATCAGCACCTGTTGCAATCATAACAGTCTTTCCAAGATATGTTCCCTTTTTAGTTTCAATTTTCTTTATAGTTCCGAGAACGTCGAGTTTTGTTACTTCTGTCATCACAGTTTCAGCACCAAATCTTTCCGCTCCGTCCTTCATCTTCTGTCCGAGTTCCCATCCGCCGATTCCGTTATCAAATCCAGGGTAGTTATCAACCTGGTCTGTAATTGAAATCTGTCCGCCGATTGAGAGCTTCTCGATTACGAGAGTCGTAAAGCCTGATCTTGCACTGTAGAGTGCCGCTGCATAGCCTCCCGGACCTCCACCGATGATTACTACGTCATATATTTTTTCACTTACTAAATTTGTGTTTGTCATAATTACACCTCATTATTTCTATTTCTATTTATATCAAATGTTAGTATTTCTTTGTTGTTATTTTTTATTTACCCCGTTTTTCCGGTTTATAACATAAATTAACGGAGACAATTTAGCCTGTTTGTTGCCGGGGAAGCTCCGTATCCTCTTACGGTTTGCACAGATGCCGCAAATATGATATTGTATAGGAAAGTTTATTTAAAAGGAGTCTTTAGGGGATGACTGTTTTAAGAATTTATACAGACGGAGGATGCAGCGGTAATCAGAGCGATGAGAATATCGGCGGCTGGGGTGCTATCCTCGAGTTCGGCGAAAATAAAAAAGAGCTTCGCGGAGGCGAGCTCAATACAACAAACAACCGTATGGAAATGACTGCTCTTCTCGAAGCTTTCAAGGCGCTGAAAAAAGAAGGACTTGAAATCGAAATTTTCTCTGACAGCTCATATCTCATGAACTGTTTCCGCGAGAAGTGGTATGAGACATGGCGCAGGAACGGCTGGAAAAATTCACAGAAGAAGCCTGTTGAAAACCGTGAGCTCTGGGAAGCTCTCCTGAGTGAAACAGAAAAACACAGGTCGCTTAAGTTTTACAGAGTAAAAGGCCATGTGAACTTAAACAGCAAGAGCACAAATTTTGATGCTCTCTACGAGAAGTTCCTCGAATGGAATGGTGCATCATTCACATTCGAAGACTTCAAGTACATTACCATGATGAACAATCGTGCCGATGAGCTTTGTAATATCAGCATCGATGAACTGAGATAAGCTCATATCCTGCATATTTATATCATTTTGCTTATTTTAAAGATCGCGTCTATCGCGGTCTTTATTTCTTTTCTTGTGTTGAAAGGGCCGGCGGAGAGTCTTACTGCGCCTGTATCCCATGTGCCGATTGTTTTGTGGGCAAGGCCTGCGCAGTGGTACCCACCGCGCGTTGCTATTCCGTATTCGCGCGCAAGAATGTCTGAAACTTCTTCGCATCCGAGCCTTGCCGGGCCCGCGCCGCTTGCAATATTAAACGTAACGACTGCAGTCTTGCTCTCGCAGTAGCGCGGGCCGTAGACGCGAACGTTTCTCATTTCGAGAAGAGCCTCCTGAAGAGGCGATATCAGTTCCTCTTCATACTTTCTTATTTTTTCAACTCCGCATTTCATTACCCACTCTGCGGAATATCCAAGACCTATTATCCCCGGAGCATTTACCGTTCCCGCTTCAAATCCTTCAGGGAAATCAAGCGGCTGCTCCCTCTCTTTGCTTGCGGTACCGGTTCCGCCTGCAATCGTCGGATAAATGTTTACTCCTTCCCGCACGTAAAGCGCTCCTGTACCGAGCGGTCCGAGAAGGCCTTTGTGTCCCGGCACCGCCAGAAGATCAATCTTAAGTTCATCAACATCTATCGGGACGCATCCTGCACTCTGCGCCCCATCTATTATAAAGAGAATTCTGTTTTCCGGATCCCGATTCTCGTTGATTTTCCATATCATGTGGCCGACACTCTCGATGTCCTGCAAAGTCCCTGTGACATTTGAAGCGTGGGCCATAACCACAAGTCTTGTGTTTTCGCGAATTGCTCCTGTTATCGCCTGAGGGTCTGCTCTTCCGCAGCTTTCACATGAGACGATACTTGAAGAAACTCCCTCATCTTCGAGAGCCCGAAGCGGTCTCAGTACAGAGTTGTGTTCCATCGCCGTCGTCACGGCATGGTCGCCGCTTCCGAGAACACCTCTTATTCCCATATTGAGTGCTGTCGTCGTATTTGAAGTAAACACAAGTCTTCCGGGATCCTTGATTCCGAAAACCTTCGCCACACTTTTTCTTGCTCTATATACTTCTTCGCCCGTCTTTACAGACATTGCGTGGCCCGAACGCCCGGGATTACCACAGTATCTGTCTATACACTCTTTCATCACCCGGCTCATCCCAGGCACCTTTGGGAATGATGTTGCTCCATTATCAAAATATATCATATCTTTGCTCCCGAAATTAAAATAGAGGACCTCACCGGTCCTCTTATATACTATGAGTCATATTATCTTTTGTTCCATTTAAAACTCTACTTGAAAGTGTCTATATCGACATATGCTTTATCAAATGTGATTA
>SVCW01000004.1 GCA_015058155.1 Clostridiales bacterium | reverse complement strand
AAGCAACAGATATGCAAATGGATTTTCTTACATTGTTGATTTTTTTAAATTATGGATTAGTACTGTTTTTTGGCTTTTTTTTAAGTGTCAGTATTTCAGGAGGTTGTCAAACAATCGGGCAGAAGCGTATTGCTTTTCTTTTCTGTCTGATTGTTCTCGTAATTCAGTCAATCTGCTGTCTTATTTTTGGTGTACAGATAACAGAACAGCTCTATCCGTTTATTGTACATCTTCCTATCATGCTCATCCTTATCTTCTTATTAAAAAAGCGCATCGATATTGCCTGTGTTAGTGTTTTTACGGCTTACCTCTGTTGTCAGCTTCCTCGCTTTGTTAATCTTATTTCTTCCGCTTTGACCGGGTCTGATCTTGCTGGTGAAATCAGTTATACAATATCAATTTTCATTATTTACTATATACTTCGCAGGTTTTTCGTCAACGTAGCAAACCGTACATTTACACATTCAAAACAGTCGTTTTTACTGTTTGCAAGTCTTCCGATTATTTACTATATTTTTGATTACTCAACAGTAGTCTATTCTGACTTACTGTATAAAGGCATACCTTTCCTGACTGAATTCTTCCCAACAGCCTTTATAATCTTTTATTTGATTATAATTACTATATATCACACACAAACTCAGGAAAAGTTTAAGAGTGAATTGCAGAAGGCTATTCTTGAAATGGAGATTAAAGAAGCCATACAGGAAATTGAAAGCTTGAAACATATTGAGTTTCAGACTGCAGTTTACAACCATGATATGCGCCATAATCTTAATACAATTGCAGCTTATATTAACGAAGGGCAGTTAGAGAAGGCTGTTTCATACATTAGAAGTGTACATAACGGAATAGAAAGACTTACACCAAAACATTTCTGTGATAATAGTCTCGCTAATCTTGTACTATCATCATTTTTAAAGAAAGCAGAAAATAGTAAAATTGAATTTATAATAAAAGCAGAAATTCCTAAAGACATTCCGATTAGCGAAGCCCAATTTACCACTCTTATATCAAACGGACTTGAAAATGCTTTTAATGCGGTTCATGATCTTGATGATTCCATGAAAAAGGTAGAATTCTATTCAACTATTACAATGAACAAGTTACTGATTGAAATCAAGAATCCTTTTAGTGGAGATATAATAATTGAGGATAATCTTCCGAAAAACACGGGGAAACGAAAAGGGTATGGATGCCTCAGTATCAAGTCTGTTGTAGAGGATAATAATGGCATTTGTAGTTTTGATGTGGCTGATGGTATTTTCCGTCTGCGCATAGTTCTGCCGATTGCAAACGGTGTAAACGGGACTGCTCCGAAATTTGAGTAACCTCTATAAACATGCACAATACTGAAAAACAGGATGTTTTTTCTGTCTCTCAACAAAAGTATAGAATCAATAATGACCTATTTGAATTTTGATATTCAGACAGGTCTTTTTTATTTTAAACTTTGAAGAAACAAAACAAGGGCTTCGATTTCTCGAAACCCTTAGTTACTTTTGGAGTGTCCAGTTTTTCTAAACTAAGGCTGGTTACTGGAATACCCAATCACCTGTACCATTTTCAGGATGCCATGCATCTGCATCCCACATCCAGTAAACATTTCTTACTTCACCATCATAAGATCCTTTACCAGAAGGTGCGGTGTGTTCCATAATAGCGCTCCATACATCACTAACGTAACACTCACCAGTATAGTCGGATATCGTATAAGAATGTCCATCTTTATTATATAGCTGACCTTCCTTTATTGTGTAGCCGTTAACCGTTGTTCCAGTCACAATGTCTGCACCCTGGCCATAACCTACTACTAAATCCGTGCAGTAGTTATCCCCAATAAGTGATGCAGTTAATACTACTGTACTTCCATTAGTCTTGATGACTGTATCACCAACTTTAGGCTTGGAATGAATTCCTTTTTCGTAGAACGTTTGTGGTTCAGATGAAACACTCTTCATTTTATTCAAATCTGAGTTTGCAAGAGTATACTTGCCGTCCTTTTCAGGAACAAAATACCTATCGCCTGTTCTCATATCTATAGCATAACTACCATAAAATGGGTGATCATAAATTAATAAATACTCTGGTAGGCCAAATTCGTCTCCCATTTTATAAGATGTTTTGCAATATTTCGTAGAAATAAGGTCCCAGCTAATAGAACCTGCCGCAGCTTCTTCCTCGATAATAACATCTTTTATATCCACTCTTGTGCTAGCGTCTACGAGTCTGTTGAGGACTGTTGCTGCCTGTGCTCTTGTGAGTGTGCCGAGAGGATTGAATGTTCCTGCCTTATCCACGCCGGCAATCATGCCAGCCTGATATGCTTGTCTTACATAATTCTTGTAATATGTTCCAACTGATGCGTAGTCAGGGATTCTGTCCTTATCTATCATTTCAGGTGCATCTTCTCCAGCTGCCTGCATTGCTCTTACGACTACCATCGACATTTCCTGTCTGTTCATTGGCTGCTTCATGGAAGCTTCGGAGAACTCGTTTGTTTTAATAAGACCATTATCTACTGCTACATTATAGTATGGTGAATACCAGTAATCACCCTTTGGCTGCTGACTCACTTCGTCTGCATACAAGTATCTTACAACGACTGTCACAAACTCTGCCCTGTTCATTGTCTTGTCCGGTGAGAATGTGCCAACACCATTTACCGGCTTTGTTGTACCTTCGAGCATGCCCTTCTTTACCATGTTCATGACTGCGCTGTACGCCCAGTGCTTCGCTGATACGTCGCTGAATGACTTGATAACAGAATTGGAAGTTGCACTCTGCTGAGGCTTTGCCGGCGTCACATCTTCTTTTGCTGTTATACCAGAATTGTTGTCTGCAGTTCCGCTATAACCTTTTGAACTTTCTTCTGATGCGATATCACTGATAGTTGTCTGTTCAACGATATTGCCGTTCTCATCTCTCAATGTTCCACTGAAACCTGCAAATGCGGTTGTGGTCATGGAAAGTACCATAACTAAAACTAAAACAACTGATACTACTCTTTTCATATTTCTTGCCTTTCCTTCATGTAAGCGATTTCAATGTAACAATTATACCATTTAGAAATATTAAAAGCTATTCTTTGTTGATTTACTGGCTTGCAGGTGTTGAATGAGGTGTCTTTTTAAAGAATGACTTTGTCAAATATCCTGCCTCTCTAATACGAAAGGTCTTGTCGTACTAATTACAATACGATCAAGACCTTTAGTTTTTTAGATTTCTGAAAGGAAAGTTTCAATCTGTTTTTCGAGCGCGCTAATCACTTCTTCAGGAAGCGTAAGCGTGCCTGTTACGAACATTTCCTTGTTTAATACTGTGCCGTTTCCTTCGCCGCCTGATACCTTCATGCCCATGATAGTGAGAAGCGTCGAGAGCTGCTTTCTTACGCCGCCTCCTGCGCTGTTTCCTGCGGCACTTGCGATAGTAACAGGTTTGCCTTTCATTACTGAGTCGCTCTTGCGGTTGTCAGGATCTGCAGGTCTCGAGAGCCAGTCAAGAAGGTTTTTGAGTACGCCCGGGAGGTTGTAGTTATATTCCGGCGTACAAATCCAGATGCCGTCGGCTTCGATTACTGCCTGACGTGCTTTGAGCACTGATTCGAGCGGCGGATTTTCAAAATCTTCGTTGAAGAACGGGATATCGCTGAAGTCGAGTGCTGTCACTTCTGCGCGTGTTCCGATAAGCTCTGTAATCATTTCCGATAACTGTCTATTAAAAGAATTCTTTCTCAAAGAACCTGTAATCATTAAAATCTTCTTCATATATATCTCCTTTGATTATTTCGTTTCATTTATAGATTTATAATACCCACGTGCTTGTTCCACTAACCATTTTTTGTGATATAATGGCCGTATAAACCAAGACTAGTTAATGGAGGAAAGTTTCATGAAAAAGGTTTTCAAGATTACACTCTGTATGATGCTCGCGTTTGTTATGTCGGCATCGCCTGTTTTTGCGGCATCGTCGGCATACACTACTACAAGTGATTCAGGCCATTCGCTCAAGTACGTTACAATCGACATGAACGACAAGAATATCGAGCCTGTGATGATGACTGCTGGAAGTGACCTTAACTCAGCAGAATCAGTAGCAAGTATGGCGCAGAGATACAAGGCTTTTGCGGCAATCAACGGTACATATTTCTCGGCGTATGATGGTAATCCTGTGTCATGGGGCACAATTATCAAAGACGGCAAAATTCTTCATATCAGTAATGGTGGAGCAGTTGCCGGAATTACAAAAGACGGCAAGCTCATAATCGACAGACTTTCGTTTGATTTTTACGGATATATAAATGGTGTTCACAGATCGATTCCTTGGAGAATCAATCATCCGAGTCCTGAGGCAGATGCCATTACAATTTTCACTGAAGAATACGGCATTCCTGTAAAGATGCAGGCCGGTGCTATGGCTCCGATTGTTGATGCATCAGGTGAAGTTGTTGAAATAGCGACTTCGGATTTTACTGTTCCTAAGGGCGGTTTTGCGATTGTATATAACCCTTCTGTAGCACACCTCGCGGAAGAGCGTTTCGACATCGGTGATGATGTTTACTATGAAGTTAAGATAAAGACTACATACACAAATCCTTCAGACTGGGAAGATGTGGTTCAGGGTGTAGGAGCAGGTCCTAGCCTTATCATAAACGGCATGGTTACTGCAAACGGCGAAGAGGAAGGCTTCTTTGAAGATAAAATCAACAAAAATGCAGCGGGACGTTCGTTTATCGGAGCGACTGCTGATGGCAAGATCCTCATCGGAAACATCGGGGCAGCAACTCTTACAGATGCAGCTGCAATCTGCCAGAATCTCGGTCTTGTAAATGCTATGTGTCTTGATGGCGGTGGTTCGATTGCTCTTTACTACAACGGCGCTAAGACTTCCGGCAGAAACGTAAACAACGCTCTCGGCTTCGTGGATACAAGTCAGGCGACAGGTATCGGAAGAATGCAGAAGATACAGGTCGATGGTGTTTCAAAGGATCTCTATGCATATAATATTAATGGAAACAATTATTTCAAGCTCAGAGACATCGCTGCAATTCTTGATGGAACAGATGCGCAGTTTGAAGTAGGATACGACAATGCCACAAAGGCAGTTTCGATGAATGTCGGAAGACCGTATACCGAAGTTGGTGGTGAAATGGCATCTGCTCCTAATGAAACTCTCACAGTAAAGAAGACTCCGTCAAAGATTTACGTTAATGGAAGACTCCTTGATGCGACTGTTTACAACATTCATGGCAACAACTATTTCATGCTCCGTGAAATCGGTAAGGCGATAGACTTCGGAATCACATGGGATAACAGCACAAAGATGATAGGAATAGATTCAGACGCTTCATATAAAGAATAGTAGTTTTGGCTCCCGGTTATTCAGCCGGGAGTTTTCTTTGTTTTCAGAAGGCACAACCGGGGTATATCTAAAATATGATATAGATATTATGCGTTACGCTCATAAAGGGGGACTTATTATGAACGCAAAACCATATACGGAAAAACAACTGAGAGATGCGCGCTATTTAAGGTGTGCAAGATGCACGAAAACTGCAATCAATATTACACTTGTGATTGTGCTTGCGATGGCGTTCGCTCTTATGGTAATGGAACTTTCATCCGGAAAAAATTACAGCGGTGCTATTCTTACGATTCTGTATTTTGCAGCAGCGATGAGTCTTGCAGCGATTGCAGTTTCAGCGGTTGCGAGTTCGAAGAAAGCAAAGCTGAAGGAAATGCTGCTTCATATGATGATAAGCGATATTCATTTTTATCTTAAGTCGGCTTTCAGAAATGAAAAGATGCAGCGCGATTGTCTGCGTATGATATGTACGATTCTTGATAAGCTGATTACCGACTGCGCAATGGATGAGCTGACAGATCAGGTTATGATAAAGGATTGTAATTGCGAGACGAGAAGACTGCGCGGGAAATTATATACTGCAAACGTTCTCATACATTTTGAAAAGGTTCGCCAGTGTTGCAGAAACAAAGGCGGCATCGAACTTCTCAGCAGGGAAGGCGAAGCTGTTTACGGTGAAATTATTGAAGTGGTAATGGGTGAAGAGTAACATTTCTTAAAAAGTACTCCTGACTGTATTAAAGGTCGGGAGTTTTTTTATTTTGTATGATAAAATGTTTTTATTAGAATACGAAAAAGGAGAATTGTGATGAAGATTAGAAGAGTACTGGCAGCTTTAATGATCCTGGTAATGATATTATCGTTTACGGCTTGCGGGACAGACGATATTTCGGCAGATACAGGACAAAGATATGAAACTGCAATTGAGAACTTTGTAATTCCGGAATATGAAGGACTTCCGTATGCCTATGTGAATGGAAACATTCCTTATTTTACTGAAGAGGAGCTTGCGGAAAGTGAGATTTTTGAAAGTTACAGCGAACTTGATTATCTCGGACGTGCGGGCACTGCATATGCAAATCTCGGTCCTGAACTTCTCCCGACAGAAGAGCGTGAATCAATTTCGGAAGTAAGACCGTCAGGATGGGATCAGGAGTTCTATGACTTTATGGATGGCGAGGCTCTTTTCAACAGGAGTCACCTTATCGCGTTTTCTCTCGCCGGTGAAAATGCAAACGAGAAGAACCTTATTACAGGGACAAGGACAATGAATCAGATTGCTATGCAGCAGTTTGAAATCATGACGGTTCAGTATATTGAAGAAACAGGAAACAATGTGCTGTACAGAGTTACGCCTGTATATGAAGGGGAAAACCTTGTTGCAAGCGGTGTTATTATGGAAGGATATTCGCCTGTTGATAAAGGTTATGGGATCTGTTTCAATGTGTACTGCTTTAATATTGAGCCTGGTGTAGAGATCGATTATGCGACAGGCGAGAGCTGGGAAAATGAAAGCACACTAATAAATGAATACGACGCAGACTATGTTCTCAATGGTAATAATGGAAAGTTCCATTACACATATTGTGAGAATGCTGAAAGCATGAGCGAGAGCAATAAAATTTATCTTTCAGTCGACCGTGAAACCATGATTGAAAATGGGTACGTACCGGCAGGATGTTGCAATCCTTAAAAAACCCAAAAAATTCCTTCATTCTACATTTTTAGTATTGAATTGGTTGGACAATGGGATGTATAATGTATGGGAGTAGGAAAATATATCACAATTTTTTATGTTCAGACTTTCCAACTTCAGAAAGGAGCCAATAATGGTAAAGATTACTTACAATGCAGAATTATGCAAAGGTTGTCACTACTGCGTAGCTGCATGCCCAAAGAAATGCGTAGTACCTTCAGGCGAACTCAACACTAAGGGCTACGAAACAGTTAAGTTTAATGAAGCTGACTGCATCGCTTGCGGTTCATGTTACACAATGTGCCCAGACTATGCAATCGAAATCGTGAAGGAGGACTAATCATGGCAGAAAGAGTAGTAATGAAGGGTAACGAAGCTCTTGCTGAAGCTGCACTCCGTGCAGGATGTCGTTTCTTCGCAGGATACCCAATCACACCACAGACAGAAGTTCTTGAATATCTCTCATGGAGAATGCCAGAAATCGGCGGACAGTTTATCCAGACAGAAGACGAACTTACAGGTCTCCACATGCTCATGGGAGCATCACATGCTGGAGCAAGAGTACTTTCAACTTCAGCTGGTCCTGGATGGGCACTCTTCCACGAAGGTTTATCATACCTTTGCGGATGTAACGTTCCTGCAGTAGTTGCTGACGTAGCTAGACTCGGTGGCGCTTGCGGCGGAATCAGTGCATCACAGGGAGACTATGAAGAAGTAGTACACGGCGGCGGAAACGGTGACTCACAGTACATCGTTCTTACACCAGCATCAGTTCAGGAAGAAGTTGACCTCGTACAGGAAGCTTACGTACTTGCTGAAAAGTACATGAACCCTGTAGTAATTCTTACAGACGCTATCATCGGTCAGATGATGGAAGGCGTAGAACTTCCTGACATCAAGGATCACTGCCTTGATCAGGAATGGGCATATAAGCCAGGCATGAGAAAGCAGGCTGCAGGTTGGCCTAGTACTGGATATGACGTATATGGTCCTTATCTCTTAAACAAGTGGGCTGCTATGGAAGCTGACGAACAGAGATGGGAAAGCATCCAGGTTGCTGACGCTGACGTAGTAGCAGTTGCTTACGGTATCTCATCAAGAGTATGTAAGGAAGCTGTTAAGAAGGCAAGAGCAAAGGGCGTTAAGCTTGGTCTCATCAGAATGATCACTGCATGGCCATTCCCTAAGAAGGCTTTCGCAGAAGTTAACCCAGCAGTAAAGGGTCTCCTCTCAGTAGAAATGTCACTTAAGGGACAGGTAGTTCCTGACATCAAGCTTGCTACTGAATGCAAGATTCCTGTATATACTTACTTAAGCGTTGACGTAGTTCCAGATTCAGACGTAGTAGTTGAAACAGCTGAAGCTATCATCGCAGGAACTGCAAAGGAGGTATAAGAAATGGCAAAGACTTTTAGAGTACCAGAAATCATCGTGAACGAATATGGTCACGGATGTTGCCAGGGTTGCGGTCACGGTATCGTAAACAGAATTATCTACGAAGTAATCACTGAAATGGGAATGGAAGACAACTGCATGGCATTCCATGACCTCGCATGTGGTTCAAATATGCTCTACGCTCAGAAGGGTAATGCTTTCTCAGGAGCACACGGAAGAGCTATCCCTACAGCTACAGGTTACAAGAGAATGAGACCTGATATGCTCGTATTCTCATACGCAGGAGACGGAGCTACATACTCAATCGGTATGCAGCACACAATCCACACTGCATTAAGAGACGAATGTATGACTGCAATCGTTGTTAACAATACAAACTTCGGTATGACTGGTGGACAGATGTCACCTGCATCACTCCTCGGCCAGAAGACTACATCATCACCTGCTGGTAGAACTAAGGAACTCAACGGTAACCCAGTTGACGTTTGCAAGATCTACGCAACTATGGACGTTGCTTACGTTGCAAGAGGAGCTGTTAACAATGTTCCAAACGTAAACAAGACAAAGCAGTACATCAAGAAGGCTTTCGAAAAGCAGATGGCTGGCGAAGGTTTCACATTTGTAGAAGTAATCGCTGCTTGCCCAACTAACTGGGGAATGACTCCAGCTCAGGCAAACGCTAGAATCGCTGACGAAGTACTCGCTCAGTTCCCAATGGGTGAATTCGTAGAAAGGAGCGCAAAATAATGCTTAAGGAAATCATTTGCGCCGGATTCGGCGGACAGGGTATCATCACAACAGGTATCCTTATCTCATACTGTGCTTTTGAAACAGGTAGCCAGTTTACATGGTACCCTTCATACGGTTCAGAAATGAGAGGAGGTACAGCTAACTGTACTATCAAGGTAAGTGATGAAGAAATCGCATCACCTCTCGCAAAGGAAATCGACATTCTCGTAGGAATGAGCGGACCAGCTATCGACAAGTTCGTAGGTTCAATCAGACCTGGTGGATACCTCTTCGTTAACTCATCACTCGTTAAGGATAAGACTTACAGAGATGACATCAACGTAGTAATGGTAGACACAGAAGCACTCGCTAAGGAAGCAGACAATCCAAAGGGAGCAAACATGGTAATGATCGGTGCACTCGTAAAGCACACAGGAATCATGAGCCTCGAAGGAACTGGAGCAGCAATCGAAAAGTACTTCACAGAACACGGCAAGGCTAAGTTCAACGAAGCAAACCAGAGAGCTCTCAAGATCGGTTACGTAAAGTGCTAATAGAGCGTACGCTTAAAACTTTGTTCAATTAACACATATGGCCCCCGATTACTCGGGGGCTTTTTGTATGTCACAAAACGGGATACAGTATTCAAGAAAAAAGATACATAAGAACACCAATGTAACTGCTTTAATGTGATAAAACTGTTGAACAAAGGTGAAATTAGTCGTATAATAGTTTATACTGATAAAGATTTCCGGTGCTAAGTGCACAGTGCCGGATTGCTTGTTTAGGAAAGGAGTGCAAATCAAAATGGTAAAGATTACTTACAATGCAGATGTATGCAAAGGTTGTCACTACTGCGTAGCTGCATGCCCTAAGAAGTGCGTAACACCTTCAGGCGAACTCAATGCTAAGGGTTACGAAATGGTTAAATTCAATGAAGCTGATTGCATCGCTTGCGGTTCATGTTATACAATGTGCCCAGACTATGCGATTAAAATTGTTAAGGAGGACTAATCATGGCAGATAGAGTAGTAATGAAGGGTAATGAAGCCCTTGCAGAAGCCGCTTTAAGAGCTGGTTGTCGTTTCTTCTCAGGATATCCAATCACACCTCAGACAGAAGTTCTTGAATATCTCTCATGGAGAATGGACGAAGTAGGCGGAACTCTTATTCAGACAGAAGACGAACTTACTGGTCTTCATATGCTCACTGGAGCAGCACTTGCTGGCGCTAGAGTACTTTCAACATCAGCAGGTCCTGGATTCGCACTCTTCCACGAAGGTCTTTCATACCTCGCAGGATGTGACATCCCGTCAGTTCTCGTTGACGTACAGAGAGTAGGAAGTGCTTGTGGTGACATCTCAGTATCACAGGGCGACTACGAAGAAGTAGTACACGGCGGCGGAAACGGAGACTCACAGTATCTCGTACTTACTCCTGCATCAGTTCAGGAACAGGTTGATATGGTTATCGAAGCTTATGACCTCGCAGAACAGTACAAGACTCCTGTAGTTATCTTATCAGACGCTATCATCGGTCAGATGATGGAAGGCGTTACTCTTCCTGACATGAAGGAACACGATATCGATGCTCCTACATCAGAAAGAATCATGAAGGAAATGGGAGACGACCTTAATGGAACAATTTCATTTGGTGGTCCTTTATCAGATTACAACACATACTCAGAAGTTTTCACAAAGAAGTGGGCTGCAATCAAGGAAGCAGAACAGAAGTGGGAAAACATCGAAGTTGCTGACTGTGACGTTTGCTGCGTATCATACGGTATCTCATCAAGAGTATGTAAGGAAGCAGTTAAGAAGGCAAGAGCTAAGGGCGTTAAGCTCGGTCTCGTAAGACTTAAGACTGCATGGCCTTTCCCTGAAAAGGCATTCGCAGAAGTTAACCCTGACGTTAAGGGATTCCTCTCAGTAGAAATGAGCATTAAGGGTCAGGTAGTTCCTGATATCAGACTCGCTACAAATTGTAACTATCCTGTATTCGGATATTTCAGTGTTAAGGACGTTCCAGATTCAGATAAGGTTGTAGAAATCGCTGAAAGCATCATCGCAGGAACTGCAAAGGAGGTAAAGTAAATGGCAACTAAGACTTTTGAAATCCCTAAAGTATTACAGGGAGCAGATCCACATGGATGCTGTGCTGGTTGTGGACATGGTATCGCAACAAGAATCATCTACGAAGTAATCGATGAACTCGGTCTCTCAAAGAAGGCTGTAGCATTCCACGACCTCGCTTGTGGAGCTAACATGGTATTCGCACAGAGAGGAAACGCATTCTCAGGAGCACACGGAAGAGCTATCCCTACTGCAACTGGTTACAAGAGAATCAGACCTGACATGCTCGTATTCTCATACGCTGGAGACGGTGCTACTTACAACATCGGTATGCAGCACACAGTACACACTGCAATGAGAAATGAAAACATCACTGCAATCGTAGTAAACAATACAAACTTCGGTATGACTGGTGGACAGATGTCAGCTACATCAACAATCGGTCAGAAGACTACATCATCACCTGCTGGTAGAGATTCAAAGAAGAATGGTAACCCAATGAGCATTGAAAACCTCTATCACGGAATGGATATCGCTTACCTCGCAAGAGGAGCTGTTGACTGCGTAGTTAACGTAAACAAGACTAAGAAGTTCCTCAAGAAGGCATTCGAAAAGCAGATCGCTGGCGAAGGTTTCTCACTCGTTGAAATTATCGCTCCATGCCCAACTAACTGGGGAATGACTCCAGCTCAGGCATGCGAAAGAATTCAGAACGAACTCTATGAAAAGTATCCTATCGGAGAATTTATTGAAAGGGGAGTATTATAATGCTTAAGGAAATCATTTGCGCCGGATTCGGTGGACAGGGAATTATCACAACAGGTATCCTTATCTCATACTGCGCTTTCGAAACAGGTAGCCAGTTCACATGGTACCCTTCATACGGTTCAGAAATGAGAGGAGGTACAGCTAACTGTACAATCAAGGTAAGTGATGAAGAAATCGCATCACCTCTCGCAAAGGAAATCGACATTCTCGTAGGAATGAGCGGACCAGCTATCGACAAGTTCGTAGGTTCAATCAGACCTGGCGGATACCTCTTCGTTAACTCATCACTCGTTAAGGACAAGACTTACAGAGATGATATCAACGTAGTAATGGTAGACACAGAAGCACTCGCTAAGGAAGCAGACAATCCAAAGGGAGCAAACATGGTAATGATCGGTGCACTCGTAAAGCACACAGGAATCATGAGCCTCGAAGGAACTGGAGCAGCAATCGAAAAGTACTTCACAGAACACGGCAAGGCTAAGTTCAACGAAGCAAACCAGAGAGCTCTCAAGATCGGTTACGAAAAGTGCTAATAGAGCGTACGCTTAAAACTTTGTTCAACTAACACATATAGCCCCCGATTACTCGGGGGCTTTTTGTATGCATATTATTGCATAAAATTTTTTAAAAAATGCTATTTTCTATTGATTGTCGTACCTGTATGTTGTATAATTACATAGTTTAATTAAATAATATGCACGGGAAGCTTGCTTTGCAGGCATCCTGTCTAAAATAATAAGGAGGACTAATCATGGCAGAAAGAGCAATAATGAAGGGTAATGAAGCTCTTGCTGAAGCTGCAATCCGTGAAGGTTGTCGTTTCTTCAGTGGTTACCCTATTACTCCACAGACAGAGATACTTGAATACCTCTCATGGAGAATGGATGAAGTGGGTGGTACACTCATTCAGACAGAAGACGAACTTACAGGACTTCATATGGCAATGGGTGCATCAATCGCAGGAGGAAGAGTTTTATCAACTTCATCAGGTCCTGGATTTGCACTTTTCCACGAAGGACTTTCATATCTTACAGGTTTTGACGTACCTGCAGTAATCGTTGACGTACAGCGTGCTGGAAACGCATGCGGAGATATCGGTGCATCACAGGGTGACTACGAAGAAGTAGTTCACGGCGGTGGTAATGGTGACTCACAGTTCATCGTACTTACTCCGGGATCAGTTCAGGAACAGGTTGATATGGTTGCTGAAGCGTATGAACTCGCAGAAAAATATCAGAACCCTACAATCATTTTATCAGACGCTATTCTCGGCCAGATGATGGAAGGAATCGTGCTTCCAGATATGAAGGAACACGACATCGACGCTCTCGATATCCCGGCTATCATAAGACCGCTTGACGAAAATCTTTCAAATCCAAAGAGATACTACAGCCCACCACTCATCGGACTCAACGCTTATGCGGAAATCTGGAAGAATAAGTGGGATATCATCCGCGAAACAGAACAGCAGTGGGAAAACGTACAGGTTGCTGATGCTGACGTTGTATGTGTTGCTTACGGTATCTCATCAAGAGTATGTAAGGAAGCAGTCAAGAAGGCAAGAGCTAAGGGTATTAAGCTCGGCCTCATCAGACTCAAGACTGCATGGCCTTTCCCTGTAAAGGCATTTGAAGAAGTTAATCCTGACGTTAAGGGATATCTCTCAGTAGAAATGAACATCAAGGGACAGGTAGTTCCTGATATCAAACTCGCTATTAAGTGTGCTAAGCCTGTATACGGATATTTCAGCATCGTAGATGTACACGATTCAGACAAGGTTATCGAACTTGCTGAAAGTATCATTGCAGGAACAGCAGAGGAGGTGTAGATTATGGCAAAGACAATTGAAATTCCTAAGATTATGCAGGGCTGTAATCCACATGGATGCTGCGCCGGCTGCGGTCACGGTATCGCAACAAGAATCATTTACGAAGTAATCGAAGAAATGGGACTTGAAAGAACTGCTATCGCATTTCATGACCTTGCATGCGGATCAAACATGGTATTCGCTCAGAAGGGTAATGCGTTCTCAGGTGCACACGGCAGAGCAATCCCTACAGCTACAGGTTACAAGAGAATCAGACCGGATTCACTCGTATTTACATACGCAGGAGACGGAGCTACATACAATATCGGTATGCAGCACACAGTGCATACAGCACTTCGTGATGAAAATATCACTGCAATCGTAGTAAACAATACAACATTCGGCATGACTGGCGGACAGATGTCAGCTACATCAACAATCGGTCAGAAGACAACTTCATCACCAGCAGGCCGTGACAGAAAGAAGAACGGTAACCCTGTAAGCATTGAAAATCTCTATGGTGGTATGGACATCGCTTATCTTGCAAGAGGTTCTGTTGATTCAGTTCCGAACATCAACAAGACTAAGGCAATGATCAAGAAGGCTTTTGAAAAGCAGATGGCGGGCGAAGGTTTCACATATATTGAAATTCTTGCTCCATGTCCGACAAACTGGGGTCTCACACCTATCGAAGCTCAGAAGAGAATTCAGAATGAGCTTCTTGCGGTTTATCCTGTTGGAGAATTCATCGACAGATAGACAGAGAATTATTTCATAAGTAAAGTAAGGCGGCAAAACGACCGCCTTTTACTTTTTTTGAGAGAAAAAAGAGTTACAAGGGAATAATTTGGCGGTATAATAGAAAGGTATTTGAAATATTGAAAGAAGGGCCTTTATGAAAAAGATACATTATGCATGGTTTATTTGTGCAGTTTGTACGCTGATGCTTTTTACGTGTATGGGCGTTGTGGCAAATGGTTTTGCGGTCTTCATGCCGATGATAAGGGATGAATACGGACTTACAAACGCACAGACATCATCGCTTATAACGCTTAGAAATCTTGTAACATTCTGCGGTACATGGATGACTACCATCTTTTATGATAAGGTGGGGCTTAGAGTCGGAACAACTACTGCGGGAATACTTGCAGGGATTTCGTTTATGATTTATAGCTTTGCTGACAATTATCCGCTTTTCTGCATCGGTGCAGCGATTTCCGGATTTGCGTATGCTTTCGGAACTATGGTGCCTGCAGCGATTCTTATGAACCGCTGGTTTGTAAAGAACAAGGCGCTTGCGCTCGGTATCGTAGGAGCTGGATCGGGAGTTGCGATGATTGTGATTCCGCCGATTGCAACTATACTCGCGGAGAGTGCAGGACTGCCGTTTGCGTTCAGAGCACAGGCGATATTCATGTTTTGCGTAGCTGTGGTAATCTTCCTTGTTATCAAGGAGTCTCCGGAAAGTCTCGGACTCAGAAAGTTCGGCGAGAGTGAAGAAGTGCAAGTCGTGGAGACTGCTGCAAAAACAAATGCAGCTTTACCTGATGCTTCAGGTCCGGCTCTTCCAAAGAGCATTTATGCGACACTTATTGCGGCATGTATGCTTACAGGTGCGGTAGCAAGCGTAGGATATGCACATCTTTCTGTGCTTTATACTGATGCGGGATTCGATTCAATGTTTATTGCATCGCTCATAAGTATCATCGGACTCCTTCTTACAGTTGCGAAAGTTTTCTTCGGACATATTACTGACAGATGGGGCGGTTTCGGAACTAGTATGGCGTTCTGGCTTCTTGTAATTATTGGCCATGTAGGACTTTGTATGGCGTATACTGGAAACGCAGTTATTGCGTATGGAGTTGCGGTTGTTCTCGGTATCGGATATTCTCTTACAAATCTCGGTGCTTCATACTGGGCTAACGATATGGTAAAGCAGGAACATTATCCAAAGGTTATAAGAACTCTCAATGTGAGCCAGTCTGCGGGAGCACTCATCTGCTCAAGCGTACCTGGAATCCTTGCTGATATGTCAGGAAACTATCTCTCATCATACATAATGTTCACAGCATTCACATGTGCTGCTACAATACTTACTTTCCTGGCATACAGGCAGTATAGAGTATTGAATTCATAACAGTACTTATATAAAAATAAAAGCTCGTTCAGATCTGAACGAGCTTTTTTATGCCTTGAATTATTGATTTACCACTGCTTTGTGCGGATATGCTTTAAGAGAATAAATGCGATGAGCACGAATCCGAAGTCTCCGATGAGTACGTAAACAACGTTTACAAGCTTGCTGAACGGGATGAGCATTCCTACTACCATACCTGCAGCTGCGAGGATGATAGTGAGAATTGTGAATTTCTTAGTTCTGTCTTCTGCAAATCTTGATGCAGTTGTCCAGAGGAGAGGAACTGCAGTTGTGTAGATACCTACAACTACTACAAATGCGAAGATTGATCCGAGTACGGGGCTTACCTTGTCAGCAAGGATAAGTGTAGGAATTTCAGTATTTGCGAGTGAATCGATATTGAGCATGAAAGCGATTACCATGAGAACCATGCTTCCGAGGAAGGCAACTACGCCGGCAATCGAACCGATTGTTGCGTTCTTTAAGCTGTATGCATCTTTACCGAGCGCTGTCATGAATGTAGCAAGCCATGTGATACTGATTCCGAGATATGAGCATGCTGACATGAACCAGTTGTTTGAAGCTCTTAAAAGTGTGTCGTTTGTCTGGATTTCAGCATTGATTTCTCCGAGTCTTGAAACATCACCCTGTACGATAGTAATTACTGCAAGAGAAACAACGAGAACGATGATGAGAGGTCCGATTTTGCTTATAACATCAACCATCTTCTGAAGTCCGAACATTACTGTAACGCATGATAATACACCGATTAAGATTCCACCTACTGTAACAGGAAGGCCGAGATGCTGTTTGATTGCTGCACCTGCTCCAGCAAGCATTACTACGTAGCAGAGGTAGATTGAAATTACTGTGAAGTAGTCAAATATGAGACCGAGCTTCTTGCCGAAGTAGTATTCATAGATACCGTTAGGACGGGCAAACTGTTCTCTGTAGCCTGCTCTTGTAAAAGCTGTAGCTGCGTAAATGAGAAGAATGAGGCATACTCCGATACCGCAGATTCCCATGAAACCGTAACCTGCATAGTACTGGAGAATTTCCTGTCCTGTTGCGAAACCTGATCCGATCATAAATGCAATAAAAGCACCTGTGATGCTCACAATCTGCTTAAAATCGCGTCCTGTCATATATTTTGTCCTCCAAATATTTAATATCAACTTTAACAAATTCAACATTCTAACGGAGTTTTTCGCACTCCAAAAAACAATGATAACATATCACAGGAAAAAATGAAACACCATTTTACTTTCTGAAAGCAAAAAATACGCAGAAAAAAACCCGCTTCGTGGAAACGGGTTTTCATATATACTTCTCTATGACGTGTAAATAAGAGAAAGTACCGTATTTATTGGACGGATGTTATCTTGTAAGCATCATACGGTCATTTGCAAACTGGCTTCCGCTTGCCTCTTCGAACTTGACAAGAAGGTCTGAAACCTTGAGGTTTTTCTTTTCTTCACCTGAGACATCGTAGATGATGTGACCGTCGTTCATCATGATGAGACGGTTGCCGTGTGTGATGGCATCGTTCATGTTGTGTGTAATCATGATTGTTGTGAGGTTGTTTTCTGTAACGATACGGTCAGTTATTGATAGCACTTTTGCAGCTGTCTTAGGGTCAAGAGCTGCTGTATGTTCATCAAGGAGAAGAAGCTGTGGTTTTCTGATTGTTGCCATAAGGAGCGTGAGCGCCTGACGCTGACCACCTGAGAGAAGACCTACCTTTGAAGCAAGTCTGTCTTCGAGGCCGAGATCGAGAGTTTTGAGGAGTTCTCTGAACTGGGCTCTTTCCTTATTGCTGATGCCCCATCTGAAGCTTCTTGTCTTGCCTCGACGAAGAGCGAAAGCGAGATTTTCTTCTATCCACATATCACCGGCTGTTCCGAGGAGCGGATCCTGGAATACTCTTCCGATGTATGCTGCTCTTTTGTGTTCAGGGTCTCTTGTAACGTCTTTTCCGTCTATTATGATGTGACCCTTTTCTACGCCCCATACGCCTGCGATTGCGTTGAGCATTGTCGACTTTCCTGCGCCGTTTCCGCCGATTACAGTAACGAAATCGCCGGGGTCGAGGTGAAGGTTGAGGTTCTTTAAAGCGTCCTTCTGAACGGCTGTGCCGATGTTGAATGATTTGTATACGTGTTTGATATCAAGCATCTTAGAGCACCTCCTCTTCTTCATCTTCCGCAATTTCAAGCTTAAGGTGACGTGTGTGCATTTCAGCCTTGATCTTAGGTGATACGAGCGCGATTACAACGATGATTGCTGTGATAAGCTTCATATCGTCTGTAGTAATTCTGATTGGGAGAGCTACCATAAGGCTGAAACGAAGTACGAATGCGATGATAATTCTGTAGACTACTGAGCCGAGGATTACACCTGTAAGTCTGTGGTGATATGTACGCTTGCTGAAGATTACTTCACCGATCATTATAGCGGCGAGTCCGATTACGATAGTACCTACGCCCATATTGATGTCGGCATATCCCTGATATTGAGCAAGAATCGCACCTGACATAGCAACGAGTCCGTTTCCTACAACGAGGCCGAGAACGATGTATGTTCTAGTGTTTGCACCCATTGCCTTAACCATCTGAGGATTATTACCTGTTGCACGTACAGCACATCCGATTTCAGTACCGAAGAAGCAGTAAACGATGTTTACAAGGATGATTGCAAGAACGATACCAACGATGAATCCTGCCCATCTTGAAGGTACTCCCATAGCCTTGATCTGAGTGAAGAGCGTAGTCTGGTTGAGAAGACCGAAGTTTGCCTTACCCATGATACGAAGGTTTACTGAATAGAGTGCGAACTGTGTGAGGATTCCTGCGAGAAGGTCCGGAATACCGAGCTTTGTGTGAAGTATACCTGTTACAAAACCTGCAATCATACCGCCGATTACAGCGATACAGATAGCGAGAATCGGATTCATTCCTGATGCAATACAAACGGCTGAAATTGCTCCGCCGAGAGTAAGGCTTCCGTCAACAGTAAGGTCTGCGTAATTAAGTACACGATATGTCAGGTAAAGGCCGAGCGCCATGATGCCCCAGATGAGGCCGAGCGTTGTACCACCCTGAATGTCCCATAGCCAGTTAGTCAAAATAAATTACCTCTAGTTTCTGAATAGTAACGGGCAAGCGCGGGCCGTAAGACCTGCGCTGCCACATGTTTTATATGATACTACTTAATCTGTGATTAGTAAAGTGTTGCTGCCTTGTCGAGAATTTCTGCAGGGATTTCTACGCCTACGCTCTTAGCGAAAGTATCGTTAACGATGAGTGCGCAGTCCTTCTGAGTTTCAACAGCGATTTCTGATGCAGCTTCGCCTTCAATAATTCTTACAGCCTGAGCAGCAGTCTGCTTTCCGAGTTCGTAGTAGTCGATGGCAGTTGTTGCGATACCGCCTTCAGCGATCATTGCTTCTACAGCGCAGAATACAGGAATCTGGTTTTCAACAGCTGATGCGTTTACAGTTGCCATAGCTCCTGCGAATGCATTGTCTGAAGGGATGTAGATAGCGTCAGCCTGTCCTACTACTGATGAGATAACCTGTGGGATATCGTTTGTTGATGATGATGTTGAAATGATTACTTCCATTCCGAGAGCTTCAGCAGCAGCCTTAGCTTCGTTTGCCTGGATTTCTGAGTTTGATTCACTTGAAGTGTAGAGGATTGCAAGAGTCTTTGCTTCAGGGAGTACGTCCTTGATTACTGCAATCTGGTCAGCGATTACAGGCATGTCTGATGTTCCTGTTACGTTCTTTCCAGGAGCTTCGTTTGAATCAACAAGACCTGCTGATACAGGATCAGTTACAGCTGTGAAGAGTACAGGAGTGTCTCCATCCTGGAACTGGTTTACAGCAGCCTGAGCAGCATTTGTAGCGATTGCGAGTACGATGTCGATGTTGCTGTTAGCGAAGAGTTCGCAAATCTGCTGGCAGTTTGCTACTTCGTTTGAAGCATTCTGGTAGTTGATAGCGATGTTAACGCCGTCTTCATAACCTGCTTCTGCAAGTCCTGCGATGAAGCCTTCTCTTGCTTCGTCGAGTGAACCGTGCTGGAGCTGCTGGATGATACCTACATTGATCATTTCTGTGTCAGTATCTTCTCCGCCGCCTCCACAGGCTACGAGTCCGAGAACCATTACGAATACTAAAATGCTTGCGATAATCTTTTTCATTTTCTTTTCTCCTTTGATATTTAAAAAAATTATTAATTAGTCTGGGCCGGTGTTCCGGCAAAATAAAAACGGCTGCATCCCTTGGGATACAGCCGAGTCTGACAATGTTGGTTAAAAAATCTTAAGTCATATCCTAAAGGGCATTTACAAATTTTCTCTTAAACATAAAGCTAAACACGAAAAAGAAGCTTCCAAAAAAGTTGCAAGCTTCAAAGAAGAATGTAAAGACTCTGTTTTTCATGTTTGAGAGAACTGCCATTTCGATAATCCTTCTTAATTTAATGATTAAAAACAAATAATTAACGTTTTGATTGTTTATTACAACAACATGTTAACAGTTTAGACCTCTAAAGTGCATTTGTCAATACACATTTAAAAATTTTTTGGAAACATGTCACAAAAGCTGTTTTTATAATAATTATTGCAAAAATGTGATTTGCCGTTTGCAATTTTGCAAAAGCACAGTCTTATTGTATGGAGATACTTATGAACTCACCCTTGATTGGTACAACCAAAAATGATATTTTAGAATAAGAATTGTAAAAAATTTGAATTGGGGGGGCATTGGATGGCTTTGCTAAATGACTATAAATGGTTTAATGAACTATACGAGAAGAAGAAACGACCGGTGTTTAAATTGATTAATAGTAAAATTAATAATCTCGAAGATGCCAATGATATCAGTCAAATAGTGTGGGAAAGAATTTTCAAGTATAGAAAGAAACTACAGAATCCTGGAATAAGAGATATAAATTCTTACCTTAAAGAAATAGTTAGAACAACCATTGCAGACTATTACAAAGGTATTATGAAGAGCGAAACGACTATAAAAGAGTATGGTAAAATAATAGAACTTAATACCGTAGCTGTCGGCAACGAAGATAGTCATGAAGAAATTCTAGATATAGCTCTGAACAGGGCAATGGCTATGTTGACTCCAGAAGAAAAAAGTTTGATTTACTTTACATACTACGAGAACAACAGAAGTGCAGACGTTGCGGAACTCCTTGGAATATCAGATTCACTCGTGAGAATGCGACTGACAAAGATTAGAAGAATGCTGAAGAATGAGATCAATAGCATTATTGCGGAGGACAGTGTTGATGAAATATAGCGAAGAAGAAATTTTGACTCTTATGGCAAAGAAAATAGCCTTAGAGTTTGAAAATGAAATAGATGAGATGGAGAACAATTTACTTGAAGTGCCCGAGGAACTCGATCGTAAGACACAATCAATGATTAATGAAATGATATTAAAAGATCGGCGCAACAAATACAGAAACAGCTTGAAAAGAGTTGCGGCATTACTAATTGTTTGCCTATCAATATTTAATATGTTTGCTTTTACCGTATCAGAAGCATATCGTGAAAAAGTATTAAAGTTCGTGCCTCATGAAGAAGATGGTTCGGTACATTTGCTTCATGAGAATGAGGCTGAATTGCTTGACGGATGGGATGATTACTGGTATCCGGATTACTTACCTGAAGGGTACCGTCTTGTTGCCGCTGAAAAAGAAGGAGTGACTTTGCTAGTCTTTATTTCTGATTTTGATGATTGCGTTATCAGGATTGAACAGTATTCAGAAAATGCAGGGATGGCTTTTAATACAGACGGTGTTGAATACAGGAGTATAGACATTAACCATTATGACGGGTTTATCTTTGTTGACGAAAGATATGATTCGGTATTATTAGTTTGGAGAACTGATGAATCAATTCTTCAGATTCATTTATCAGGTAGTATTGATGAAGAAGTGGCAATTCAGATTGCTGAAAGCATGAAATTAATAAATAAGTAAAATTTTTTAAAAAGGGAGTTTGCAAAATCCTCTTTTCGCAGTCTTATTGTATAAGAAAGCAAAAGGAGGATTTCTATATGAAGAAAAGGATATTTGTTTTATCATTGATTCTTATCATGCTTTTAAGTACAAGCATGATATGTGCTGCAGAGCATGAAGAAGTGGAACCGCTCTATATTGGTACTACTAGTGCCATTATTAATTTAAACATTTCAAATGGCGATGCAACGATGACTGCTAATCTTATACCAGTAAGCGATAGTGTGTTTGACAGAGTAAACATAACAATCGAACTCTATAAGGGGAACACTTCTGTCTACAAAGGAAGCTTTAACACATATTATGACGACATAGCTGGGAAGTTCAAGAAAACAGTTACAGAAGAACTCGACAGCAAAGGATCATACTATGCAAAGGCTACATTTAAGTGCTATAAAAGTGGAACGTTGATTGAAACAATCAATAAATCATCCGGATACGTAGTGTATTAGCTGACAAAGGGAGAATAATATGAAGAAAAATGTATTGAAGAAGGTATTATGCGTAGCGTTAGTAGTAGCTACACTTGGAAGTACAACCGTTGCATTTGCTGAAGATGCAACTGAGAAAAGTAATATCCAGAATGTTGAGCAAAAACTTACGCCGAACATCGATTTAGAGACAACGGAAAGCTTGACATATTTCAATAATATTCTCGGCAAAGATGTTATACAGGAAGTAATTGAAAAGTACAGGGTTGCTAGTCCGAATGAAGCGGAAGCATACGAAAAAATCAAGGCTGTTTTAAACAGAACTATGCAGGAAGTAGAGGCCTATGGCTTTTCGGATGATCAGGCTAAGGCGCTATTTCTAGCTGCTGTGAATTTGGAAACTGGGAATGCAGAACTAACGGAAATGACATATTCTGTAACTGTACCAAGCCATGCACCTTCACATACTGACGAAGATAATGCGATAAATACGTCTAATGTTGGAGTTGAAACAGTTATGACAGTTGCGAATGAGCCCAAAAGTAGCAGAAGCAGCTATGAAACTGGTGGTATTGGATACGAGGTTAAGTCAACACTTGGATTTAATAAAACCACAACCTTTCTGTATGCAGGAGATTGCAACGTTACTGCTCAGCAGGGCGAAGCCGGATATATGTTCTACACTATTTATTACGATAATCATTATCAGGACATAGGAATAGGGTACTTTGATGGTAAGTGGCAGGCTTTTGTACAGGGCTACTGGACAAACTGGGGAACAGGAACGATTTCTGTAGATCCAGGGGATAAGTTGTATTTCGTGTTATGGATTGATAATAGTAATTATATAAACTTCCAGATATTAGATGGCAACAATTTTAATAATATTCTTTTCCAAAACAGATACACAACATGGAATCAGATTCCGTCAAATGGAAGTGGTGTTGGCTTTAATAAACAGAGTACTATTGTTGATGAATCAAACGATGCAACCTCAGGATTATATTTGAAAGACGCAATATTTGAACTTGCGTACTTATATAATAATTCCACGACAGCTACTTTTAACAGTAATAACACATTATCATATCGACGTGGGGAATTTGGATGTTCATGGGCTTCCGATGAAAAAGTTGAAGTAGAGGCTTATCAGCAGTGGCATGGTGAGACTGTAAATATAATTATGGAATGATTTGGATAAATACGTTGATCATCACTGATTAATGCATTTCAATATTACTTTTAGCAAACAAAACTAATTGTTAGATAGGAGGTGAGTCCGATGTTCTGTAGTTACTAACCAACTGAAATGTTACAACTATACAACGGAAGGAGAAAAGAAAATGTCAAACATTAATTCAAGAAATGGAATAGCAAAAGCATTATTAGTATTACTTTTAGGAGTGTGCTTATTAGGTTCAACTTTTATGGCATATGCCGATGCAGATGAGGTGAATGTAGGGGTTTCAGAGAATCCGGCATATTTAACAGAATCATCGGGCATTGGGACGTATGGAACAAGCAAGCCAGGCGTGTCTGACTTATGGGATTGCGACCTTGATGGCAAGTATAGCTTTAGCGGTCAGGGAGCATACAATAGCTTATATACTGACTATATGTTCTTGGGACAGAAGTCATATGCTATTAGTGTTTACAACAACAATGGATATAATGATGAGCTTACATGTGAAGTATACAAGAACAGACCTCTTCTTACTGATACAGTTATTAAAGAATTTGTAGCAACAGGATTAGTAAATACAGATGTAACTGTTTCGGGATTAACTAAATCAGAAAAGATTTATATTAAGTTTATCGCACCTTGCAATTTTAGTGGATGGATTAACTAATACTACGGAGAGCTTGTCTCTCCGTAATTGCTATTAGGAGGAGGTGTAGATTTATGTCGGGGACGATGATTAAGAGCATTGCGATGGTGACTATGTTCATGTCGCATTTGTATACTTTTGGTTATAATGTTCCGAGGTTCTTTCTGATGATTGGGAGAATTGCGGCGCCATTGTTCATTTTTTGTGCTGTGACAATCGGGCTTAATTATACTAGCAGTGTCAGAAAATATGTTTGGCGTCTGTATTTGCTGACATTGTTAATGGAATGGATTAATGTGATGATTTATATGGGCGATTATTATCACAATTTCGTACGTACGATTTTGTTGATAATTGTGGTCATAACATTGTTAGAAGGAATCATTCGGAAGAAAAAATACGCAAAACTGAAGCTAGCACTGTTTATAATCTGGCAACTTATAACGTTTGCGATATTAGCGATAATGATTATTCACTTTAGTAAGCCAGAGACGTTCCTGAAGTTGATAGCGACATTGACTTGTTCGATATTCCTTCTCGAAGGAGGGATAATTTACATAATTCTCGGGGTATTTATGTATTTCTTTAGAAATGACTACAGGAAACTGGGCATAGTGATGGTGACGGTATCGGTTATGATGTTTGCACTATTCTCGACAGAGCTTGTTATGAAGTTTGATATGTTCTGCCACTACCATAACATGACGATGCTTTGCGAACACATACTTGCCATTATTGATAATATTTTTGGCATGGATCCGAGATTTGTTGAGAGAGGGGTGTTTGCACATCCTCAATGGATGATGGTGTTTGCACTGCCGTTTATACTCCTGTATAACAGGGAAAAAGAAAGTAAAATTAACCTGAAATGGGTAGGATACATTTTCTATCCGTTGCATCTGGAGATTCTTTACCTGATAGCTTTGTCACAGAAATAGGAAAAGAACTCGAACAATCGCGGGTGATGATGCGTAGAGAAAAATAGTATTGTGTAGAAAAGTGCTATTTCCAATTCGGGACTATATAATTACATTTAAAGTAGTTTATTTTACATATTTTGGAAAAAGCAAAACAACAATCGGAGATGATACAAGTGATGCATTTGAAAATGTATATGCCTATTTGGAAGTTGACTATGATAGAAGAGCATATAATGCCTCTGGTACAAGATGGCAATATTTGTTGAAAAATGTATCGGGGAATTGGGATATACAACAGTCAGGAATTCAATTGAAGAACAAGAAAGTAATGTATGCTTGTACCGCTTCTTTTGAAACCAATCAGGTTGTATATAAATACCCTCAGGCAAATAGCTTTAACTATTCTACGGGCTTTACAACATATGTTCCTGATGATCCAGTTCTATGCTCAGTACAAGCAAAAACAACTACCGATATTACTAGAGGTAGTGAGACATGGCAACTTGAACTTGAAGTGTCGATAGTCAACAATAATGAATTTTAATAAAGGAACATATCAATGAAGAAAAAAATATCAAACTACTTATTTGTGGTTTCTATACTTATAATTCCTTACATATTGTCATTTCTCTCGCTACAAATAAATTATATTATAGATAAATTATATTGGCCATTCTTAAGGATTGGAATAACAAATATTTATGTTTCGGGGATGATGGTATGGATATTCGCATGCGTTATGTTACTTTGCGATGCGATGGAGATGCGTTCTCTAAAAATAAACATAAGTAACAAGGGAAAGTTCCTAGGTGTTCATTTTGCTCATATTGTTGTATATGTGTGCATGTTGTTGATGATGAATTTACTTCACTTGAAGAGTAACAAGATTATTTACTATATACTCGCGTCATATCACAGCCCTTTTAGTTATATGTTTGCGATGAATACAGTTGTTATGATTTATTTGATGAAATCAGCAAAGAGCAATGAATAGTGCCTTGTTTGAAGGATGAAATATGAAGAAAAAGACTATAGTCATTATTGCGATGATAGTGATGTTAGCTGGAGCTGTTGCTGGATTTGCCTTCGAAAAAGAAATACCAGGTGCAGATAAAGCCAGCGAAATTGCAAGTGAGTTGAAAGAATCTGCGACAACTTTACTTTCAAGTAGTAATGGTAGTGGAACATCAATTCAAAACAATAGTGTTGTTATAATAGTTGAAGGTGAGCCTTTTACAAAACAGTATTTTGACTATCGAGTTGCTTTATATGAAGCGAGCGAAAGTGAAACACCTGAAGAAGATGCCTTTGAATTAATTATAAAAGAAGGGTACTGCTATTCATTTGCGAAAGAGAATAATCTAATGCCTACTGAAGAAGAGATCCTTGCAGAAATTGTAAATCGAAGAGCGATTGTTGAAAGTAGTGAAGAGAGTCACGAACTGGCAAAGATTTATTTCGAATCAATGGGTTTGACAGAAGATGAGTACTGGAACATACTTACGAGAGAATATGAAGTGCCAGGAATGATTGTAAGATATAATGTTGAAAAGTATCTTGAGGACAATAAGTTACCTGAAATAGATATTGATACAATCGCATTCGAAATACTTGATAACGGGTACTTTGAAAGCCTTGGAATTCAGTTTGGTGATGTTATGTAATGATGGTAAGGAGCGATTAAATTAGTCGCTCCTTTTCTTTGCCATTTTCCGTTCGAGACTGTAAAAATACAATAAAAAAACGTTGTTTTACAGTTCGAAAGAAAGGGTATTTACTTATTCATTTTTGTGTTGTATTGTGCTGTCAAAGGCTTCAAAAGAGCAATACCGGGATGATAAAGGAGAAGGTTAATGGGTAAAGGACGAACTACAGAAAAAAGAATGGCGCTTACCAATGACATGTATTTCAGAGCTGTATATGGTCAGGACAGGGACGACTGCAGGGAGGCGCTGATTGCCCTTCTTAATGTTGTGTTGGACAGGGATGATAATCCGATAACAGGATTGACTTATCATGATCCGTTTGTGATGGCAGATATGCCTGATGAGAAGAAATCTGTGGTTATGGATATCAAAGTAGAGACTGCTAATAAAGAATATATCGATATTGAAATGCAGGTTAGAAATCTGAAAGATTATCGTGAAAGAAGTGTGTTTTATCAGGCTGGGCTGCTGAGAAATGCGGTGCAAAAGGGAGAAAAGTATGATACAATCAAGAAAACGATTATGATTAATTTTATACATAATGGGATTCTTTTTCCTGATGAAGAAAGATATCATTCAGTTTTTACGTATCGCAATGATACTGGTCATGAACTCAGCAATGCTTCGGAAATTCATTTTATAGAACTTATGAAAGTTGAAGTCTTGGAACCGGATAAAATGAATGAGTTTGAAAGGTTATGTGCATATCTGAGATTTGCCGGAGATGAAAGTATGAATGATTACGTCAGGAAACTTATTGAATCCGGAGGGGAGGTCATTCGTTTGACAGAGAAAAGATTCAGAGAAGTTACTCAGGAAGAGCATGAATGGGCACGCAAGCATTCTGAGTGGATGTTTGAAATGGAGGCGGCAGCTGCAAGAAAAGAGGCGAGAGAGGAAGGCCTTGAAGAAGGACGAGCAGAAGGACGAGCAGAAGGACGAGCAAAAGAGAAGAATAGTATAGCTCGTGCTATGAAATGTGAAGGGATGGATGCTGGTTTGATTTCCAAGCTGACTGGTCTTTCAATCGAAGAAATAGAATCATTGTAAAAATAAGAAACCTCCCGTTTGGATTTGCGGGAGGTTTTATAGTGCTTATTTTACGCCGAGGTATGATTTGCCGTTTTCTTCGAGAAGATGGCAGTTTGCGAATGCTGTTTCGATGTCAGCTCCTGCGGCGAGCATTCCGTGATGACTCATGATTGCACCGAAGTTATCTCCGAGGGCGAGGCTTGTGTTTTTCATGAGCTTTTTAGTTCCGGGGAGAGCATAGCCGGCAAGCTTGACCTTTTCGCCGAAAACTTCCTTAGCGCCTTCAAGGGTGATTGGCATATCCCTTTCTGATGCAGCAAATACTGAGCAGAACTTTGAATGTGTATGGATGACGCTTCCGATATCGGGACGCATCTTATAGACTTCTGCATGGAGTCCTTTTTCTGATGTTGGTTTGAGGTCGCCTTCGTATTCGAGTGATTCGATATTTACCTTAACCATGTCAGCGGGTGTGAGTCTCATGTAGTCGAGTCCTGACGGAGTAACGATCATGTATGTGTCGTCAAGTCTTACTGAGAGATTACCCCATGTACCCTGTACGAGGCCTGTCTGCACGAGCTTCTTGCCGTAGTCAACGAGCATTTCTCTTAAGTACTGTTCGCGCGGGTCAGCGGCTACTCTTACAGGAAGTGTATCTTCTGCTTTATCGCCGCTCATTTCGTCAGCCTTGGCTGTCGCTTCTGATTTTGAGTACTTCTTCTTGTAGACAAATCTCATGAGCTTTGCTTCAAGTGAGTTGAGGGGTTTCGCTCCTCCGATTCTGTCAGCAAGTACAGTGATTTCTGCTGATTTTTCGAGAACTGTCATTGCTGTGATTGCTTCGAAGAGTGTGCGGCCGCGTGTGATAACGTAGCCTGCCTTTTCAAAACTTGCTGTTTCAGGACCGATGATCTGAGCCATGTCGTCTACCGAAGGCTTGAAGTTGCGTCCGACTTTAAGGCATTCCATGCAGTATGGAGTCTGTGAATAAACCATCGCCTTGAGCCCTTTATCGGACATAGGGAGTTTCGCCATTTCTTCTTTCTGGATGTCAGATTCATTGATATCTGCAAAGTCAGTGCCGGGCTTTGTTGAGTATACTCCTGTTTCAGTTTCGATAAAGAGTTTTGCGTCTCCGACTGAGTATTCCTGCTCTGCCATGAGCATTCCGTATTTTTTTATAAGTTCATATGCTTTCTGCATTTTTACATTTCTCCTGTGAATCTTCTGCCGTTAGCCTTGTCGTATGCTTTCTTGAGGCCGCTGTAAATGTTCTTGTAGTCTTCGAAGAGTTCGTCGTAGATTTTCTTGT
The DNA here is from genome assembly GCA_015058155.1 of Clostridiales bacterium. Taxonomy (GTDB): domain Bacteria; phylum Bacillota; class Clostridia; order Peptostreptococcales; family Anaerovoracaceae; genus QAKD01. The sequence goes on along the minus strand of SVCW01000004.1, from coordinate 51,741 downwards.
TTTCAGGATTTGGAGTATAAACTGAATCGACTTCTACGAAATCTTTTGCTGATGCAAAACCAGGGAGTTCGCCAAGGCCGATGAGAGCTATGATGGCTGCTCCTACTGCACCTGCGTTTCTAGGGTCTTTTACAACTGAGATTGTTCTTCCTGACATGTCAGCAATCATCTGCATCCAGCCGTCATTAAGTGCGCCGCCGCCGATGATTCTGATATTGCTCATATCAAAACCGTAATCCTTTTCAAGGTTTTCCATGATCCATCTGAGGTTATAGCCGATACCTTCGTAAAGAGCCTTCATAAGGTGTTCTCTTGTATGAGTCATGTCGATGTTGAAGAGGGTTGAACGTGTTGTAGTTGATGATACCGGGCATCTTTCGCCGAGCATCCAAGGTGTGCATACGAGGTGATCTGATCCAGGCGGGATGTGTTTGATTACATTGTTCATGTATGCGAAGATGCCATCGCCGAGTTCTTCTTTTTCACGCTTGAAGAAGTTGTCCTGGAGCCACTGGATGTTTGCGCCGGCTGATTCTGTGATACCTGCGATGAGGTTCATATCTTTATCTGCACTCTGGATAGCAGCTGCACCGTTTATGAACTTGTCCTTAGTTGCAGTTGTTACGCATACCCACGCTGAAGTTCCGAGGTAGATGTGTACATCACCGTCTCCGCACATTCCCGATCCTACTGCTGCTGCAGGCACGTCATCACAGCCGCCGAGTACAGGTGTGCCAGGTGCGAGACCCATGAGAGCTGCGGCTTCGTCAGTAAGGCCTCCTACGATATCAGTACTGAGTACGAGTTCAGGGAGTTTCTTCATATCGAGACCGGCATATTTAAGTACGCTCATCCAGTCCTTTTTCTTGAGGTCAAATCCGTATCCGTTAGCACCTGAAAGTTCAGCTACCATTCTTCCTGTGAGCTTGTACTTAAGGAAACCGTTTACATCGAGAATTTTATATGCGTTGTTGTAGATTTCCGGTCTTTCTTCCTTAAGCCAGATGATCTTTGCGATGCAGTCTTTTCCCATGATAGGAGTTCCTGCAAGGAGTGTGAAGATCTTCTTGCCGCCGACTTTGCCCATTATCTTCTGTGCCTGCTTTTCGGCACGTCCGTCTACCCATGTGATGTTGTTGTAGAGTACTTCGCCTGCTTCTGATACAGGAATTACGCCCTGTGCCTGAGTTGAGAAGATGATTCCTGAAACCTGCGACGGATCGATACCTGTCTTCTTAACGAGATCCGATGAAGTTTTGCAGACTGCGTTGAAGTAGTCCATAGGATCCTGTTCAACCCATGCCGGATTAGGATAATATGTAGGATAAGGTTCTACAGATGTTGCTGCGATTTTTCCGTTGTAGTCTACGAGAACTGCTTTGTCTGAGCTTGTTCCCATGTCGTGTGAAATAATATACTTTTCCATATTTCCTCCTGTGGCGATACAGCCACAAACACTTTCACTATTTTATTTACCAGGCATGCACTTTTCAGTTCTTACTACGTGCTTGAATACGTTTTCGAATCTGTTAAGTGCTTCGTCGATTACTTCGTCAGTATCTGCCATTGAAGTGTAGAGTCTTGAGCCGGCGAGTGTTACAAGGCCGTTTGCCATGTAAGCTGCACCCATTCTTTCCATTGAATCCTTACGGGCATACATCATGTCCTTGTTCTTTAAAAGACCTGTTGCTGACTTGAGGAAGTTCATTGATGAGAAGTCGAAGTGCATTGCACCTGTACATTCAAGGTGAACGATTGAGCCCTGGTTGTAACATGCAAATGGAAGTCCGTACTTGTCGAGGAGCATCTGGAGACCGTCTGTAAGTCTGTCACCTGCACGTCCTGCGATTTCGCATGCATTAGTTCTTGCGATTTCCTGAATTGCTGTGTAGCCTGCGAGTGCTGACATAGGGTTTGCAGCGAGTGTACCGCCTACATAAGCTCTGTGCTTGCCTGTTGCAAGACCTGCAGCCATGAGCTGTACGTATTCCGTCTTGCCGCCAACTCCGCCAGCTCCCGGATATCCGCCTGCAACGATCTTACCGAAGATTGTAAGGTCAGGAACGATATCGAAGTAGCCCTGTGCGCCTGAGAGTGCAACACGGAAACCTGTTACTACTTCGTCAAAAATCATGAGAGCGCCGTACTTGTCACAGAGTGCTCTTACGCCCTTGTTGTATTCGTAAGCTACAGGACGTGATCCTGATTCAGGACCTACAGGTTCTACGATTACTGCTGCTGTGCCGCCTCTGTGTTTGTTTTTCTTAAGCATCTTTTCGAGCATATCGAGGTCGTTTGCTCTTACTTCGTCAGTTCTCTTGTATGCTCCGCTTGTGATTCCGTGTGATTCAAGGAGTGCACGGCTTCCTGGAACCTTGAGACCATAAACGAGCTGATCTGACCATCCGTGATAAGCTCCGCCGATCTTGATAACGCGCTTGTTTCCTGTTGCGATTCTTGCGATACGGAGAGCTGCCATTGCTGATTCTGTACCTGAACCGAGCATACGGAACATTTCAACGTTTGGCATGTGCTTGTTGATTTCCTTTGCGATGAGGAGCTCTGCTTCGTGGAGAAGTCCTGTTACAGGACCGCAAGTCTGAAGGAGTTCCATTACTTTATCTCTTACAGGAGCGTAGTTGCTACCGAGGATTGTAGGTCCGCCTGCCTGAAGGAAGTCGATGTACTGGTTACCGTCTTCGTCATAGAGATAAGCTCCGTCTGCCTTTGAAAATGCAAGAGGGAATGGTACGTTGAAGGCGAGGTTGTGCTGAACTCCGCCTGGAATATAGTTCTTGGCTTCGTCAAAAATTGCCTTTGAAGTCTTGCACTTTTCGTCGAAGTATTTAAGGATTTCGTTTTCATAGTAGTCGTCGTTTACTTCCCAGATCGGTTCGGAAACGAGTTTGTTTAATCTTGCGTTTATGTCTTTCGGGTCTTCCCATCTGCTGATTCCGCAATTATTCATAATAATTTCCTCCTGATTGTATTGCTAAATACTATTTTAATATTACTGATAGCAGATCTCTGAATTCTTTCTTCATTTCTTCTGCATCAAATGATTTATTGTTCACGTGGTAATGATTGATTAGGCCGTAATATGCACCGCTTATAAGAAGGAAAAGCTTTTTTGCCTCTTCTTCCGGATATGTTTCTTTAAGGCCTGTAAGCACGAGTTCCTCAATTTTACGAACCGGGTTGTCATCCCCGCCTGTGAGGATTGCGTTGTTTATTAGTTTTCCTGTAAGAACAGGGTAGAGACTTGCATCTTCGATAAGTTTTTCAAAAGTCTTTCCGGCGATTTCGATACCTCTGAAATCTGATTCTGATACGTAGCTCAGTGTTTCGCAAACTTCCTGCTCTGTAAGAGCAATCATGAGTTCGTTTGTATCGGAAAAGTGATTGAAGACTGTTGTTCTGCAAACACCTGAAGCCTCTGCAATATCATGAAATGTGACGTTATCAAGACCGTGCTTTTCAAATAACCCTTTTGCTGCGTGCATTACGGTGATACGTGTTCTTTCACGCTTTGATAGTTTTTTCATTATATATGCCTCTCTGTTATGTCAGAAATTAAGCGTTCTTTTCTGCGTTTTTCTTTGCTTTCTTTTCGGCACGCTTGTTTGTGTTGATTGAATTTCTGAATACTACGAAACGGTAGTAAAGGAACTCTGATGTGAGGTTTATGCACATTGTAAGTGCAAGGACGAGATATTCGTTCCAACCGAGGTTTGAAAGTGCTGTTCCCCACCATGTTGAAAGTGGTGTGAATACACAGTAGAAAAGGAAAATCTTGAACATGGCAACAGGAACGTTTGCCGCTGATTTGAATGTGAATTCTCTGTTCAATGTAAAGTTCCAGACTACTGAAGCAGTGAGTGCTGACAAGTATGATGGCATGTAAGTAAGTTTAAAAATTTCCTTACAGAGTGAGAATACGAGGAACTGGATAATTCCTGCTGAATTTGAGAAGATGAAGAACAACACTGCGTGCTGCGTGTTTTCTTTGGCTGATAATTTCTGAGCACCCTGCTTTTTTTCTTCTGACATAAAACCCTCCTGATTATTGGATAAGATATAAAAAATAAAAATGTACTCAAGTACAATTTTACAATTAAAATTATACTCCAGTACAATTTTTAAGTCAATGCAAGATAAGCAAAAAAGAAACATCAGAGCGTTTTTATCTTGTGAAAAAGGGGTATTTACTGTTGACTATAATGCACAAAAAATTTACAATTAAGAGTAAGGGTTTTTGGTAGGACAAAGCCTCGGAATACAAAGTTCTGGCTAAAAGAGAGGGAACAATGCAGACAGAAAACAGAAGAAAATTTATAATCAACTTTACATATTTTCTTATAATTGCAATACTCGTGTATGCAGCAATGAAATATGCACTTCCTGTACTTGCGCCTTTTGCGCTTGCGGTAGTGTTTGCATATTTCCTGAACCGCCCTATAAACTGGTTCAGCAGAAAAACAAAGCTTCCGAGAAATGCATCAGCACTTATTTTTGTAATCAGTTTTTATCTTGTGCTTGCCGGTCTCATAGCGCTTATCAGCTGGGGACTTGTTGAAGTAGGAATCAAGCTCGTAAACGGACTTCCAAACTTCTATGCAAATGTACTTGAGCCTGATATTCAGCTTCTTCTCGACAGTATTGAAAAGATAGGAAAACATTCAACGCCTGAATTCGCAGCTCTTATGGAAGATATGGAAGCGAAGCTTTTTGAATCACTTGGAACTATGGTTTCAAACCTTTCAATGACGCTTGTAGGATTCCTGACAGGTCTTGTTGTTAAGGTTCCGGGAACAATCATCAATATTATCGTTATGATTATTTCGACGTTCTTCCTCAACATCGATTACAACAAGGTTTACGGATTCCTTTTGAACCAGTTCGGCGAAAGAGCAAGAAACATCGTAGGGCAGGTGGAATACTTTATCTTCCATACTCTCCTTATTGTTATCAGATCATACATACTTATCATGTCAATCACATTCTGTGAACTTTCAATCGGGCTTAGTATTGTAGGAATCAGAAATCCTATTGTGACTGCATTCTGTATTTCAATTTTCGACATCCTTCCTGTGCTCGGAACAGGCGGAATCATGCTTCCTTGGGTTATTATTTCAGTTATTCAGGGAAGATTCGGACGTGCACTTGCGCTTCTCTGCGTATACCTTATCGTAACAGTAATCAGAAATATTCTCGAGCCTAAGATTGTTGGAGGAAACCTCGGACTTCATCCAGTGCTCACACTCGCAAGTATGTTTGCCGGTGTAAATATGTTCGGTATCTTAGGACTCTTCGGATTCCCGATTACATTATCGCTTTTCAAGCACCTGAACGATAATGGAACAATTACAATTTACAAGCCTATAGAAAAGGATCCTACTGAAGAAGAAAAGGAAACAAAGAGGCACAAACGAAGTACAAAAACCAATAAGGAAGAATAGCAGCAGGGGTAACATATGCAGATTCAGCTATCAGATCATTTTAATTATTCAAGACTTATAAGATTTACACTTCCTACAATAGGAATGCAGATTTTCTCATCGTTATATTATATAGTTGACGGGTTCTTCGTATCGAACTACGCAGGAAAGACTGCCTTCGCTTCAGTAAACTTCATCATGCCATTCATCATGATTATGGGTACTGTCGGATATATGTTCGGTACAGGAGGTAGCGCACTAGTTGCAAAGTATCTCGGACAAGGCAATCACGAAAAAGCAAACAGCCTCTTCACACTTTTCACATGGCTAGCGCTTATTGTTGGTACGGTTTTTACAACTATCGGTTTTATATTCATGCCTCAGGTTGCGAGATTTCTCGGAGCTGAAGGCCAGATGCTCGATGACTGTGTTCTTTATGGAAGAGTAGTAATAATCGGGCTTCCACCTTACATACTCCAGTGGCTTTTCCAGTGTTTCACAATAGTAGCAGAAAGACCTAAACTCGGCTTCTATTTCACACTTGGCGCAGGAATTACAAACATGGTACTCGACTGGCTCTTTATCGGAATCTTTGACTGGGGTCTTGTTGGTGCCGCACTTGCAACTAACCTTGGAGAAGTAGTGGGCGGTTTCGGTCCTATAATCTTCTTCATGAGTAAGAAAAATACAAGCCTTTTGAGACTTGGAAAGACAGTCTGGGACGGCCAGGGTGTAGTAAAGGCACTGACAAATGGTGCTTCGGAAATGGTAGGAAGTATCTCTTCATCGCTTGTCGGTATGCTCTACAATGCACAGCTTCTCGCATATGCAGGTGAAGACGGAGTTGCTGCATACGGAGTTATCATGTATGTAAGCTACATTTTCGCAGGTGTATTCTTCGGATATGCTATCGGAGTAGGACCTGTAGTTTCGTTCAATTACGGCGCAGAAACTCACAAGGAACTTCAGAATGTTTTCAAGAGAAGCCTTAAACTCATCGCTGTTACGGCAGCAGTGCTTATAGGACTTGCTGAACTTTCGGCACCACTCCTTGCCTCAATCTTCGTCGGATACGATCAGGCACTTCTTGAATTTACAATTCATGCATTCCGTACATATGTACTTTGCTATATTTTCATGGGATTTGCAGCATACGCATCATCATTCTTCACAGCACTCAACAATGGTTTCGTATCAGCGCTTATCTCATTCCTCCGTACACTCGTATTCCAGGTAATTGCAGTAATTGCACTTCCTCTTATGTTCGGAGTTGACGGAATCTGGTACTCTGTAATTGTTGCAGAGTTTATGGCGCTTGTAGTTTCGGTAGTTCTCCTCGTATGGAAGAGAAATCAGTACCACTACTGGTAGAATTTATATATAATATAAACGGGCGGACGGATTTGTCTCGCCCGTAGTTCATTTCAGGAGCATATTACAAAATGGCAAATCACGGCAAAGCAGTAGACACAAAAGAAATCTTTGAAAATATGCCGGTTGCAAAAGCGCTTGCAACGCTTGCAATTCCGACAATCCTGAGCCAGCTTATATCGCTTGTATATAATATGGCGGATACATATTTTATAGGAACGACAGATGACCCTAATAAAGTTGCGGCTTCATCGCTCGCGTACATGCTCGTATTTTTCCAGATGTCGATATCAAATCTTTTTGCTATCGGCGGCGGAAGTCTTATTTCAAGACTCCTTGGTATGAAAAATGATCGAGATGCAAGAAGTGTTGCGGCACTCAGCTTTTATGGTTCAATTTGTATAACACTGATTTATATAACTATTATCTGGACAAACATAGACAAGCTTCTTGTAATGATGGGCGCAAGTGAAAACACTATCGGATATGCACGCTCATACGCTTTCTGGGTTGCGGTTGTCGGCGGCATACCGGCAACACTCAACACTACGATGGCGCAGATGCTGAGAAGCGTAGGGTATGCGAAGGTTTCGAGTTTCGGACTGAGCATGGGTGGTGTTATAAATGTTATTCTTGACCCGATATTCATGTTTGTAATCCTCCCTTCGGGACACGAAGTCACAGGTGCTGCGATGGCAACGGCATTTTCAAATACGGTTGCAACATTATATCTTCTCTACAAAATCATGCTTTTAAGAAAGACAACGGTTCTTTCGATATTACCAAAAGATGCGGGACCGGGAATGAAATATATCGGAGAGATTTTTGCTGTGGGATTCCCGTCATGCATAAGTGCTTTAAGTAACAGTCTTTCAGGCACGATAAGAAACAATCTCTCTGCCGGATACGGAGACGTTTCACTTGCGGCGATGGGAATTGTAGGAAAGATAGACTCGATACCTCTAAGTCTCAGCATGGGTCTCTGCCAGGGTATGATGCCGCTTGTAGCGTACAACTATGCTGCAAAGAATTATAAGAGAATGAAAGAAGCTGCAAACACAGCGAGAACATGGTCAATGATCTTTGCTGTTGTCTGCATCATAGCTTTTGAGATATTTACTGAAACGGTATTTTCTATTTTCATGGACGAGCCTGAAACGCTTACAATCGGTATCAAGCTTCTCAGAATCTGCTGTCTTGCAACGCCGCTTATGATTGCAAACGTTCAGATGAACTATATGTTCCAGGCAATGGGAAAAGGTAAGGAATCACTCTTCCTTGCAATCTGCAGAAGAGGACTTACAAACATTCCTTTCCTCTTTATCATGAATTATTTCTTCGGACTTTTCGGAATAGCATGGACTCAGGCTGCTTCGGATTCCGTAACACTCATAATTTCATTTGCAATGTACAGACGATTACTTAAAGGTCTTAATATTGAAGAGACTTCGGAAGAGTTAAAAGAATAATGTTTATAAAAATGAAAGGAGTCAGAGATGGTAATTTATTTTTCCGGCACAGGTAACAGCAGGTTTTGCGCACAGATGATTGCTTCGAAAACCGGTGATGAAATAATTGATTCACGCAATTTTATTAAAGATGGAATCGCTGGTGAATTTGTATCAGGAAAACCATGGGTGTTCGTATCGCCTACTTACGCATGGCAGATTCCTCACGTGTTTGAAGATTTTATTAAAAGTGCGAACTTCGATGGAGCAACCGATGCATATTTTGTGATGACTTGTGGAAGCGATATCGGTGCCGCAGGCGAGAAACTTGAAGAACTCTGCAAAGAAAAGGGGCTTGATTACAGAGGAGTGCTTGAAGTTGTGATGCCGGAAAACTATGTTGCCATGTTCAGAGTGCCTGACGAAGAAGAGTCAGCAAAGATTATAAAATCAGCACTTCCTGTACTCGAAGATGGTATTAAGTGCATAAATGAAGGAAGAGATTTTCCGCTTCGCGAAGTCGGCGCTGTCGACAGGAAGAAAAGCGGCATCATAAACTGGGGATTCTACAAGAAGTATGTTTCCGCAAAGAAGTTTTACGCTACTGATGCGTGTATCGGATGCGGCAAGTGTGAAGATCTCTGCATGCTCAATAATATCAGGCTGACAGAAGGCAAGCCTGTATGGGGAGATAATTGTACACATTGTATGAGCTGTATCTGCTACTGCCCTGAAGAGGCTATCGAATACGGAAAGAAGAGTCAGGGAAAGCCTAGATATAAGTGTGCGGAATATATTGAATAAAAGGCAGGAGGTGTTCTGAAAATGAAACAGTATGTTGTTGATGCTTTTACAGACAAGATATTTGCAGGAAACCCTGCAGCTGTATGTGTGATGGAGTCATGGCTTCCGGACTTTATGATGCAGAAGATTACTATAGAAAATAATCTTTCGGAAACAGCATTTGTAGTTAAAGAAGGTCCTGACAATCATTATCACTTAAGATGGTTCACACCTGGAGGTGAAATAGATCTCTGTGGCCATGCAACACTTGCGACTGCTTATGTAATCACAAGTTTTGTTGAACCCGAAAAAGATGTGATTGAGTTTGATACGCTGAGCGGATTGCTTACTGTTACTAAGAAAGGAAGCATATTTGAACTGAATTTCCCTTCTTTCGGGCTTAAGAAGATTGAAGTGACAGACGAAATGGAAGCAGCAATCGGAGTTAAACCGGCTATGGCATACATTGGCGATGATCTTGTGCTAGTTTTTGAAAATGAGACAATCGTACGTGATGCAGTTGCAAATCAGCAAGTGATTGCAAACCTTCCGGGACTCGGACTTCATATTACAGCAAGAGGAGCTGATGCTGACTTTTGCGATTGCAAAGATGGAAACTGTATAAATGATGAGTCATATGACTGTATCACGCGTTCGTTTTTCCCCAAACTAAATGTTCCGGAAGATCCTGTCTGTGGAAGAGGACATTGCCATGTAGTTCCTCTCTGGGCAGAGAAACTTGGAAAGAATGATATCTTTGCGTATCAGGCATCGAAGCGTGGAGGCGAGCTTTACTGCAGATTTGAAGGTGAAAGAACTATCCTCGGAGGACAGGCTGCGTTATTCTCAATTGCGGAGCTTAATATATAAAAATACTGAGCCGAAAAATATCGGCTCATTTTATTTTTTGTATGATTATATTAAGTGACATGGGGTATATATAAGGCAAATACATAAGGAACAATTTTTTATCCGCGGGTGAGTAAGCTTTCTCGGGGCTTTTAATGCGTTTCGGAAGAGGAAGGCAGTATGATTTATAATAATATTTTAGAAGCAATGGGAAATACACCCATTATAAAGCTCCAGCATATGGCAGATCCTGACGGTGCAGAAATACTTGTGAAATTTGAAGGCCTCAATGTAGGAGGTTCCATCAAAACAAGAACTGCATACAACATGATTCTCGACGCAGAGGCAAAAGGCCTTATAAGCGAGAATACAATTATAGTAGAACCTACAAGCGGTAATCAGGGAATCGGACTTGCGCTTGTCGGAGCCGTAAGAGGTTACAAAGTAAGAGTTATCATGCCTGATTCAGTGAGCGAAGAAAGAAGAAAGCTCATGCAGCATTATGGTGCGGAAGTTGTTCTTATTCACGATGACGGAAATATCGGAGAATGTATCGAGGAGTGTCTCAATACTGCACTCAGAATGCGTGATGAAGATCCGAATGTTTTCGTTCCCCAGCAGTTTGAAAATCCTGCAAACTCAGCAATCCAGAGAGACGCAACAGCAGTTGAAATCCTGAATCAGGTAGGAAAGCCGATTCACGGTTTCTGCTCAGGAATCGGTACAGGCGGCACTATCACAGGCATAGGAGAAGCTCTTAAGGAAAAGAATCCGGATATGGTAATATGGGCAGTTGAACCTGAACATGCCGCGATGCTTTCAGGTGGTTCAATCGGAACTCATGTACAGATGGGAATCGGGGACGGGATCATGCCTCCGATTCTTAACCAGAATATTTACGATGATGTTTATATCGTGACTGATGAAGAGGCACTTGAGACATCAAAGAATCTTGGCCGTCTCGAAGGAATTGCATGCGGAATCAGCAGCGGTACAAATGTAGCTGCAGCGATAAAACTCGCTAAGAAACTCGGTAAGGGCAAGACTGTTGTAACAGTACTTCCTGACACGGCGGAAAGGTATTTTTCAACACCATTATTTGAGTAAATTGATATTGCGGGCAGTTGCAAAACTGCCCCTTTTCTTTTATTATAAAGTTAACAATCTGTATTAAGGAGGAGACCTTAAAATGAAGAAGTTCAGAATCGAAAAGGAAATAATCGAGCTTTTTCCTGAAATTGAAATCGGTGTACTTGTTTGTAACGGCATCGACAATACTGTAAAAGATAAGGACAAGTATGTAGATTACCTTGCTGAAGCGCAGAAGATTTCAGCAAAGTACACATCAGCTGAAGAATTCACAGAAAACCCTGTTATAAGAGCATGGAGAGATGCTTTTTACAAGTTCAAGACAAAGAAGGGTGCGAGATGCTCAATTGAAGCACTTTTAAAGAGAGTAAAAAACGGCGGTACTATCGGCACAATCAATCCGCTTGTAGACATATATAATGGTATTTCGCTCAAGTACGGTGTACCTGTAGGCGGCGAAAATATTGATGCTTTTGCGGGTGACAACAGACTTGCAATCGCAGACGGAACAGAAGAATTCATTACTTACGGAAGTGACAAGAGCGAACCACCTTCACCTGGTGAAGTAGTATACAAGGACGACGCAGGTGCAATCTGCAGATGCTTCAACTGGCGTGAATCAGTAAGAACAATGCTTGAAGAAGATACAGTAAATGCTTTTATGTGTATTGAAACAATCGATGGAAAAAGCAGTGAAAATCTTAACGCAGCACTTGATGAACTTGCTGAAATGATTGAAAAGGAACTCGGCGGAACAGTTGTAAAACACATTCTCAACAAGGACAACACAGAAGTGGTCATCGCTGAATAAGGAGTAGTCTATAAAAACAGAAACATTGTTTAAATTTTGAGGCTTTTTGGAAAATTGTGCTTTACAAAGAGGTGCAATGTGTTATAATCAAATATAGACAGTTAATTTTTTAACAAATACGAATAAGTAATATGTTAAAGGGAGGATTTTTATAATGAAGAAAATCGGCGTACTCGGATCAGGTACAATGGGAGCTGGAATCGTTCAGGTTCTCGCACAGAATGGATATGAAGTAGTTCTCAGAGCTAGAAGAGAAACTTCAGTAGAAAAGGGAATCGCAACAGTTAAGAAGAATCTTGACAAGCTCGTTGCTAAGGAAAAGATGACTCAGGAAGATGCTGATGCTTGCATGGCAAGAATCAAGGGTTCAACTGACATCGCTATCATCGCTGATGCTGACCTCGTAATCGAAGCTGCAACAGAAGATATGGAAGCTAAGAAGGCTCTCTTCGCAGAACTCGACGCTCTCTGCAAGCCAGAAGCAATCATCGCTACAAATACATCATCACTTTCAATCACTGAAATCGCTGCAGCAACAAACAGAGCTGACAAGATTATCGGTATGCACTTCTTCAACCCAGTTCCAGCTATGAAGCTCGTAGAAGTTATCAAGGGTCTTGCTACTTCAGACGAAACTAAGGACGTTATCGTTAAGCTTTCAGAAGAACTCGGAAAGACTCCAGTAGAAGTAGAAGAAGCTCCTGGATTCGTTGTAAACAGAATCCTTATCCCTATGATCAACGAAGCTGCTGGCATCCTTTATGATGGAGTTGCTGATGCTGAAGGTATCGACAACGCTATGAAGCTTGGTGCTAACCACCCAATGGGACCTCTCGCTCTTGGTGACCTCGTAGGTCTTGACGTTGTTCTTGCTATCATGAACACTCTCTACACTGAATACGGTGATCCTAAGTACAGACCACACATCCTCATCAAGAAGATGGTAAGAGCTAACAAGCTCGGAAGAAAGACTGGCGAAGGTTTCTTCAAGTATTAATAAGCTCAGTATCGATAATATCGATCAAATCAAAAGCCCGGTTATCCGGGCTTTTTGTTTACAAAAAAAGCCGGTATCTTCCGGCTTTTCTTAGTTCTTATTTACATGCTTCTTCAATTTTTTCTTTGAAGTTTTCAAGCGCTGGCAGGATGCTTTCCATAAGTTCATCCGTAAAGCCTGTTTCGATTGCAACTTTGAATAGTTTTTCGAGTTCAAAAGCGGCATCAGAACAAGGCATCAGGCCGAGCGTAGCGGCGAGACCTTTTACAGAGTGCGCGAGTCTTCTTGATTCTTCGGCATCGCCTGAATTCATCACTGAAACGATTTCATCAGCAATACCTACATATTTGTCCTTGAACTTAGCGAGGTATTTGTTGTACATTGCTTCGCTGCCACCGAGGTTTTTTATTGCAGTTTCTCTCATTTTATCTTTATCGTAAGTCATAATAAGCTCCTTTATAAAAAGAAGGCGCATGTAAGCACCTTCTCAAATAATTATTCTGCCATGATTTCGCTGATTGCGTCTGCAAGCTTCTTGATGCCTTCGTCGATCTTTTCGAGTGAAGCGTTTGTATAGTTAAGTCTTGCAGTGTGTGCACCTTCAGGAATTGATACGTAGAATGCGTCTCCAGGAACAAAGATTACTCCCTTTTCGATTGCCTTTGGAGCGAGCTTCATAGCCTTAACCTTTTCAGGGAAAGTAACCCAGAGGAACATGCCGCCTTCTGGAACTGTATAAGTAACTTCTTCAGGGAAGTATTTTTCCATAGCAGCAACCATTGCTTCTGCATTCTGCTTGTAGAGAGCCACGATTCTTTCGATATGTGCATCGTAATCATTGTGAGTTACGTAATCTGCAAGCATGTACTGACCGAAGATATTTGTGTGGAGGTCGGCACATTCTTTTGCAACCATAAGAGCCTTCATGAATTCTTTGTTCTTACAGATGATGAATCCGATTCTCATGCCAGGAGTTGCAGTCTTTGAGAATGTTCCGAGAACGATGCTGTTTTCGTGTCTGCCCATTCCGATATATGGGAGAGGCTGACCTGAGTATCTGATTTCTCCGTAAGGGTCGTCTTCGATTAAGAATGTGTCAGTGCCCTTGATAAGTTCATAAACTTTGTCACGGGCTTCCTTTGTATATGTAAGGCCCGTAGGATTCTGGAAGTTAGGAATGAGGTAGATGAACTTAGGGTTCTTCTTCATTGCTGCTTCGAGCTGATCAAAATCAGGACCTTCTTCGTTTAAGTCGATAGTCACGAATTCAGGCTGGTACTGAGCAAAAATCTGGATTGCTGCGAGATAAGTAGGGTTTTCAACAACTACAGCATCACCCTTGTTTGTGAGTGATTTACTGATGATGTCGAGAGCCTGCTGTGAACCTGATGTGATAAGAATATCGTCTGCTGTGATGCCGATGTTATATTTCTTGTTGTATCTGTCTGCGATGAATTCACGGAGAGCAGGGAGACCCTGTGTGCTTGAGTACTGGAATACCTTGTCACCGTCAGTTTCGATGATACGATTTATTGATGCTAAAAGATCTTCCTTTGGGAATGAAAGCGGATGTGGGAGTCCACCTGCAAGTGAAATAATGCCGGGATCTGCGGCTGCTTCTAAGATTTCAGCTACGTATGATGCAGGTATAGCTTTTATAGTATCTGATAATAATTTTTCCATAGTAATAAGACCTTTCTTGTATAATATGAATAATAAATGTTATTTTAACACAAAAAAGTGTGGTTTGCAATGTGCAAACACACAAAAAATCAGACATTTTGAATTATTACTTGTGGAAAAATATGTAAAATGATAAAATAGATATGTGAAAAACAAAGAGGTGCAGTACGCATCGTCTAATTATGATATTTAAATTCAAAGGGGAAGACTAATGGAAGGAGTATTAAACATTATTATTGTATCGATGGCTGCAGCTTTTACAGGTGTGATGCTGGGGCTTTCGGCGGTATATGTTTTCAATCATATGCCTGCAAAGTGGCTCTGCGATTATGATGAAGAGCCTTCGGAAGAACTCCTTGACAGAAGCAGAAAGAGACTAAAGGAATATCCAGCGAAGTTTGTATTTCCGGCTGCTTTTTCGATTGCCGGAGTATATCTGTGCAATCAGGATTATGTTTTCGGATTTGCTGCACTGTTTGAACTCTGGCTATTGCTTATGATTTCACTTTCGGATAGCAAATATATGATTATCCCGGATCAGTTTGTTATATTTCTGGCGCTGTTCGCATTTCCGATGTCTGTCTACAGAAGTGATGTGGAAGATATGATTTTCGGAGCTCTGCTTGGTGCGGGGATCATGCTTCTCGTTTCGATAATCGGTAAGCTTTTTATGAAGAAGAGCGTTCTTGGCTTTGGGGACGTAAAGCTGATGGGTGCAATCGGGCTTACGGCCGGTTTATACGGAACTGCTATAATACTCGTTTTGACATCGCTCATCTCTGCAGGATATTTTGCAATCGGAATGGCAAGAGGAAGTATAAAAAGAGGCGACGAAAAGCCGCTTGGACCATTCATCGCATTATCAACAGGTATTTATTTGGTTTTTATCGCGGCAGTATTGTAGCAGGCTGCCGCTTTTAATTTTTTGCAGATAGTAATTACAAAAAATAATTGAAAAAATATTCAGAAAATTCTTGACATTCATTTTTGCTGTGCTATAATATAGACAAGAAGCAAGGTAGAAGGAAAATTCACCAAAGCTCATTACCATATAAGGATTTAGTTTATTGGTAGAAAATCAAAAGTTATAGTAATGGAAGTAATGAAGAAAGAGGTGGGTCCGCCAGAAGTGTTTAGCTCAGAGAAGTAATAACACCGATTTGATGTAAAGAAATCAGGTCGGTGTTATTTATTTTTTGACTTCCTTCCGGCTTGCGAAAGACATCTTAAAATGGCATACTATAAACATGGAAAAGAAAAATGTTTTTTTGAAAATTGAATACGACGGAACAAACTTTTACGGGTGGCAGAGACAGCCTCGCATGCGCACGGTTCAGGGCGAGCTCGAGCAGGTGCTTTCGGTTGTGTGCAATACTGATATAAAGATAAACGGAACGAGCAGAACAGATGCAGGAGTTCATGCCCTTGGTCAGCAGGCAAGTTTTGAAGCTGAGTTCGGAATTCCGGTTGAGAGGATACCTCTCGCTGCAAACAACCTTCTTGCAGGAGGTAAGATGGCTGGGTGCGGAGATGTAAGGATCATTTCGGCTGAAGTTGTTCCTGAGGGATTTCATGCGCGTTTCGATGCAAAGGGTAAACAGTACATTTACAAGATAAGATGTGCGGACGAGCCTGATATCTTCCTTAAGAATTATCGATACCAGATGACTGAGCATCTTGACGTATCAGTAATGCGTGAAGCAGCGAAATACATCGTCGGAACGCATGATTTCAAGTGTTTCCAGGCATCAGGCGGTGAAGAAAAGGAAACTACGGTAAGAACTGTATATGATCTTGAAATTATTGAAACCGTTACGGACGCTGTGAAAGAAATGCCTTCGGGCGCAGCGGACAGAAGAAGACGCATAGTTCAGGATATCGAAATCAGAATCAGCGGAGACGGTTTCCTTTACAACATGGTGAGAATCATTACAGGAACTCTCGTTGAAGTCGGTCTCGGAAAGAAAAAGCCGGAAGATATACCGGCTGTAATTGAAAGCCTTGACAGACAGAATGCCGGCCATACAGCACCACCTCAGGGCCTTTATCTTGCAGAAGTTTATTATGACAGGGTATAGCCTTTTGATTGTATTTGCGTGCCTTTAATGTTATAATTAAGTGTTATATATTTAGTAGTTCAAAGGAGCAGAATTATGGACAAGAGACCATCATGGGACGAATATTTCATGGAAGCAGCAAAACTTGCATCAACACGTTCAACATGTATGAGAAGAAGTGTAGGTGCAGTAATTGTTCAGGATAGAAGAATCGTTGCTACAGGATACAACGGAGCACCTAAGGGAATCGCTCATTGTGAAGAAAGAGGTGGCTGTTTAAGACAGAAACTCGGAGTTCCTTCCGGGGAAAGACATGAACTCTGCATGGCACTTCACGCAGAGCAGAACGCAATCATTCAGGCGGCAACTTCAGGTCAGAGCATAGATGGAGCAACAATTTACGTTACACATCAGCCTTGCGTAATCTGCGCAAAGATGATTATTAACGCAGGGATTAAGAGAATCGTAGTAAATGAAGGTTATCCGGATCAGCTTGCAGTAGATATTCTTACTGAAGCAGGTCTCAATATAGAAATGCTGGGGGAAAAATAGGGGGATTTATAAATGTATTTCTGCATAACATTTTTGACTGCATTTATACTTGCATTCGCATGCACACCGCTTGCGATTAAAATAGCGCCTAAAATCGGTGCAATAGACATTCCGAAGGACAACAGACGTATGCATACAAAAGCTATGCCGCGTTTTGGCGGAATGGCAATATTTATCGGGGTTATGGCGAGTATCGTACTGACAACTTACGTTATCTTTCCGATGTTCTGCGAAGCATTTCTCGTGAAGTATCCTCAGGCGGAGCTTATTCCTCAGCCTGTTGAAAAGATGACCGGTGTAATTGCAGGCGGAATTCTGATTTATATTGTAGGTGTTATTGATGACCTTAAAAGTATGCCTGCAAAGGTAAAGTTTCTTGCACAGATCCTTTGCGGTACGGTTGCATATGCTTTCGGCGTAAGAATCAATTTCGTAGCAGCATTAGGGTTCGCTGACGGACATATTTTCTTTGCCGGAATCGTATCATACATCATTACTGTAATCTGGATTGTAGGTATTACAAATACAGTAAACTTAATCGACGGACTTGACGGACTTTCGGCAGGGCTTTCGGCTATCGCATCGCTCTGTCTTGCATACACAGCATACATTCACGGGTCATATCTTACATCGTTTGCTATGCTTGCACTCGCAGGTGGTGCGCTCGGATTTCTTCCGTACAACTTCCATCCTGCAAAAATCTTCATGGGTGACGGTGGTTCGCTCTTCCTTGGATTTATGCTTGCGACGAACTCAATTGTGGGACCTGTAAAATCGGCGACAGTTATGGCTCTTATCGGACCAGTACTCGTTCTTGGTGTTCCGATTTTTGATACAGCGTTTGCAATCTTAAGAAGACTTATAAACAAGCGTCCGATTATGGAAGCGGATAAGGGTCATCTCCACCACAGACTCATGCAGGCAGGACTCGGACAGAGAAGATCGGTTCTTACTCTTTACGGAATCGGCGGCGTTATGGGTGTTGCCGCTGTACTCTTCTCAAGAAATCTTTATGTTGAAACTCTCGGACTTGTGGGAGTTGCGGCAATGTATATATATGTATTCCTGACAGAAGCCAATAATCCGTGGATTATTCTGAAGGCAAACAGGAAAGATGAAGCGCCTGAAAAGCGCGAAGAGAAACCGGAGGCATAAAAATGAAAGTACTCACAGTATTCGGTACAAGACCGGAAGCAATCAAGATGGCGCCACTCGTTAAGGAACTCGAAAAGGCGGAAGGCATTGAATCAGTGCTCTGCGTTACTGCACAGCACAGAGAGATGCTTGACCAGGTGCTTGAACTCTTCCACCTCAAGCCGGACTATGATTTGAATATTATGAAGCCGAATCAGACTATAAGCATGATTACTTCAAACGTGCTTAATGGTCTTGATGAAGTTTTCAATAAGGAACAGCCTGATATCGTGCTCGTTCACGGTGATACAACTACGACTTTTGCGGCAGCACTCGCAGGATTTTATCACCAGGTTAAAATCGGACATGTTGAAGCAGGTTTAAGAACATACGACAAGTATTCACCATTCCCTGAAGAAATGAACAGAGTCCTCACAGGACATATGGCTGACGTTCATTTTTCGCCTACAGAAAGAAACAAAGACAATCTTCTTCGTGAAGGAATCGCAGAAGACAAGATTTTTATCACAGGAAATACAGTAATCGATGCTTTCCTTGAAGTAGCAGGAAAGCCTTATGAGTTTGAAGATGAAACTCTTAAGACAATCGATTTTGAAAATAAGAGAGTAATTACGGTAACATGTCATCGTCGTGAAAATCTCGGTGAAAACATGGAAAATATCTTCGGTGCAATCCGCCAGATTGCAGATGAATTTGATGATGTTGAAGTAATTTATCCTGTACATCTGAATCCAAAGGTAAGAGAAATTGCAGGAAGAATTCTCGACGGAGCAGATAATATTCACCTTATTGAGCCGCTCCAGTATCAGCCTTTTGTAAACTTACAGGCAAAATCATATCTTATCATTACCGATTCAGGCGGTATGCAGGAAGAAGCACCGTCACTCGGCAAGCCTGTACTCGTTGTACGTAAGGAAACTGAAAGACCTGAAGCGATTGCTGCAGGAACAGCGAAGCTTGCAGGTGTTGAAAGAGATACGATTTATAATATGACAAAAGAGCTTCTTACTGACAAGGAAGCTTACGATAAAATGGCGCATGCCGCAAATCCGTACGGAGACGGCAAGACAAGCCAGCGAATAGTAGAAATTCTTAAAAAGTTATATGCTTAAAAGCTGAAAATGGGGATTTTGTATCTTTGAAGCAAACTTTGTAGAATTTAGTAAAGTGAGGTTTAGAAATGGAAAAGAAACATCTTCGTACACGTCTTGCGCACACTGGTGATGTAGGCATTGCAAAGAAAATTCATGCAGGAGTATCAGTGCCAAAGGTACTTCCGATTTACATGACTTCTGTATTTTCATTTGACGATGTTCCGACGCTCGACGCAGTTTATGAAGGAAATGCTGACGGATATGTATATACTCGTATGACAAATCCGGGAACAGATGCAGTAGAAGAAATTCTTGCGGCAGCTGAAGATGCAGACGGAGCGCTCGTATTCTCATCAGGAATGGCAGCAATCGTTACTTCAATTATTGCTAATGTGAAGTCGGGAGATCATATTATTTCGTCACCTGTTCTTTATGGTGGTGTTTATGATTATTTCAAGAATGAACTTCCGCGTTTCGGGGTAGAAGTTACATTTGTTGATTTCGAGGACTTCGAAGCAGTAAAAGCTGCAGTACGTCCTGAAACAAAAGTTTTCTATACAGAAACAATTTCAAATCCTTTGATGGAAGTAATCGATATACCGGCAATTGCTGAAATTGCACACGCAAACGGTTGCAAACTCATTATTGACAATACATTTGCGACACCTGCGGTTTGCAGACCGCTTGAACATGGTGCGGATATAGTAGTATACAGTACAACAAAGTTCATCGGAGGACACAGCGATCTTACAGGTGGAGCAATCCTTTCGGATGCTGAAAACATCGCACAGCTCAGAAGATATTTTACACTTTACGGTGCTATCATGGGTCCTTTTGAAGCGTGGCTCCTCGCAAGAAGCCTCCGTACGCTCGACCTCAGAATGAAGGCGCATTCGGAAAATGCTCTCAAGGTTGCAGAATTCCTTGAAAAGCATCCTAAAGTTGAAAGAGTATATTATCCGGGTCTTGCGTCATCAAAGTATAAGGAACTTGCGGACAAGCTCTTCGTAGAGGGAAGATGCGGCGGAATGCTCAGCGCAGACATTGCAGGTGGAGAAGAAGGTGCAAGCACACTTATTAAAGAGTGCCCTACAATAAAACTCGTTCCGAGCCTCGCAGGATTCTCGACAACAATATCATATCCTGCAAAAACTTCTCACAGAGCATACAGCCCTGAAGATATGGAAGCGGCAGGCATTTCAATGGGCCAGCTTCGTTTCTCAATCGGTATCGAAGATGCGGATGACATCATCGCAGAACTCGCAGAAGCTCTTGATAAAATTTAATTAAGAAGTGTAAATCATGAAGCTGCATTCAGATGCGTTTTGAGTGCAGCTTTTGAGCGATTATAAATAAGGAAGGAAAACAGCAGTTATGGAAAAGAAAAAAGGAAGTGCATTTGCACTCTTCCCGTTTTTACTATTTATTATCATTTATTTAGGAGCAGGAATCATACTTGAAATGAAAGGGACTGAAATGGCGTTTTATCAGTTTCCTGCACCAACAGCTTGTCTCATTGCGATAATTTTTGCTTTTATTGTTTTCAAGGGCAAGATTAACGATAAGTTCGAAGTATTTGCAAGCGGAGTCGGTAACATCGATATCGTGACTATGTGCATGATTTATCTCCTCGCAGGTGCTTTTTCAGCGGTATCAAAGGCTATGGGCGGAGTTGATTCAGTAGTAAATCTCGGCCTTTCGGTGCTCCCGCTCAATCTTATCATTGCAGGCCTCTTTATCATTTCAGCGTTTATGTCGACTGCGACAGGAACATCAATGGGAACACTTTCGGCAATCGCACCGATCGGAGCCGGAGTAGCAGCAGTAACAGGCACAAACATGGCGCTTACAATGGGTGCAGTTGTTGGCGGAGCAATGTTCGGAGATAACCTCTCATTCATTTCAGATACAACAATCGCAGCAACAAGATCACAGGGTTGCGAAATGAGAGATAAGTTCAGAATGAACCTCAAGATTTCAATGATTGCGGCAGTGATTACAGTAGTGCTTCTTCTTGTTTTCGGACAGACAGACGGATCAGCAGTTATTGAAATCGGCGAATACAGCATTGTAAAAACTTTACCGTATGTAGCTGTAATTGTTCTTGCACTTTCAGGAATGAATGTATTTGCGGTACTTACTATAGGTATTGTTTTCTCAGGCGTTATCGGCATGTTTGACGGAATGACGGTCCTTGCGTTTGCGCAGAACATATATAACGGAATGCTCGGCATGATGGAAGTATTCCTTACATCAATCTTCATCGGTGGTCTTGCTAAGATGGTAGAGCATGAAGGCGGCGTAGACTGGCTCATTAATAAGGTTCGTTCGTTTATTAAGGGACAGAAGTCAGCGGAACTCGGCATCGCAGCTATGACATCAGTTGCTGACATGGCAATCGCAAACAATACTGTTGCGATTATTGCAATCGGTCCTATCGTGAAGAGCATTTGCGAAGAGTACAAAGTGGATCCTAGAAGATCGGCTTCGCTTCTTGATATTTTCGCATGTATAATGCAGGGGGCTATTCCTTACGGAGCTCAGATTCTTTTAATCGGAGGACTTACATCGGGTACTGTCGGAACATTCCAGATTATCGGCTGCCTCTGGTATCAGGCACTTCTTGCAATCGTTGCGGTTATTTCAATCTTTGTTCCATTTGCAAATGGCGCAATCAAGAAGGATCCGTGGAATTTCGAACACTGGATGCCTGAAAGCAAGGTAAAGGAACTTAATAAGTAAGTTATCTGTATTGAAAGTGCTGATGCGCGATAAAGCATCAGCACTTTTTTTGTTGCCTTGAACGATAGGCCTTCTTTCAGACAAGTGTCGAGCGGAAATGTGCCTGAGAATCGCAAAACTTGAAATATAGGCACAAGATTCTGTTCTGGAGATTGAGAAAGGCTACGGATGCCGATGTTGCAGAGCGGAAATGTGCCTGAGAATCACGAAATTCTAAATATAGGCACACGTTGTAGCCAAAGGGATTGTGATGATACCGTATGGCAGCGTATGGATGAGGGAAAATGTGCCCGAGAATCGCAAAACTTGCGATATGGGCACACGTTGTAACCTTAAGCGAAGAAAGGGATCGTGATGATACCGTATGGCAGCGTATGAACGAGGGAAAATGTGCCCGAGAATCGAAATACTTGCGATATAGGCACAATTTGCAGCATGAAGGGAAGAAAGGGATTGTGATGATACCGTATGGCAGCGTATGGACGAGCGAAAGTGTGCCTGAGAATCACGAAATTCGAAATATAGGCACAAGATTCTGTTCTGGAGATTGAGAAAGGCTAAGGATGCCGATGTTGCAGAGCAAAAATGTGCCCGAGAATCACAAAACTTGCGATATGGGCACACGTTGTAACCTTAAGCGAAGAAAGGGATCGTGATGATACCGTATGGCAGCGTATGAACGAGGGACAATGTGCCTGAGAATCGCAAAACTCGAAATATAGGCACAAGATTCTGTTCTGGGGCTTGAGAAAGGCTACAGATGCCGGTGCTGCAGAGGGAAAATGTGTCCGAGAATCACAAAACTTGCGATATGGGCACACTTTCGCGGTTGGTGGCAAGAAAGCATGGTATGAAGCTCGAAAAGGTCTTCAATAAAAACTTTCTATATGGTAAAATATGGAAAAGGAGGACGAGAAATGAAAGGGAATAGAGAAAAACTCAAGAGTATCGAAGAACTTTGCAATAAGATTGAGGAAATATACGCAAAGGACAGCGGAAAATTCCAGAAAGGAATTGTTTCATTTAAAAAACGCGGAAACAAGTACATACCATATCATGTTTATAAGGAAAATGATAAGTGGAAATATGTTTCGCTCGGAAGCAAAGAAGACAAAACACAGAAACTCATTGATGATTTAGTGTATAAACAGGTGCTAACAACGTTAAATGAATGGGCAACAAAGAACAAAAGAATATTGAAGAAGGCACAGAAGTACAATGAAATTACTGCAGACTCAATTATTGAAAATACGTGTGCGAAGTACCGAATGCCAGACAAAGTCAAAACACTTATAAATCTCGTATCGGGACTTCCCAATGATGACTATAAAAGGAGAGCGATGTCTGGAACTGTCATAAACGTGAGACGCTGTGAAAGTGGAAATATAGAAGAAATTTTTGTGCGAGCCGGATACGATATGGACATGGTAGTCAGATGGTTTGAAGAAGGAGGGCATCAAGGAAAGGAAATATCGAATAGTACCCGCCGTATCGATACGGGGCTAGGATTCTATGTAAGATCAAAATCCGAACTCTTAATTGCATTTGCTTTGACACAAGCGGGAATTCCTTTTAAATATGAACTCAAAACATGGGTGGGCGGAATAGCTTTTTATCCTGATTTCACTATCCTGATGCCGGATGGCAGTACGTTGATATGGGAACATTTTGGGCTTATGGGCATAAGAGAGTATGAAGATAATGCAAGAGGAAAGATGATGAAATATCTCGATGCCGGCTACTATCCGAACCAGAAATTCTTTGCTACATATGAAGACGGCGAAAACGAACTGGACGGAAAAGCGATAAATAATATTCTGAAGTTCATAGAGAATGTAATACGAACAGAAAATTAGCGCCCTGGAATCCATAGAAAATGAAATGCGAACAGAAAATTAGCGCCCTGGAATCCATAACAAATGAAATGCGAACAGACAAGTAGTGCCCGGAAATCATAGAAAGCAAAATAGGCACAGAAGAATTGACATGGATAACCACTGCCAATTATAATTAACGTATAAACGTTGATAAAAACAAACTATGCCCGCGGGCAAAGGAAGGAAGGCAATATGAATAAGTATCTCGTACTTGATTATGGTGGAACAGCGGTAAAAATCGCGATTATGGATAAGGACGCAAATGTTTATAGTGAGGACGAAAAGCCCGTTCCGAGAGGATCTCTTGAAAAACTCAAGGACCTCAATCGTGAAATAGCTAAGGAATACGAAGGCCAGTACAAAGGTGTTGCAATCTCACTTCCGGGTATTATCGATGTAGATAAGGGAATTGCGCACACAACAAGCCCTTACGATGTAGGATATGATGTGCCGCTCGGAGCAATATATGAGGAAATCTACGGCGTTCCTGTAGTGATTGCGAATGACGGAAAGTGTGCAGCGACTGCAGAACTCAAAATGGGCGCACTCAAAGGCGTAGAGAGCGGAGTAATCGTAGGGCTCGGTACAGGAATCGCAGGCGGAATCGTTATCAACGGTAAGCTCTGGGCAGGATACAGAGGCTCAGCGGGAGAAATTTCGTTCCTTCCAAATGACTATGCTCAGATTGTTGAAGCGGCAAAGAACCCTGTAGCAAGTGACGACCCGGCATGGGGAGCTTATGAAGACAAGTGTTTCTCTGCAACTTATGAATACAGAGCATCAACAAACGGTCTTATGAGACTCTGGTGCAAGAACATGGGGGTACCTTTTGACCGCGAAAAATACAACGGCAGACTATTCTTCGAAAAATATGACGAAGGCGACGAAATCGCAAAGGCTACTTTTGAAGAATTCGGATGGGAAGTTGCAGTAGGAATGTTCTCGCTACAGCTTACTCTTGACGTTGAGAGATTTGCAATCGGAGGCGGCATCAGCGCGCGTCCTGAACTTATCGACCATATCAGAAACTGCTACAGCGCAGTTGCAAAAACTCAGCCTGACATCACAGCGGATCTTGACGATCCTGAAATCGTTGCATGCAAATACAGAAACGGTGCAAACCAGGTAGGAGCACTTATGTACTACCTCGAAAAGCATCCTGAAGCATAGAGAGTAATTCGAACGGAGTAGCGTAATGGAAAAACAAAAAAAGGAAAAGGGTAAATTCCTCTGGGGAAGTGCAACGGCCGCTTATCAGTGTGAAGGAGCATGGAACGAAGATGGAAAAGGTCTTTCAAACTGGGATGTGTTTTGCCACAGCCCTGAAAATGACAAGTTTGATCCGCCTGTAACAGGCGATATCGCAAGTGACCATTATCACAGATACGAAGAAGATATAAGGCTTATGGCAGAAGGAAACCAGAATGCCTACAGATTTTCAATTGCCTGGACAAGAATCCTTCCTGACGGACGTGGAAGAGTTAACGAAGAAGGGATCGCGTATTACCAGCGAGTGATCGACACATGCAGAAAATATGGCGTAGAGCCTCTCGTAACACTCTACCATTACGATTTCCCTGAATGTTTTGTGGAAAAAGGCGGATGGGAATGCAGAGAAATGGTAGACGCTTTTGAAGAGTACGCAAAAGTAGTATTCGAGGCATTTGGCGATCAGATAAAGTACTGGATGACAGTAAACGAACCGAGCTATGAAACAATGGCTTGTTACAATATAGCGAAGTATCCTCCTAAAATGCGTGACGATGAACGCAGATGGAGGGCGATGTATCACATCATGCTCGCAAGTGCAAGAGCAGTAAAAGTGTTCAGAAGCCTTGGCCTCAAAGGAGACATAGGCCTTGTTTCAGACAGTTATGATATAGGCATCCTTGTGGACAACGAAGAATACAGAGAAGCCGCAAGACTCGCTGATATCTACTACAATCGTTGCGTAAACGACGTATGCATCAAGGGCTTCTATCCTCAGGATTTCATAGATAAGCTTCTTAGCGAAGGCTACGACCTCTCATACATGCTCGAAGAAGACAAGCCGGTATTTGCAGAAGGAACAGTAGACTTCCTAGGTGTTAATGCATATAACAGAATCCTTGCAAAACCGTCAGCATCAGCGGTAGCCGCAAAGACAACAGACGGCGAGGTTCCGGCAGAGCTTACAGCCGGAGACGGAAGAGCAGCAGGACAGTCTCCAAGTCCATGGTTTGATGAAGACGATGATCCTGATACAATCAAAACACCATGGGGGATGGAACTTTACCCTAAATCAATCCACAATCTGCTTCACGACCTTACAAAACAGTATCCGGATACATACTTCATCATTACGGAAAACGGACTCGGAGCATACGACTATCCGGACGAAAACGGTTACGTTGACGACCAATACAGGATCGAGCATCTGAACGGCTATGTAGACTGGATGATCAAGGCAATCGAAGACGGATGTGACTGCAGAGGATACCTCGTTTGGTCAACAATGGACCTCTACAGCTGGATAAATGGCTATGACAAGCGCTACGGCCTCGTAAGAATCGATTACGACGATAACAACAGAAGAATTCCGAAAGCCAGCTATTACTGGTATAAGGATAAGATTGAAAAGAGCACAATCTAGTGCTCTTTTTTGTTAACTAATAAACAATGGTTTACATGGGTATAATATAGATGTATAATTGAATTAGTTGTTATAATAAACAAAAAATAAAACAGAAATTGTTGTAAAACACATATTTAAGCAACTATAAGTTTGGATTCTGTAAAGAATTACTTTTTTATGGTATTGGCTTAAAAAACTGGGTATACAAAGTAAATCAAAAAGCATATACGGAAAGATGAAAGGAAAGTATCATTGACTTACGTTTATGGAATAGCTGCCGGCTTCCTCTATGGAGCGGTAGTCGGCACATTGAAATACATTTTTATATGGAAGAAACTGATCTCGCAGAAGGAAGCGAACAATTTCGCCAGCACTTTTCTAATAGCAGGTGTAATGGCGAGTTTCTTTATTAATATCGGAGCACTTCTCCTCATATACTTTATAAGAGAGATGATACCGTTTGATTTTGCAGCAACAATTATCTCTGCTGCAGTAGGTTTAAGCATATTCGGAAGATCATTTTCAATCCACAAGATAATGTCGAGGTAATCATATGATAAAGTTTCTTTACTCGATCGGCATGACTGATGCCATGATTACGAGCAGCGTAATAACGATTGTTCTGTCGGCAGTCGCAATTGCGGGAGGACGAGCTTTGAAAAAGAATGGTGATGTAAAATCATCAGGAGGAAAGCTGCAGACGGCGCTCGAAATCGCAGTTGAAAAATTATATAACTTTTTTGAAGGAATTATGGGCGAATATGCCTGCAGGAAATACTTCCCTCTTGTTGCAACAATCTTCATTTACATATTATGTTGCAACTATTCAGGACTTCTTCCTATGGCAGGACATTTTCCGGGACTTAAACCACCTACAAGCTCCATCAACTTTCCGATGGGAATTGCTGTAGTAGTATTCTTCGCAACTCAGATCATCGGTATCAGAGAAGCCCATGGTATCAGGTTCTTCAAGCACCTGTTCCAGCCGGTAGCCTTTATTTTTCCGATAATGTTTGCGGAGCAGTTCGTAAGGCCGCTTTCACTTACGCTACGACTTTACGGAAATGTTTACGGTGAAGAAGCCGTAATCAGTTCATTCTTTGATATGGTACCGTTACTACTTCCTATACCTATGCAGGTTCTTTCAATCCTTATGGGTGCGGTACAGGCTCTCGTATTCTCACTTCTTACAGCAATATACATTGGTGAAGCTGTTGAAGCGGGAGAACATTTAAGAAAGGATAGTCACCACTAGTCCTTGAATTTTATTTATTTTGTCAGTAACTGCGGCTTAAACGCAGATTGGAAAGGAGATATACATATGAACATGATCGCTATAGCAGCTGCAATCGCTATCGGACTTGCAACAATTGCACCGGCAATCGCACAGGGAATTACAGCAGGAAAGGCTCTTGACGGTATGGCAAAGCAGCCGGAAGTAGCAGGAGAAATCAGAACTGCAATGATTCTTGCGCTCGCATTCATGGAAGCCCTCACTATCTACGGACTCCTCGTAGCCATCCTTCTTATCAACAAGATTTAAGAAGAGAATTGGAACATACGCAGTTTCCGGATTATCCGGAGGCAGGGAGGATAGTTTATGATTGAAGCATTAGGCATTGACTTAAAAGAATTGCTGTTTGCCATTGCGAACTTCCTTATCCTGATGACAGTACTTACAAAGTTCCTTTACAGACCGTTTCTCAATATGCTTGATAAGCGTAAGCAGAGCATACAGGACGCATTTGACAATGCGGAAGCGGTAAACAGACGTGCTGATGAAAAGATGAATAATTATAATGCACGTATTGCAAATGTAGAGGCTGAAGCTCGTGAAATCATCAAGGATGCAAAGGTGAAAGCTGACAGACAGGCAGGTGCAATTATTTCGGAAGCCGAAAACCGTGCAAGCGAAATGATTATTCAGGCGCGCGCTGAAATCGAGCGTGACAGAAGTCTTGCCATGGAAGAAGCGAAAGACCAGATTGCGATGATTGCAATAATGGCAGCAGAAAAAATCATAGAAAAAGAACTCGACGGAGAGGCTCAGACTCAGATTATTGACAATATCCTAGAAGAGGCAGGTGCATCCGGATGGCAGAATTAACGGTTGCTAGAACTTATGCAAGGGCGCTTTTCGGGGCTGCAAAAGATCTCGATAAGCTTGAGGTAATTGCAGAAGACCTTAAGGATATGGAACAAGTGCTTGGGAACGAAACTGAACTTGTGCGTTTTTTGAGCATGCCGTCAATTCCGCAGAGTGAAAAGATTGATGCTTTGCGTGATATTTTTTCCGGTATGGTTTCCGAAGAGTTCCTGAATTTTATTTGCATTCTTATTGAAAAGGGACGACTTTCCCAGTTTGAGAGGATTGCAAGGGAGTTTGATGCTATTCGAAATGAAGAAGAAGGATTTTCTGCAGGAGTTATTTACTCAAGTATTCCGCTGACACAGGACAGACTTGAGAAGTTTGAAGAAGAAACAGGAAGACTCCTTCGTGAAAAAGTCAGACTCACAAATGAGATTGATGAAAGCCTTCTTGGCGGAATCAAGATATTAATAAATGGAAAGATGATTGACGCATCTGTAAAAACAAGAGTGTCTGCACTTGCAGACGCTATCATTAAATAGAGAGGAGGCTAAATGATGAAC
This sequence comes from Clostridiales bacterium, assembly GCA_015058155.1. Taxonomy (GTDB): domain Bacteria; phylum Bacillota; class Clostridia; order Peptostreptococcales; family Anaerovoracaceae; genus QAKD01. The sequence goes on along the minus strand of SVCW01000004.1, from coordinate 22,529 downwards.
TTAAGACCTGATGAAATCAGTGAAGTTATAAAAGAACGAATCAAAGGTTACAAGAATCAACTCGAAATATCAGATTTCGGTACTGTAATCCAGGTCGGTGACGGTGTTGCCAGAGTTTACGGCCTCGAGAATTGTATGGCAGGAGAGCTCCTTGAATTTCCGGGTGAGGTTTACGGCATGGCACTTAACCTTGAAGAGGATAATGTAGGAGCAGTAATCATGGGTCCTGACCAGGGCATCAGAGAAGGCGACATTGTAAAACCTACAGGTCGTGTTATTGAAGTGCCTGTTGGTGCGGGACTTATCGGAAGAGTTGTAAATCCGCTAGGACAGCCAATCGATGGTAAGGGCGGTATCAAGGAAGAAGGCAGAAGACCTGTGGAAGCTGCAGCACCGGGAGTACTTCAGAGAAAGTCGGTAAAGGAACCGCTTCAGACAGGTATCAAGGCCATCGACTCAATGATTCCTATTGGAAGAGGACAGAGAGAACTTATCGTAGGCGACAGACAGACTGGAAAGACTGCAATCGCCATCGATACAATCATAAATCAGAAGGGTCATGATGTAATATGCATCTATGTTGCTATCGGACAGAAGAAGTCAACAGTAGTGCAGCTCGTACAGACGCTTGAAGAGAAGGGTGCAATGGATTATACTATCGTCGTTTCAGCGACAGCAAGTGATCCGGCTCCGCTTCAGTACATTGCTCCGTACGCAGGTTGTGCTATGGGTGAACATTTCATGTACCAGGGAAAGCACGTACTTATAGTTTATGATGACCTTTCAAAGCACGCAGTTGCTTATCGTGCTATGTCACTTCTTTTAAGAAGACCGCCGGGAAGAGAAGCGTTCCCGGGAGACGTATTCTATTTACATTCAAGACTTCTTGAAAGAGCAGCGAAACTTTCGGATGCTCTCGGAGGAGGGTCTCTCACAGCGCTTCCGATTATTGAAACACAGGCGGGTGACGTATCGGCATATATTCCGACAAATGTAATTTCAATTACTGACGGGCAGGTTTATCTGGAAACAGAACTCTTCTTCTCGGGACAGAGACCGGCTGTAAATGCCGGCATTTCTGTAAGCCGAGTTGGAGGTAATGCTCAGATCAAAGCGATGAAGAAGGTCGCAAGCCAGGTCAAGATGGAACTTGCACAGTACAGAGAACTCGCAAGTTTCTCACAGTTCGGTTCGGACGTTGACAAGGATACAAAGGCCAGACTCGATCACGGCGCTGTTCTTATGGAAGTGTTAAAGCAGGGACAGTACAATCCGCTTGATGTAGCACATCAGGTAATGATAATCTATGCTGCTACAAGAGGTTATTTCGATAATGTGCCTGTAGAAAAAATCAAGAAACTTGAAGGTGAATTCTACACATTCATCGATTCACAGTATCCTGAAATAGGCCATTCAATCAAGGAAACCGGTGACCTTTCAAAGGAAATGGAAGAACTTCTCAAGAAGGGCATTATTGGTTTCAAGAAATTCAAGGCAGAAGAAATCGATTACTAGTTACTGAAAACAAGTGACGGTTCCGCGGATTTGCGCGAGATTATAAGGAAGGGAGGAATATTGATATGGCTTCAAACAACATGTCCGATATCAAAAGAAGAATTAAAAGTATCAATTCGACAGAGCACATCACAAACGCGATGAAACTTGTATCGGCAGCAAAATTAAGAAAAGCGAAGAACACATTTGACAGGACTAATCAATACTCCCGTTACATAATAGAATCGATTACCGATATTTTAAATGATACAACAGATATTCCGCAGAAATACCTTGAAGGCAGTAATAGTGCCGGGAAGAATTGTTATATCATAATTACTTCTGGAAGAGGTCTCTGCGGATCATTCAATACAAACGTTATTAAAGAAGCAGAACTGAGAATGGAAGCTGATACGGGCGAAGCGATTCTCGTTCCAATCGGGCTCAAAGGCAAAGAATATTTTGAGAAGAGGGGAATGGAGATTTACACTTCGTTTCTTGAACCGACTGAAGACATTCCATTCAGCGAAGCACGTCGTATTTCAAGGCTCGTAATTGACCTTTATGAAAGAGGCGTAGTTGACAGTATCATGCTTGTTTACACATCGTTTATTAACAATCTTGAACAAAAAGCAGTATGTGAGCAGCTTCTGCCTTTCGTGCCTTATGAAGACGAGGATGCTCATCCTGTTGACAAGGAAGTTGAATACGGCCCTTCGATGGATGCGGTATTCAACTACCTTATTCCAAAATATATTGAAATGCTCGTTTATGGTGCGATAGTAGAATCAGCTACATGCGAGCACGCTGCAAGAAGAATTGCTATGGAAAACGCGACAGACAATGCTCGCGACATACTCGGAAAACTCTCGCTTACATACAACAGAGCAAGACAGGCAGCTATCACAAACGAAATTATCGAAGTCGTTTCCGGCTCCGAAGCACAGAAGTAGGAGGTATTGTATGGGTAAAGGAATCATAAGCCAGATTATTGGTCCGGTACTCGATATAAAATTCAATTCAGCTGAACTACCGCAGCTTCTTAACGCTATTGAAATCATGAATGGCGATCAGAGAATTGTTGCGGAGGTTGCGCAGCATCTCGGAGACGATGTCGTAAGATGCATTTCTCTTTCTTCGACAGACGGACTTAAGAGAGGTATGGAAGCAATCGACACGGGTGCGCCTATTTCAGTACCTGTAGGAAAAGAAGTTCTCGGTCGTCTCTTCAATGTTCTCGGAGATACAATCGACGACAAAGGACCTGTGGAAACAGGCAAAATAAGAGCAATCCACCAGCCTGCACCGGGATTTGACGAGCAGGATACAAAAGCGCAGGTTTTTGAAACGGGAATCAAGGTTATCGACCTTATAGCGCCATATACAAAGGGCGGAAAGGTTGGCCTTTTCGGTGGCGCCGGAGTAGGAAAGACTGTACTTATTCAGGAACTTATCAGTAATATTGCGCGTGAACATGGTGGTATTTCAGTATTTGCAGGTGTTGGAGAGCGTACAAGAGAAGGTAATGACCTCTACTACGAAATGATTGAATCAGGCGTAATCGAAAAGACAGCCATGGTTTTCGGACAGATGAACGAGCCTCCTGGAGCAAGAATGAGAGTAGCGCTTACAGGACTCACAATGGCGGAATACTTCAGAGATGAAGAAGGTCAGGACGTACTTCTCTTTATAGACAACATTTTCAGATTTACTCAAGCCGGTTCTGAAGTATCAGCCCTCCTTGGCCGAGTACCTTCAGCCGTAGGTTATCAGCCTACACTAGCGACTGAAATGGGTCAGCTTCAGGAAAGAATCACATCTACAAACAAGGGTTCAATCACGTCAGTTCAGGCAGTATACGTGCCGGCAGACGACCTTACTGACCCGGCACCGGCGACAACGTTTGCACACCTTGATGCGACAACAGTTCTTTCAAGAGCAATCACTGAGCTCGGCATTTACCCAGCCGTAGATCCTCTTGAATCAACATCGAGAATCATGGATCCGAGAATTCTCGGAGAAGAACATTACAATACAGCAAGAGGAGTACAGGAAGTACTGCAGAAATATAAAGACCTTCAGGATATAATCGCAATTCTTGGTATGGATGAGCTTTCGGATTCGGATAAGCTCGTAGTATCAAGAGCGAGAAAAATCCAGCGTTTCCTTTCACAGCCTTTCAGTGTGGCATCACAGTTCACAGGTATGGAAGGAAGATATCTTCCGCTTAAGGAAACTGTACGCAGCTTCAAAGAAATTCTTGAAGGAAAGCATGATGATATTCCGGAACAGTTCTTCCTTATGGCAGGCGGTATAGATGAAGTAGTTGAAAGATACAGGCAGAGCAATGAATAGAACAGTAAAACTTGAGGTAATTACACCTTCAAAAATGTTTTATAAAGGGGAAGTTGAACTCGTCGTTGTTACTACACCTGATGGCGAAGAAGGCTTCATGGCAAATCATAGCTGGGCGGTTAAGCTTGTTGATATCGGTCCTCTGAGAATAAGAGAGCCGGGTGCAGGTGAAACGAGAGAAGCTTTCGTTTCGGGCGGCTATATTGACGTGAAAGAAAACATCTTAGTCTATGTAGATGCTGCTGAATGGGTCGAAGATATCGATTATGAGAAACAGGAAAGACAGAAGGAAGAGACTTCAGAATACCTGAAAGGAATTAAGGATGTCGAATCACTCTCTCCTGAAGAACGCATCGAATACGACCGTATCGAAAAGAAACACAGACGTGCAGTTGAGAGAATGCGCCTTGTGAGAAAACACGAGCGTCAGGGACGAATCGTGCGATAATAAAAAATTGAGGTATGATATGAAAACCCGTATGGACTTTTCGGATCCATACGGGTTTGTTTTTTCGTATTAGTGCTTGTCCTTTGGTGCTCTGATTGCACGATATGTGAGATAAATAAGAAGGACAAGCAGGAAGTTTGCAGTCATACCGCAGACAAACTGCACAACGGCATTTGCACGGACAAGCGGGTCAAATGTGATATGGTGAAGGCTGCTATTTAATCCAAGCCCGTAAAAGTTAATCGGTGTAAGAATTCCGTATCCTATATGTCCTCTTAAAAGAAAGAGTGCAACCCAGCCTGTTGCTATGAAAGGATGATTCCTTGCAGGTGTTGCTTTTGCAGTAAAAAACGAGAGTGTAAGAATCAACACCCAGAACACCGCCGATACGATAAGCTGGACACTGTATGCTTCGAGCTCCATCCAGTAAAGTGCGCTGAATAGTGCATTGATACTGCAGCTTGTAAAGTACGGCATGAGGCACACACAAGGAAGTACTGTTGCCCAGCAGCAGATGAGTCCGGCATGTTTCCTTACTGTCAGGCAGACGATACCGTAGACTATAAGAAGCGGTGCGAAAATTATAAGGCCGAATCCGAGCGAAAGTCCGAGTACAACAGTGAAGAGACCTACACCGAGAAAAATAAAACCGAGAATCTTCTGTGTCATACTTATCGGAGGTTTCGGATTTATACTGTCTTTCGCTGGCGATGGCACGTGTTCCGGAATATCGTGTTCCGGAAGAACACTATCTGTGTGTGATTCCTTCACTTGCTGAACAGATTTTACTTTTACAAGTTCGTCGAGTGTCACATCAAACAAGTTGCTGAGGAAAATAAGATTATTGATATCCGGGACGCTTGCATCCGTTTCCCATTTTGAAACCGACTGTCTTGATACTCCCATCTTTTCGGCAAGATCCCCCTGGGATAGTCCTGATTCAATTCGGAGTGCCGCTATTCTGTTACCGAGAGTCATATATAAATACCACCTTTCGAGCAAGATTCAAAAATGTCGTTGTTAAAATCCGGGAAACAGGTTTCCATATTTCGAAGTGCCGGAAACCATAAAACGAAATTCCATGTTTTGATATCCCGATTATACAATAACGAATATCATAATGTCCACCAACTCGACTTTAAAACACCGCAACTGACAGTTGCAGAGCCCAAAAATCAAGAAAGACTTCGGGAAACCGAAGTCTTTTATTCGTGGTTTTACGGCTGGACTATGCTTATCGTAAACCATCCGTCTTCAACAGTATATTCACAGAAAGCGCCGTGCTTTTCGCAGTAAGCTGCAATCGAGCGCGTGCCGAGACCGTGTGCGAGGTTGAGACTGCTGTCGATACCCTTAGGAGAACGCGTGTCGGTAAAGTTTGCAAAGAAACGGAGCAAATCCTTATTATCATTAGGAACCGGGATTCCGTCACTGTCAAATGTGATTTCTCCCTCGTATGGATTTGAAATCTTAATCATGAGCTGAGGGTACTGGATACACTTACAGCGAATCACCCTCTTCCCCATAGGGAGATCCTTTACGGCATTTATCGCATTTTCGAGTGCGTTTGCGAAAACAGTTGACAGCTCAGTTGCGTCAACGTGGAGTTCTTCAGGAATGTCAAGCGCTGCCTCGATTTTAATCCCATAAGACTCTGCCATCGCTAAATATGAAGCGAAAACAGCATCAAGCACAGGATTGAGACACCAGTGTTTTACCTGCGTTTCAATCAGAGCATCACCAGACAAGGCGATGAATTCGCGCGCTTCGGAAATATTGCCGTTTGCAAGGAGACTGTCAAGAGTGTGGAACTTGTGTCTCATATCGTGTCTCGCAATCGCGATAGTTCTTTCGGCCTGTCGGTACTGCGAGATACGCTGGTTCATCATCGTTGCCTGAAGGGTGAGAAGCTGCTCTTTCTGGCGCATATCAGCGAGCGTCTGCTGGTGGATGAGCATCTTCGCAATGTTCCAGTAAATGATCGGCATAAGTACCATAACGAGAAGAAGCGCAGGAATATATTCCGGTCTTTCGTTTATAATGTACGGTACGGTAGCCATGAGGAGGAGCAGTATGTAGAAGAGGAGCGTAATCGCTGCGAGCCCTCCCCAGCCGTGGTCAATCATATTCTGGATTCTTAGGTACGGCTTTCTCAGGTGCTTGATAATCGCAAACTCAAGAAGCGGCCATGCGATAAGTCTCAATATGAAGAGAACCCAGTAATCAGGAAGACCGATCCAGTCGTCAATAAAACGGGTAATATATACGATTTCAAGTGAGATTGTGTCAGAGAGACAGAAAGTGAAGAGGATCCTTCCATTTCTGTGTTTTGTGACAATCCAGAAGAAAATCAGACTCGGAATCGTACAGTTGATAAGACACATCTGACCGGCGAGCTCGGCACCGAATCTGACAAAAAACCAGCTGTTGTAAATCGCAAGCGGTGTCATAAAAGCAACAGTCAGCCAGATTGCCTTTTTCTTCGGATAGCGGTATTCACAAAGAAGTGCATTGAGCGCCATTACGTGAAACAGATAGTATATTGTTGAAATGTCAAGGAGACTCAGCATTACTTAGTTCCTCCTTCCAGCCAGTAGTTTGACCATGCGGCCCTGAGCGGCGGACAGGCAGTCTTCGGGAGTGAAATCCTTGTATTGTCTGTCAAAAGGGCACCGTCCTTGTCCACCATCTTCACAAAGTGGAGATTCAAAAGGAAACTTGCGCCGCAGAGGACGAAACGATTGTCATCAAGAAGCGGAGATACCGCGTCGCGGAAAGCACCAGTCAGAGTAGTACTGAAAACCGAATTACCGTCTTCGAGGTGATACTGGACCGCTCTGTTTGAGAGCTCCGCGTAGAGTATCGTATCGAGCGGGATCCTGATAATACTGCTGTGTGTCTTGACTTCAATACTTGAGTCAAGCCTCTTGTGAAGACTCTGAATCGCTTCATCAAGTATACTGGCAAACTTCCCGGCCGACACAGGTTTCAAAATATAGTTGAACGCATGTGTCTCGTACGATTCGAGAGCAAAATCTGGTGATGTAGTAAGATATATTATCAGGCCGTTTCTGTCAAGTTTACGAATGAGCTTCCCAAACTCGATTCCCGACATTTCAGGCATCACGATATCAACGATATAAATGTCAAAAGGCGCGTTGTCTTCAACTTCATTCAGAACCTGACGGGCACTCGGAAAGTCAATGACTTTTGCTACGATGTGATGTTCGTTCAGGTATTCAGAAAGAAGATTGTGTGTATTTTCACGCTGGTCACGCTCGTCGTCAAGAATAGCTATTCTGAGCATATGGGCCTCCTTTCAATCGTATTTGTGGGCAGACTTCCCCACTCTATTATATTGTAGCACAGAAAAAATCGTGCAAGACCATCAAATTTGTCGTAAAAACGGGAAAAATTAGCAAAAACAGTGGCGAAAAAACATTCAACTTCTCACCGAACGAGCTCGTAGTTATTCATAAAAGACTTTTCGAAGGAGTCTTCGAACATGCCGGGCTAAATCAGAGAAGATACGTACGAATACGAAATTATCAAAAATTAGAACGAATTATTCAATACGGAAAAAGACCCTTCCTTACTGTGATAAACTTCAGTCAAGTATAATGCCTGAAGTGGCTTTAAAGGGAGGGAAATCATGAAAGTCAGAACAAAGAAAGCACTCGCATTCATGCTCACAATCATCATGGTAGTAACTATGATGCCAGTGTCAGCGTTTGCATTGTATGCTTTAACAATTACACAGCAACCTACAAAAGATAATGAATATGAAGTTAGGGTAAATCCTTCAGAAGGTGCTGAATACACTTGGCATGAAATAACGGAAACAGCTGTAACGACCGAAAATGCAGTCGGGTACCAGGATAGCATGTATGGAGGGCCGGTTTCAAGTTATGACGGAGAGTGGTGGACATCAGTAAGTGTCAATGGCGGTATTCCAGGTTACTTTAGCATTGAACTTAATGCCGGAGACGTGCTTGATATTGAATTGTCTAATGCTTGCACGGGAAGTGTTAGAATGCAATACTTTAATCAGGATACGGAGGAAAGATATCAGGCATGGCAGGATATAAATGGTGTAACAAAGGCTTCTCTTACTGCACCGGCGACTGCAAGGTATGACTTCCATGTGAGTGAACAAATTGAACAGCCTACTGTTAAAGCAAAGGTTATTAGCCTTGGTGATGAGGTAAGCGAACAGACAACAAGCAAGCTTACAGATGGAACTGACGGTAAGTATTATGCTGCAAAGATTACATATCCTGACGGAGCAGTTCTTATAAGTGATTTTGTATGTTACGTTGCTCCAAAATACACAGTAGTATTTGATGCAAATGGCGACAACGGCGAAATGGCTGACCAGACTATTAACCAGACTATTAACGTAGGGGAAGCAACAGCACTTTCAAAAAACACATTTACAAGAACGGGTTACAGCTTCGCTGGCTGGGCAACTTCTGAAAACGGCGAAACAGTTTACAGCGATGAGCAGTCAGTAACAGATATTGCGACTCCTGGCGCAATCATTACACTTTACGCACAGTGGACTGCGATTCCGGCTGAAGCACCGACAATCGAAACACAGCCACAGGGATTTGACGGAGACAGCGCTTTGGTTTACGGTAACATCGATAAACAGTTAAGCGTTACAACAAGTTCAATTGGAAGTGGATATGAAGTAACATATCAGTGGTACAAGAACACTGAAAACTCTACAGAAGGTGCGACTGCAGTAGATGGAGGTACGTCAGCAAACCTTGCAATAGACAGTAACCTCGATGCAGGAGACTATTACTACTACTGCAAGATTACAGTAACAAGAATAGATAATAGTGAAACTGCATCGGTTGTAACTGATCTTGTAAAGGGTACTGTAAAGCAGAGACCTGTAGCTATCTCATGGCCAGAGGAAGAACCGTTTGTGTATGACGGCACTCTGAAGACGATTGAAACTCCTGTTGTTACAAACAAGGTGGGTAGTGATGTTGTAACTCTCACAATCGATGGTGTTACTTCAGCAACTGCTGCGGGTACATACACTGCGACAGTAACTGCTGTAAGCAATCCAAACTACACTACAGTCGGCGCAACTGGCCTTACTCACAGCTGGAACATCGCTCAGTCGGGAACAGTTTTAAACAATATTGCTTCATATAACGATAGCGAACAGACAAGTGAATTTACATACGGAGACACTATTACTGTCAAGGTAAAGGCTGAGCCAACAGGAACAGCTGCAGTTAGACGTACTTTCAGAGCACCAGCTGCAAATGAAATGGCACTTTACTATGATGGTACTCAGATTTCAGATGCGGTAAGTGCTGATGGCGACGGCTTCTATGTAATGACGTACAACACAGAAGACAACCTTGTTCCTTGTGGAACAGTAACTCTTACTGCAAAGTATGTTGGCAACGCTAACATGGCTGACCAGAGCAAGGATATCTCTGTAACTATCAACAAGGCTACACCTTCATATAGTGTACCAAGTGGTTTAACTGCAGTTTACGGACAGACTCTTGCGGATATAAATCTTCCAGCAGGATTCAGCTGGGAAGACAGTACTGCAAGCGTTGGCAACGCAGGTGTTAACAACTTTGTTGTGACATTCACACCTGTGGATACAGATCACTACAACATTGTAGAAAACATCCCTGTTTCAGTTACTGTAGAGCCTAAGCCAATCAGTCCTGAAATTGAGGTTACTGCTCCTGTAGCGAAGGCTGTTCCTCAGACTACAGCTTCAGGTGTCGGTTACACTGCTACAATTGATTGGGAACCTGCTGTAACTGAAAAGTTTGCGTACAATACAACTTACACTGCGATTGTTACAATCACGCCTGACAGCAACTATACAACTGCGGGCATTAGTGAAAATGCTTTCGTTGTAAACGGTGCGGCTGTGACAAATGACGCAGATTCAAACATTGTTGTTGCAGTATTCCCTGCAACAGAAAAAGCACCGAAGAAACCGGGAAAACCTTCAGGAAGCACTGAAGTAACTCCTGAACCGGTTCCTGATGATACTATGGCTAAGGTTGATAATTGTATGGGTGATGCAACTTGTCCGGTTACAGGTTTTACAGACACTGATTCCGAAGCATGGTATCACGACGCTGTTCACTACGCTGTTGCAAAGGGCATCATGAAGGGCGTTGACAATAATAAATTCGAGCCTTTTGCAAAGACTGACAGAGCGACAATCGTGACTGTACTCTACAGACTCGAAGGTTCTCCTGAAGTGAAGACAAGAGGATCTTTCGATGATGTTAAAGCCGGACTCTGGTATTCGGATGCGATTGAGTGGGCTGTATCAAACGAAATCGTCCTTGGATACGGTGACGATACATATGGTCCGGATGATGTAGTGACTCGTCAGCAGATGGCGGCAATCTTCTACAGATATGCAAAGTACAAGGGTATTGACGTGAATGCTGACATGAGTATCGGCCAGTACAGAGACGTTGAAAAAATTTCCGGTTATGCGTACGATGCGATGAACTGGACAGTTGACACAGGCCTCATTAACGGTACATCAACTTACTATCTCGATCCTCTTGAAGATTCAAACAGAGCACAGATTGCAACAATCTTCATGAGATATTGTGAAAATATAGCTACATTCTAACAGGTATACTTAGGGCGCTGCAGTTTTCGAGTTTCTTTCTCGAAGCGGCAGCGCTTTTTGCTGCTGCGATAAGGTCGCGTTCGGAGCGGATTACATCGCTACACTCGTGGAGGTCCATCTGGATCTGAACCGGAAGTGAAAGAAATATCTGGCGACAAGTGTCGCTCGTGTTTATAAGTTCATGCAGATTACGTATTTTCATTTTTATTATCCCCTTTCGTATATTAATCCCTGTAAAAGTATATGCGGACAAGCATTGAAATATGCTCTGCGATTATCAGGAAAGAGTGATTGAAAAGAAATGCGGCTTTGTATATAATGTTGATAAGACAAGTTGCAATATGTGCATGTATGTAACATGCGCGGATATATTATAAACAGGAAGGTGTTAATTATGAAACTCGGAATTATCAGATGCCAGCAGACTGAAGTTTACTGCCCTGGTTCAATGGACTTTAAGGTTATCAGCAAGAGAATGGGAGCTTTTGAAGGAATCGAAGAAGATATTATCATCAATGGTTTTGTAAGTTGCGGAGGTTGCCCTGGAAAGCAGATCAATTTAAGAATCAGAGAATACATCAAGAGAGGAACCGATACAATCGCTTTTGCATCATGCATGAGCAAGGGTACTCCTATCGGATTCAAGTGTCCTCATTACGAAGCAATCATGGCTGCAGTAAAGAAGGAATTCGGAGATCAGATTAAAATTCTTGAATACACTCACTAATTCACACTTCAAAAGTATAGTCTGACTTGTTATAATGTAGTAAAGTTGCCAAATCAACAAGTTGGAATCGGAGAGGATTGGAATGAAGAAGAAAACAGTCAGAAATATAATTCTCGGGTCAGTCGGAGGAGCTGCACTTGCTACAAGTGCGCTTTACGGAACAGCGAATTACTTTTTCAATCTCGCTATCGTAAGACCTGATAAGAGAAAACAGGGAAGAAATCCGCACAATATCGTTGCGTCACAGGCGGAGTCGAAGGATCAGTACGGAGAATATACAGAAACAGTTGCAGCAGGTAAGGAATGGCTCAAGAGCCAGAAACTCGAAACTATCTATACTAAGAGTTTTGACAATCTTACTCTCGCAGCTGAGATTCTTGATGTTGAAAATGCTGTAGGAACTGTAATAAGCGTTCATAGCTTTGCAAGCTCACCACTTAAAGACTTCGGCAATGTAGCACGTTTCTACCATGAAAAAGGCTACAGAGTTGTAATGCCGTATCAGCGTGCAAATGGAAAGAGTGAAGGTCAGTATATGACTTACGGAATCAACGAATGCAGAGACGTTGTTGAGTGGGCAGGTGTTATCCAGAGAAGATTCGGAAAGGATGAAAATGTTTTCCTTCATGGCCTTTCGATGGGAGCAACAAGCGTACTTATGGCAGCAGGATTCAGTGAACTTCCGGAAAATGTGCGCGGTATTATTGCTGATAGTGCTTTCATTTCGCCATACAGACTCTTCCGTCATATCGTAAAGAAGGATCTTCATTTACCTGCATTCCCGTTCTTATATGCTATGGAAGCTATCTGTAATGAAAAGGCAGGGTTCGGTTTCAGCGACTATTCAACTACCGAAGCGCTTGACGACTGTACGAGACCGGTTCTCTTTATTCACGGAGAGAAGGACGGGCTTGTTCCTCTTTCAATGGCAAAGGAAAACTATGAAATCTGTCATACAGAAAAGGAACTCGTTATTATCCCCGGAGCACAGCATGCTCTCGGATATCTTGTGGATAGAGAAACTTGCGTGAATGCAGTTTCGAGTTTTCTGGACCGGTATACTCTTCACATCTAAGTAATCAGACGAAGTGTCGGCGGCATTCAATGCCGCCTTTTTTATTGACAAAAATTAAGTGCCTAAGATATAATTGTTATGATATGGCGTCAGGAAGGCGCACAATTTGCCATGAAGGTAAGGAGTGCTGGGAATCGGCACCTTATTTTCGGCATTTTTTGTTTTTTGGAAAAATGCCTAAGTGGAGGGAGAATTATTAAGAATATGTTTAGAAAAGTATTTTGCATTACACTTGTAATTGTTATGGTGATGGGACTTGCTGCGTGCGGTGGCAGTACTGAAGATGTTTCCCGTCCTGGTGATGAAGTAATAATTGCCATGGGTCCGAATTCGGAACCGGAAGCTGGGTTTGATCCGGCATACGGCTGGGGTGCGGGAGAACACGTTCATGAACCGCTTATCCAGAGCACTCTTACTGTAACAAACAATGAACTTGAAATTGAATATGACCTTGCGACTTCAGTTGAAGTTTCAGATGACGGACTTCTCTGGACAGTTGAAATCAGGGATGATGTTTATTTTACAGATGGTGAAAAGCTTACAGCGGGCGACGTTGCCTTTACATACAACACTGTTAAGGAAAAGAGCACAGTGAATGATTTTACAATGCTTCGTGAGGCAGTTGCTGTGAACGATACTACTGTAGAGTTCCACATGAACAGTGCGTATTCAATCTGGCCGTACAGCATGGCGATTGTAGGTATCGTGCCTGAACATGCATACGATGAAAACTACGGACTTGATCCTGTTGGTTCCGGAAGATATGTGCTAAAGCAGTGGGATAAGGGTCAGCAGATTATTCTTGAAGCAAATCCTGAATACTATGGTGAAGCACCTCTCATGAAGAAGGTAGTGATAGTGTTCATGACTGAAGATGCTGCTTTTGCAGCAGTAAAGGCAGGACAGGTTGATATCGCATACACTGCAGCTACTTACTCAAAGCAGACTGTTAATGGCTATTCACTTATTGCGATGAAGAGTGTTGACAATAGAGGAATAAGTCTTCCTGCAGTTCCTGACAACGGTGAAAAAGGAAACAATGTGACTTGTGATGCAGCTGTGAGAAAAGCAATCAACATCGGTATAGACAGAGAAAAACTTATTGATAACATCCTCAATGGATATGGCACTGCAGCTTACAGTGTATGTGACGGCCTTCCATGGTTCTATGAAGGAAGCGTGGTGGAATATGACTTTGATGAAGCAGTAAGGATTCTTGACGAAGCAGGCTGGGTTTCTGGCGATGACGGCATTCGCGTGAAAGATGGAGTGCGTGCAGAGCTTAATATCATGTACTCATCGGGCGACTCTGTCCGTCAGGCTATTGCTGCCGAAGTTTCAAATCAGCTTTCACTTCTCGGAATCAAGGTTACTTATGAAGGAGTAGGCTGGGACGTAGCATATGACAGAGCGCAGAGAGAACCAATGGTATGGGGCTGGGGTGCCCATACACCTATGGAAGTATATAATATGTATCATTCTGTAGCAGGAGACGGTCTTGCACAGTATTCCCCTTACGGTAATGCTGATGCTGACGTGCTTATGGACAAGGCTCTTTCAGAGTCAGATCTTGAACACTCATATGAGCTCTGGCAGGATGCCCAGGAAGTAGTAGTAGAAGAAGTACCTTGGGTCTGGATTGTAAATATTGATCATCTTTACTGGACACGCGACGGACTTAAGGTAGCTGAACAGAAAATTCATCCTCATGGTCATGGCTGGTCATTAGTTAACAACGTTGATCAGTGGACATGGGAAAGTGCAGAATAGAAACTGTTTATCGTAAATAGGCGATAAATATTGAAATTAGAAGGATTTTGACGTATTGAGACGAATTGTTAGTTATAGTTTTAAACAGCTGGGGCGAATGGTGCTCCTGCTCATAGCGGTGAGTATTCTCTCGTTTGTGCTCGTATCTATTTCGCCGATTGACCCGCTTCAGGCAAATGTCGGCGAGGCAGCACTTGCAGGAATGAGCGAGGCGCAGATTGAAAAACTGCGCGAATACTGGGGCGTTGACACACCTCCTTTTGAGAGATATATGAACTGGGCGGGCGATGTGCTTCGCGGTGACATGGGAACTTCACTTCTTTACAGACGACCTGTAATGGAAGTTGTATTTGAAAAGTTTTCGAACTCCGTGATAGTGCTTCTTTTCGCATGGGTATTTTCAGGTGTACTCGGTTTTGCGCTTGGTGTGCTTGCTGGTGTGAACCGTGGCAGGTTTATTGATAAGGCGATTAATACAGTTACACTTGTCATTGCCTCGACACCGTCATTCTGGCTGGCTCTTGTATTTCTCATGTTTTTCTCGGTATATCTCGGAATCCTTCCGGTAGGTCTTTCGGTTCCTATCGGACAGCTTGCATCGGAAGTTACTTTTGGAGATAAGCTCCTTCATGCGATACTTCCGGCACTCACTCTCAGTGTAACGGGAATTGCCAATATCACACTTCATACGCGCGAAAAAATGATAGATGTCATGGAAAGCGATTACGTGCTCTTTGCAAAGGCGCGCGGAGAGAGCACACTTTCCATTGTAAAGAATCACGGCATAAGAAATATCATACTGCCTGCGATGACACTTCAGTTTGCTTCTGTTTCGGAAATTTTCGGAGGGTCTGTACTTGTTGAAGAAGTCTTTTCATATCCGGGACTCGGTCAGGCTGCTGTAAATGCAGGGCTTGGCGCAGATGTGCCGCTTCTTCTTGGAATTACGCTTATAATGGCGGGAATAGTTTTTACAGGCAATCTTATTGCAAATGTTTTGTACGGAGTTGTTGATCCTCGAATCAGAAGAGGGGGTGAGCGCTGATGAATATGAGAAAGCGTTCGGTTCTTCTCTTTGCGATTTCCGTGACTTTCATAGCGGCGATTACAATCTCGGGAGTATTCTTGAAAGAAGCTGCAATGGTTACAGACTTTTCGAGGAGTAATCTTGCGCCTTGCGGCAGGTATCTTTTCGGAACAGATTTTATGGGAAGAAATATGCTTCCTCGTACGCTTTGTGGTCTTTCTCTCAGTATAAGAATCGGTCTTCTTACTGCCTTTGCAAGCGCTGTCATTGCGCTCGTACTAGGAACGCTTGCCGCCATTTGCGGCAAAGCTGTAGACAGTATTATTACATGGGTCATTGACCTCATTATGGGTGTGCCGCATATACTGCTTCTCATCCTGATTTCTTATGCATGTGGAAAAGGGTTTACCGGCGTCCTCGTAGGAATTACACTTTCACACTGGATGTCTCTTGCGAGAGTAATAAGAGGAGAAATCCTCCAGCTTCGTGAGAGTGGATACGTAAAGGTTGCGGAAAAACTCGGCGTAAGCCGACTTGTAATTGCGTATAAGCATATGCTTCCGCACGTACTTCCGCAGTTTATTGTCGGACTTATTCTTCTTTTCCCACATGCAATACTTCATGAAGCAAGCATTACTTTTCTGGGATTCGGACTTCCGGCAGAGCAGCCGGCCGTAGGAATTATTTTGTCTGAAAGCATGAGATATCTTGCAACAGGTCAGTGGTGGGTAGCTTTGTTTCCGGGAATGCTTCTTGTAGTTACGGTAATGCTCTTTGACCTTGCAGGCAAATCACTCCGAAGAATTCTAGATCCTTCGAGTGCGCATGAATAAGGAGGGCAGCAGAATGAGTAATGAAAAGTATCCTGTGCTTGAGGTAAAAGGCCTTTCAATAAGTTTTGACCAGTACGATGGTACATTCACGAAGAAGGACCTCAGCACAGTAAAGAATATAAATATCAGAGTCGGAGAAGGAGAACTTGTCGCAATTGTCGGTGCAAGCGGATCCGGAAAATCACTTCTTGCGCATGCAATCCTCGGAATCCTTCCGTACAACGCATCTTATAAAGGCGATTTGAAATATATGGGTGAAGAGCTTACGCCGGAAAGGCAGAAGGAACTTCGCGGAAGCGAAATCGTTCTTGTGCCTCAGAGCGTTGCTTACCTTGATCCTCTCATGAAGACGGGGAAACAGCTGGCGCTGGGAAAAAGCGCACGATTAGACGGAGGTAAAACATCGGCAAAAGAAAAGATATCCGGACTTTTCAAAAGGTACAATCTCCCCGAAAGAACTTCTGAACTCTATCCTTTCGAACTGTCAGGCGGAATGGCAAGGCGCATCCTTATTTCAAGCGCAGTCATGGAAAATCCGAAACTTGTAATAGCGGATGAACCTACGCCGGGCCTCAATATAGAAGTTGCAAAACAGGTCATTTCACATTTCCGTGAGATGGCAGACGATGGTGCAGGCGTACTTCTCATAACACATGATTTAGAACTTGCGCTTGAGTGCGCAGACAGAATCGTTGTTTTTCGTGATGGAGAGACGATTGATGAAGTGAGACCTGCAGATTTCGAAAAGGTGAGCACAGGCGAAGATGTATTTATGCATCCGTATACTAAAGAGTTGTATAAGTCGATGCCGAAAAACTGGGAGGAGAAATGAAACTCGAAGTAAACAACATACAATTCAGATATACGGGAAACGTCAGTGAATATAGCGGACGTATCCTTTATGACGATTTCAGTCTTACGATTGAGTCGGGAGAACGTGTCGGAATTATTGCCCCTTCAGGTTTCGGAAAGACGACACTTTGCAAACTTATTGCGGGATATGAAAAGCCGCTCGCCGGAGAAATTCTGCTCGACGGTAAGCCGGTATCTTCATATAAAGGTTACTGTCCTGTTCAGATGATCTGGCAGCACCCTGAAACAGTGCTGAACCCGAGACTCAGGATGAAACATGTTCTTGAAGAAGTTGGAGACATACCGGAGCATGTGATAAAAGGATTGGGAATACGTGATGAATGGCTTAATCGTTTTCCGCAGGAACTTTCGGGCGGCGAACTCCAGCGTTTCTGTATCGCAAGGGCGTTGTCCCCGCGCACACGTTTCATACTTGCTGATGAAATCAGCACGATGCTCGATCTCATCACACAGAAACAAATATGGGATTTTCTCATTGAGGAAATACGTAGTCGTGAGGCAGGTCTTATAGCAGTAAGTCATTCGCCGGCGCTTCTCGAGCGCATCTGCACGCGTATTATCGACCTGACTAAAGAAACATAAATACAAAGCTTATTTTCTATGCAAAAAGGCAGAATCCTTAACGGACTCTGCCTTGCATTTTATTTTCCTATTTTGTTTTCGATGTATTTTCTTACTTCTTTTATGGATATTTCAAGAGCAACTGCAAGTTCACCGTAAAGGAGATCTTCTGCCTGCTTCATATACTGCATGTCAGTCTGACCCGGTTTCTTGCCCTGACTTATCATGTCCTGACTTCTGAAATATACTGTTTTGATAAGACTGATGAGATCTTCGCATTCATGAGTCTTGATTGAAAGTTTATATTTTTCAGCAAGTGCTCTGTGGTCTTTTCCTTCAAAATCTGATTCTTTGATTTGTGGCATTTTTGAGATTAAATCTTCGGCTTCTTCTTTTGTCACGATTGGACGCATATAATTTTTTGTGTCAATCGGAATGTAGATGGTTTCGCTTCTGTAAACCGGTGAAATTTTGTAGTATAGCTTATCAATTCCTAGTTCTTTTGCGAAATCAGGTGTACAAATGTCTTCTATTTTACAAACGCCTGTGCTGCCATAAATTATAAAGTCATTAATATTGTACATATAAAAAACGCTCCTGTTCTGTGCTTCATACATTATAACACAAAAAAGGAGCATTTCGTAATACTGAATTTTAGAATTTTCCGCCTCTGTCAAACATAGGAACGTATTCTCTGTGCGGCTGGATGCCCATGTAAGCAGGTCGCATAAGCTTCTTGCCTGAAACGATTTCTTCAAGTCTGTGTGCACACCATCCTGAAAGTCTTGCTGTAGCAAAGAGCGGAGTAGCGATGTCCTTCGGAATATTGAGTGCGCTGTATACGAAACCTGAATAGAGGTCGACGTTTGCAGGAAGAGGTGAATTTGTGCCTGTGTAGTTTCTGAAGATATCCGGAACCTTGTTTTCAATGTATTCGCATAAAGCGTAGTCTTCTTCAAGTCCCTTATATTCTGCAAGTTTCTTCGCCATGTCCTTTAAAACAACGGCACGCGGATCGGATACTGTATAGATTGCATGACCGAGTCCGTAGATTACACCTGTTCTGTCGTTCACTTCACCCTTTATAAGTTTGATGAAATATTCTTCGAGCTGCTTTTCGTTTGTTATATCCTTTACGTTTGCCTTGAGGTCTTCAAGCATGTTGATTACCTTGATGTTTGCACCACCGTGGCGAGGACCCTTGAGAGATCCTACTGCAGCTGAAATCGCAGCGTAAGTGTCAGTACCTGATGATGAAATAAGGTGAGTCGTAAATGATGAGTTATTACCACCACCGTGTTCGGCATGAAGAATAAGTGAAAGGTCAAGAAGGCTTGCTTCAAGCTTAGTGAATTCTCCAGTCGGACGAATCATTCTCAGGATGTTTTCTGCTGTGCTGAGTTCAGGAATCGGATAATGTAGATAAAGGCTCTCGTTATCGAAGAAGTTGTGTTTTGCTGTGTGAGCATATGCGATGAGAGCAGGGAAGTAACCCATAAGCTCGATTGACTGTCTTAAAACATTCTGAACTGAGATATCGTCAGGATTATCGTCGTATGAATAGAGCGCAAGGATACTTCTTGCAAGCTTGTTCATAAGGTCAGGTGACGGCGCCACGAGGATCATGTCACGGGCAAATCCTTCAGGAAGCTTTCTCTTCATAGCGAGGAGTGCTTTGAATTCGTCAAGCTGCTTCTTGCTAGGAAGTTCGCCGAAAAGAAGAAGATATGAAGTTTCTTCAAAACCGAATCTGTTTTCTTCAATGCAGCCCTTTACGATGTCTTCAACATCGTAGCCTCTGTAATAAAGCTTACCTGGGACAGCAATTTTTTCGTTCTTTTCGTTTACTTCGTAGCCTTCAACATTGCTGACTTTTGTAAGACCTACGAGTACGCCTGTGCCATTAGCATTTCTGAGTCCGCGCTTAACATCATATTTTGTATAAAGTTCAGAGTCGATAACGTCAATAGTTTCAAGCTTTGCTGACATTTCTCTGATGAATTCATTGTTATTGAGGTCAGATGGCTGGTAAATTGTTCTAGTCATAATAATCCCTCCTGCAAATTTGACAATAGTAAACTAAATTATATCATACAAATGTTTGTTGTGCAAGAAAACGTTGAATTTGTCCCTTTTTACTTTTGGACTGATGGGTTTCAACTCCGGCAGTTTCACTAAGCATTGATGGGAACAGGGAAATATGATAAAGTGAACTGAAGGACAAATTAGAATTTGTAGGTGACCAGATGACGAAGCATATTGCAAATATACTCACGGGTTGTCGTATTTTCGGCAGTATTTTGTTGCTGTTCTTTCCTGCATTTTCTTTAGACTTTTATATCACATATCTCCTATGCGGTTTTAGTGATATGGTAGATGGAACAATCGCCAGAAAAACAAAGAGTACCAGCAAGTTTGGAAGCCAACTGGACACGATTGCCGATTTCATTTTTGTAGTGGTATCTTTGTTTAAGTTGTTGCCAGCACTCCATATTCCACAATGGTTGTGGATATGGAGTGGTGTGATTGCGGTTATCAAAATCAGCAATATCATATGGGGATATGTTTCTAAAAAACAGTTTATATCCTTGCATACGATTATGAACAAAGTAACAGGACTTCTTCTGTTCTTATTGCCTTTGACAATACCTTTTTGGGAATTGAATTACATTGCCATAGCTGTATGCTCCATTGCAACACTTTCTGCAATTCAAGAAGAGTTTTATATTATTACAGATCGTGGACCCAAGTAATCCAATTCCAATTTATAAATGTGAATATAAAGGGAAAATATTATCTGAATCAAAGAATATGATTGTTTATGAATAGCAAGAATTATTAAAACAAGTATTTTATTTTTTGCTATAATCCTTCTACGAAAGGAGGGAATGAATAGTGAACGGTAATATTGCTAATATCGAAAAAGTTATTGACTATATTGAAAACAATCTTAGTAACAAGTTGGATTTAGATATAATTTCTGAAGCAGTCCACTATTCAAAGTATCATTTGCATCGGTTGTTTTCAGATACAGTAGGTATGACGATTCATGACTATGTTGGACGTCGACAGTTGACTGAAGCAGCAAAATTATTGGTTTTTTCGGATAAACCGATTATTGAAATCGCTTTTATTTGCGGTTATGAGAGCCAGCAGGCATTTTCTTCAGCATTTAAGTCGATGTATAAAATTCCACCTGCACAGTATCGGGAGAATCGTGAGTTCTACCCATTACAGTTAAGATTTACATTATACAGAAATATAGTTAATAAAGATTTTACAAAGGATGATATTTGTTTTGCTGAAAAAAGTGATATCCCGATTTGGATGGATTTGATGCGATTAGTGATCGACGGGTATCCAGTTATGAATGAAGAAGACTATTTGAACGAGATAACAAGGCATATAGAGGAAAAACATGCTCTTATATTAAAAGATGGCGGTATTTTAGTTGGTGCGATGGCTTTTTCTGATAATCTGAGTTGTATTGATTTTTTGGGTATACATCCACAATATCGCAAACAGGACATTCAAAAACTATTTTTAGATGTTCTTTTAGAAACACACTTACCTGGGAAGGAAATCAGTATGACGACCTATCGTGAAGGTGATAGAGCGGATACAGGACATCGTGAGTTGTTAAAGAATCTGGGTTTTGCAGAAAGAGAATTGATGATAGAATATGGCTATCCGACACAACGTTTTACTATCTCTCCTAAAGAAAAGGAGGATGTAAAATGATAAAAGAACTAAATCCAAAAGACACAACGAGGGCCATGGCATATGAATTATGGATGAAAGCACCCAATCCAATGGTGACTTTTTTTAAGACGTTAGATGTGACCAATCTTATAAGAATCAGTAAAAGAAAAGGTATGAGATTTAATATGCTTCTTGATTATTGTATTGGCAAGGCAGCAGTGGGTATAAAAGAGTTTTACATCCTTCCTGTCGGCGAAAAACTTATGCAATATGATAAGATTGCAGTAAATACAATTGTGAAGAATAAAAATGGCGAAGTCAGCTCTTGTGACATTTTATATGTGGAAGATTTGGAGGAATACAATAAGCAGTATTCAAAATATACCATTCAAGTTGCAGAGAGCTGTCAAGATAGAGACTTGTCAAACGATAGTATGGTAATCGGGACATCGGCGATTATTGATACAGACATTGATGGTGCTGTTGGTATGAACAGCGGTATTTTCAATAATCCGTTTATCATTTGGGGTAGATACAAAAATAAATGGTTTCGATATTATCTAACACTTTCTTTTCAATTTCATCATACGCAGATGGATGGTGCTCATGCTGGCAGATTTTTAGCAAATTTGCAAAATGAAATTAGCAGTCTGAAATAGAGAGCTTGAAGTAATACAGAGAGTAAAATTCCAATTTATCGAACAGTTGTGATCAGCGAACAAACTTCCATCAGTCATTTCGACGGATGGAAGTTTTTTGTATCCAAATCAGTCCAAAAGGTAAAAGGGAGAATTGAACTCTGCCGGGAACACGAAGTCGAATTGGGGCTAATATTCGTTTCAACCGCCAGATTTCTACAACGACGAAAAAACGTCGTTTTTATCTTGGCACCAGATGCTCGTGGTTGCCTTTTCTTTCTGAATCGGATAGAAATGAGCCGGCAAATCGCTACCGGTACTTCGCGAGGCAACCATGAACAAAAGCTTATTGCGTTTTTTCGTGGTTTTTGCATTGCGTTATT